>NZ_JBEXNM010000042.1:0-76010 GCF_040611095.1 Streptomyces sp. NPDC003077 | reverse complement strand
GGTCCCCACAGCACGAATACGGCGGCGGCACCCGGGCGGGTGCCGCGGCCGTATGGTGGAAGGACGGGTGCGGCGGTCGGAGCCGCGCCCGTGAGATCGTCTCGAAGTCGGTTCAGGAAGGCGTCGGCCGTCATGCTGGAGATCAAGACCCCGGAGCAGATCGCGAAGATGCGCGAGGCGGGGCTGGTCGTCGCCGCCATCCACGCCGCGACCCGCGAGGCCGCCGTGCCGGGCGCCACCACCAAGGACCTGGACGACGTGGCGCGCGAGGTGCTGGAGTCGCACGGCGCGAAGTCGAACTTCCTGGGGTACGGCGGCTTCCCCGCCACCATCTGCACGTCGGTGAACGACGTCGTGGTGCACGGCATCCCGGACACCAAGACCGTCCTGAAGGACGGCGACATCATCTCCATCGACTGCGGCGCGATCATCGACGGCTGGCACGGTGACGCCGCGTACACGGCGTTCGTGGGCAGCGGTCACGCCCCGGAGCTGGTCGAGCTGAGCCGGGTCACCGAGGAGTCCATGTGGGCCGGCATCGCGGCCGTGCGCAAGGGCAACCGCCTGGTGGACATCTCCAAGGCCATCGAGGGCTACATCCGGCGGCAGCCGCGTCCGTCGAGCGGCAAGTACGGCATCGTCGAGGACTACGGCGGTCACGGCATCGGTTCGCAGATGCACATGGACCCGCACCTGCTGAACTACGTCGACCGGCGGCGCGGCAAGGGCCCGAAGCTGGTGCCCGGGTTCTGCATCGCGATCGAGCCCATGGTGAACCTGGGCACGCCGAAGACGCACGTCCTGGAGGACGACTGGACGGTCAAGTCGAACGACGGGAGCTGGTCCTCGCACTGGGAGCACTCCGTCGCGCTGACCGAGCAGGGTCCGCTGGTGCTGACGGCCGTGGACGGCGGCCGGGCGAAGCTGGCGGAGTACGGGGTCGAGGTCGCGCCGGATCCGCTGGCGTAGGGGGTTCGGCGGGTTTGCCGATGTGAGGTTGTCCGTCGGGGCCCGCCGGTGTCAGGCGTTCGCCGGGCCGCTGGAGGTGCGCGGTCCGGTCGCGTGAGGTGTTCGCGGGCTGCTGGGTTGCGCGGTCCGGGCGGCGTGTGCCTCGGGGGGCCGCTTGTGGGCCGTTGGGGGCGGCAGGGCCCGGCCGGGGAGCGGCGGGCTGCCGAAAGTGATCGGGTCGGGGGCGTCCGCGTCGTTACGAGGTCCGTATCCGGCCTGGTGAGAGCGGTACACGGACCGTTTGGGACCCGCCGGAGTAAGGATCTCCAGGGTGGGCAATAATCGTGGATTCGTCTTTTCGTGCGCTCTGACGTAGACTGACGCGTCGGCTGTCGTGCATCCGTATGCCCGCGTAAGCGGAGATCCGGGGGCCGGCAGACGATCAAGGTAGCCGATTCGAAGGGCGAAGCGTGGCCAAGAAGCAAGGTGCCATCGAGATTGAGGGCACCGTGATCGAGTCCCTGCCGAACGCCATGTTCAAGGTGGAGCTCCAGAACGGTCACAAGGTCCTCGCGCACATCAGCGGCAAGATGCGTATGCACTACATCCGCATTCTTCCGGATGACCGGGTCGTCGTGGAGCTGTCTCCGTACGACCTGACGCGCGGGCGGATCGTCTACCGCTACAAGTAGATCTTGCCTCGCCCCCTCCCGTGGGGCTGGCACCTGACCCGGAGAACCTCACACCCATGAAGGTCAAGCCGAGCGTCAAGAAGATCTGCGACAAGTGCAAGGTGATCCGCCGCCACGGCCGGGTCATGGTCATCTGCGACAACCTGCGCCACAAGCAGCGCCAGGGCTGACGCACGCCGACCTGCACCTCGCAGTTCTTCGCGCGACGCGAGCACATCCGTACATACGCAGAGCCCGACCAGTCGTGACTGGCGATACCTCCGGCGGGGGCCGGGGACCCGGTCCGTACCTCGTACGGCGGCCGGGACCGGCTCTGCGGAAGACCCCCGAGCATCAACAGGAGCCATTCAATGGCACGCGTTTCAGGTGTTGACATCCCGCGCGACAAGCGCGTGGAGGTCGCCCTCACCTACGTCTTCGGCATCGGCCGCACCCTGGCGCAGCAGACGCTCGCCGCCGCCGGTGTGAACCCGAACACCCGCGTTCGTGACCTGGCCGAAGAGGACCTGGTCAAGATCCGCGAGTACGTGGACGCCAACCTCAAGACCGAGGGTGACCTCCGTCGCGAGATCCAGGCCGACATCCGCCGCAAGGTCGAGATCGGCTGCTACCAGGGTCTGCGGCACCGTCGTGGTCTGCCCGTCCACGGTCAGCGCACCAGCACGAACGCTCGTACCCGCAAGGGCCCGCGTCGCGCCATCGCCGGCAAGAAGAAGCCGGGCAAGAAGTAGTCCTCACCGGACGCGCTGCGGAACCCCGGGTTTCGGGGTTCCGCGGAAATCAGCGGTCCGAGTAGTAGGACCGACCACCTCCACGGGAGAAATTCATGCCTCCGAAGGGCCGTACGGCCGGCGCCAAGAAGGTGCGCCGCAAGGAGAAGAAGAACGTCGCCCACGGGCACGCTCACATCAAGAGCACGTTCAACAACACGATCGTCTCGATCACCGACCCCACCGGCAACGTGATCTCCTGGGCTTCGGCCGGTCACGTGGGCTTCAAGGGCTCGCGCAAGTCCACGCCGTTCGCCGCGCAGATGGCCGCCGAGTCGGCTGCCCGTCGCGCGCAGGAGCACGGCATGCGCAAGGTCGACGTGTTCGTCAAGGGTCCCGGCTCCGGCCGTGAGACCGCCATCCGCTCCCTCCAGGCCACCGGTCTTGAGGTCGGGTCGATCCAGGACGTCACCCCGACGCCCCACAACGGCTGCCGCCCGCCGAAGCGCCGCCGCGTCTGACCAGCTGAGCTAGGAGACAAAACAATATGGCGCGTTACACCGGGGCCGACTGCAAGCGTTGCCGTCGGGAGAAGCAGAAGCTCTTCCTCAAGGGGAGCAAGTGCGAGAGCGCGAAGTGCCCGATCGAGATCCGTCCTTACCCCCCGGGTGAGCACGGTCGCGGGCGCACCAAGGACAGCGAGTACCTGCTGCAGCTTCGTGAGAAGCAGAAGTGCAGCCGGATCTACGGTGTCCTTGAACGACAGTTCGTCGGGTACTACAAGGAAGCGAACCAGAAGACCGGCAAGACCGGTGAGAACCTTCTGCGCATCCTGGAGACCCGTCTGGACAACGTGGTCTACCGGGCCGGCTTCGCCAAGTCCCGCGACCACGCTCGTCAGCTGGTTCGGCACGGACACTTCACGCTGAACGGCCGCAAGACGGATATCCCGTCGGCGCGTGTGTCCGCCAACGACATCATCGAGGTCCGCCCGGCGTCTCGTAACCTGACCCCCTTCCAGGTGGCTCAGGCCGAGGCCGGGGAGCGGACGGTTCCGGCCTGGCTGGAAGCGATCCCCTCCAAGCTGCGGATCCTGGTGCACTCGCTGCCCGAGCGCCAGGTGATCGACACCCAGGTGCAGGAGCAGCTGATCGTCGAGCTCTACTCCAAGTAAGGGCTCAGCGGTCACGGGCGGTACGGCCTCTTGGGGGCGTACCGCCCGTACCCTTGTTACACACCGGGCCTTTCGTCCGGTGGAAAGTCGGCATCAAATAGTGGGTGCCAAGACTGGAGGCAATTCCTCATGCTGATCGCTCAGCGTCCCTCGCTGACCGAAGAGGTTGTCGACGAGTACCGCTCCCGGTTCGTCATCGAGCCGCTGGAGCCGGGCTTCGGCTACACCCTCGGCAACTCCCTGCGTCGTACGCTCCTCTCCTCGATTCCCGGTGCGGCGGTCACGTCCATCCGGATCGACGGTGTCCTGCACGAGTTCACCACCGTGCCGGGCGTCAAGGAGGACGTCACCGACCTCATCCTGAACATCAAGCAGCTGGTCGTCTCCTCCGAGCACGACGAGCCGGTCGTGATGTACCTGCGCAAGCAGGGCCCCGGCCTGGTCACCGCCGCGGACATCGCGCCGCCGGCCGGTGTCGAGGTGCACAACCCCGACCTGGTCCTCGCCACGCTGAACAGCAAGGGCAAGCTGGAGATGGAGCTGACCGTCGAGCGCGGTCGCGGCTACGTCTCCGCCGTCCAGAACAAGCAGGTGGGCCAGGAGATCGGCCGCATCCCGGTCGACTCCATCTACTCGCCGGTGCTCAAGGTCACCTACAAGGTCGAGGCGACCCGTGTCGAGCAGCGCACCGACTTCGACAAGCTGATCGTCGACGTCGAGACCAAGCAGGCCATGCGTCCGCGTGACGCCATGGCGTCGGCCGGCAAGACCCTGGTCGAGCTGTTCGGCCTGGCGCGCGAGCTCAACATCGACGCCGAGGGCATCGACATGGGCCCGTCCCCGACGGACGCCGCCCTGGCCGCCGACCTGGCGCTGCCGATCGAGGAGCTGGAGCTCACGGTCCGCTCCTACAACTGCCTCAAGCGCGAGGGCATCCACTCGGTGGGCGAGCTGGTGGCCCGCTCCGAGGCGGACCTGCTCGACATCCGCAACTTCGGTGCGAAGTCGATCGACGAGGTCAAGGCGAAGCTGGCCGGCATGGGCCTGGCCCTGAAGGACAGCCCGCCCGGATTCGACCCGACCGCCGCCGCGGACGCCTTCGGCGCCGACGACGACGCGGACGCCGGGTTCGTGGAGACCGAGCAGTACTGAGCGGCTGAAGCTGCTCGGGCTGCTTTGGGGTGAGGGGCCGGTGGGCCCTGGGGTTCCGGTGGTTCCTCACCTCTGTTTCGGGCCTTCGTACGCGGTCGCTCGTTGAGTGGCCGGAGTGCGGGGGCCCTCCCGCGGGTGGAAGCTCGTGGGGACGCCTGTGCGCGCGGGGCGTCGTCGACGCGCGTGAGACTTCCTGCGGGCATTCGCCCGTGGGGACGCTGACATCGGTACCTGGTACGGCCGGTGCAGGAATGAAGGAGAAAGACCATGCCGAAGCCCGCCAAGGGTGCCCGTCTGGGCGGCAGCGCCGCGCACGAGCGTCACCTGCTCGCGAACCTCGCCAAGGCGCTGTTCGAGCACGGCCGCATCACCACCACCGAGGCCAAGGCCCGCCGGCTGCGTCCGGTCGCCGAGCGCCTGGTGACCAAGGCGAAGAAGGGCGACATCCACAACCGTCGCCAGGTTCTCCAGGTCATCACCGACAAGAGCGTCGTGCACACGCTCTTCACGGAGATCGCGCCGCGTTACGAGAACCGCCCGGGTGGTTACACCCGCATCACCAAGATCGGTCCCCGTCGTGGCGACAACGCCCCGATGGCCGTCATCGAGCTGGTCGAGGCCCTGACCGTGGCCCAGGAGGCCACCGGTGAGGCCGAGGCCGCGACGAAGCGCGCGGTCAAGGAAGACGC
Organism: Streptomyces sp. NPDC003077; assembly: GCF_040611095.1. NCBI lineage: Bacteria > Bacillati > Actinomycetota > Actinomycetes > Kitasatosporales > Streptomycetaceae > Streptomyces > Streptomyces sp. NPDC003077. Next base: position 70,645 of record NZ_JBEXNM010000042.1, on the reverse strand, counting down.
CCTCAAGAAGGCCGAGGAGACCAAGGACGAGGCCGCCGAGGCCCCGGCCGAGGAGTCCAAGGACGCCTGAGGCGTGCACCCCGTCTGACGGGGTGACCGGCTGATCGGTACGGACGGGCCCGCTCCCTTCGGGGGGTGGGCCCGTTCGGTTTGTGGGACCCGTTCGGCTTATGGGGGGCGTTCGGGGGGCGCTTGTGGGGGGCGTTGGTGTTGGGGCGGTGTTCGCTTTTTTTGGGGTGGGTTGCGTTGGGGGCCGCGTCCGTTCGTCTTGGGGGGCTTGGGCGGCGGTCTCGTTGTGGGTGGGGGCTTGTTCGGGTGCGGATTTTGAGAGGATCGCGGGCGTGAGTGATGAGGTGGAGCCCGGTTTCGTCCGGGTGCGGCTGGACCTTTCGTACGACGGCAAGGACTTCTCGGGCTGGGCCAAGCAGCACGAGCGGCGCACGGTGCAGGGCGAGCTGGAGGACGCGCTGCGGACCGTGACGCGCTCCGACCGGACGTACGAGCTGACGGTGGCCGGGCGGACCGACGCCGGGGTGCACGCCCGGGGCCAGGTGGCGCACGTGGACCTGCCCGAGGACCTGTGGGCCGAGCACGGGGACCGGCTGCTGCGGCGGCTGGCCGGGCGGCTGCCGAAGGACGTGCGGGTGTGGCGGGTGGCCGAGGCGCCGTACGGGTTCAACGCGCGGTTCTCGGCGATCTGGCGGCGTTACGCGTACCGGGTCGTGGACCACCCCGGCGGGGTGGACCCGCTGCTGCGCGGGCACGTGCTGTGGCACGACTGGGCGCTGGACGTCGAGGCGATGAACGAGGCCTCGCGGGCGCTGCTGGGGGAGCACGACTTCGCCGCGTACTGCAAGCGGCGGGAGGGAGCGACCACGATCCGCACCCTTCAGGAGCTGCGGTGGGAGCGGGACGCGTCCGGCGTGATCACCGCGACCGTGCGGGCCGACGCGTTCTGCCACAACATGGTGCGTTCGCTGGTGGGCGCCCTGCTGTTCGTCGGGGACGGGCACCGGCCGGTGGAGTGGCCCGGGAAGGTGCTGGCTGCCGGGGTGCGGGACTCGGCGGTGCACGTGGTGCGTCCGCACGGGCTGACGCTGGAGGAGGTCGGGTATCCGGCCGACGAGCTGCTGATGGCGCGGAATCTGGAGGCGCGGAACCGGCGGGTGCTGGCGTCGTCCTCGGATGGGTGCTGCTGAGGTGGAGCGGGTGGGCTCTGTGGTGGCCTGGGTGGGCTGCTGAGGAGTGCTGGCCTTTTCGTGACTTTTCGTGCCTGCTTTGTGCGTCGTGGCCTCTTTGTGCGGTGACCGGTGCCCGGCCCTTGGGGGCCGGGCACCGTCGTGTCAGGACTGTTTGCGGGCGGCCTTCGCGGCCTGGCGTTCGCCGCGGTCCAGGATGCGGCTGAAGGCGTAGCTGCCGCCGTCGCGGCTGAACTGGAGGGCCTGGGTCTCGGCCGTGGTGACGGCCTTGCCGTTGGTGTAGCCGGCGATCGTGAAGTACGCGTACCGGCCGACGGCGTTGGTGGTCATCCGGCACGCGGTGCCCTGGCAGAAGCTCTGGACCGGGCCGCCGGGCAGCGGCTTGAGGTTGGTGGTCTTCTTGTTGTCGCGAACCGCGGCGGCGGCGTCCTTGGTGGGCATGACCGCGATGCCCACCGTGACGGCCACGCCGTCCTTGGCGTAGGTGGCGCGCAGCAACTGGGTGCAGCCGTTGCGCTTGAGCAGGGACACCAGGGGGCCCTGGACGCCGGCGGTGCAGTCCTTGATGCCGTAGACGGCGACGCGGGGGTAGGTGCGGTTGCCGACGGCCATCGACTTGGTGGGGAACAGGGCCGCGGCGGTGATCGGTTCGGTGTCCTTCTTGGGGTCGGAGATGTAGTCCCGCGGGTTCGGCGGGGGCGGGACGTTCACCTCGGAGAAGGACGGCTGGGGCTGCGGCGACTGGCTCGGCAGCGCCTGCTCGGGGGGCAGCGTGCTCGGCTTGCCGTTCGGCGTTCCGCCGCTGGTGACGACGGCGGTGGCGACGATGCCCGCGACGGCGAGGGTGGCCACCGCGCCGCCGCCTATGTAGAGCCAGCGGCGGCGTTTGTCGCGGGTCGCGCTCTCGTCGGCGAGGGCGTCCCAGTCGGGGGTGCCGGTGTCGGGGGTGCCGGTGTCGGGAGTCGTGTTCCAGGTCGGGGTGGTGGGGGTGGTGGTCCACTGCGGCTGGGTGGGGAGGGCGTTTCCCTGCGGCGCGGTGGGGGTGCCGTTCCACTGCGGCTGGGCGGGGGCGGCGTTCCCTTGTGGCGGGGCGGTGTGTCCCGGCGGCTGGGTGGGGTGCGGGGCGTTCCAGCCAGGGGACGCGGGGCCGCCCTGGCCCTGGGGGGCGGCGGGCGCGGTGCCCTGCTGCCAGGGGGCGGGCCCGTTGGGCGGGCCCGGTGGAGGGGAGCCGGTGCCGGCGTTCCCGTCCGGAGTCGTAGGGTCGGTTCCCCCGGGGCCGAAGGGCCCACCTTGCCCGTAGCTCATGCCGCGCATCCTATAAACCGGTTGGTCCCGGGGGCAGCGGGCGGTGAGAATCCTGAGTCATGGGGCATGTGGAGGCCGGGCATCTGGAGTACTACCTGCCGGACGGGCGGGTGCTGCTGGGAGACGTTTCCTTCCGGGTCGGGGAGGGGGCCTCGGTCGCGCTGGTCGGGGCCAACGGCGCGGGCAAGACCACGCTGCTGCGGCTGATCGCGGGGGAGCTGAAGCCGCACGGCGGGTCGGTCACCGTCAGTGGTGGGCTGGGCGTGATGCCGCAGTTCGTGGGCTCGGTGCGGGATGAGCGGACGGTGCGGGATCTGCTGGTCTCGGTGGCGCCGCCGCGTCTGCGGGAGGCCGCTGCGGCGGTGGACGCGGCCGAGCACGCGGTGATGACCGTCGATGACGAGGCCGCGCAGATGGCGTACGCGCAGGCGCTCGCGGACTGGGCCGAGGCGCGCGGGTACGAGGCCGAGACGGTCTGGGACATGTGCACCATGGCCGCGCTGGGCGTCCCGTACGAGAAGGCCCAGTGGCGGCAGGTGCGCACCCTCAGTGGCGGCGAGCAGAAACGGCTGGTCCTGGAGGCGCTGCTGCGCGGTCAGGACGAGGTGCTGCTCCTGGACGAGCCGGACAACTACCTCGACGTCCCCGGCAAGCGCTGGCTGGAGGACCGGCTGCGCGAGACCAAGAAGACGGTGCTCTTCGTCAGCCACGACCGGGAGCTGCTGGCGCGGGCCGCGGAGAAGATCGTCAGCGTCGAGCCGGGGCCGGCGGGCTCGGACGTGTGGGTGCACGGCGGCGGCTTCGGCACGTACCACGAGGCCCGCAAGGAGCGGTTCGCGCGGTTCGAGGAGCTGCGGAGGCGCTGGGACGAGAAGCACGAGCAGCTCAAGAAGCTCGTCCGGACGCTGCGGCAGGCCGCCGAGGTCAGCGACGACATGGCCTCCCGCTACCGCGCGGCGCAGACCCGGCTGCGGAGGTTCGAGGAGGCCGGGCCGCCGCCGGAGCCGCCGCGCGAGCAGGACATCACCATGCGGCTGCAGGGCGGCCGGACCGGGGTGCGGGCGGTGACCTGCCGGCGGTTGGAGCTGACGGGGCTGATGCGGCCCTTTGACCTGGAGATCTTCTACGGCGAGCGGGTCGCGGTGCTGGGCTCGAACGGGTCGGGCAAGTCGCACTTCCTGCGGCTGCTGGCGGGGGACGAGGTCGCGCACACGGGGGAGTGGAAGCTGGGGGCCCGCGTCGTGCCGGGGCACTTCGCGCAGACCCACGCGCACCCGGAGCTGGAGGGGCGCACGCTCCTGGACATCCTGTGGACGGAGCACGCCAAGGACCGGGGCAAGGCCATGAGCGCGCTGCGGCGGTACGAGCTGGACCGCCAGGCGGAGCAGCGGTTCGAGCGGCTGTCCGGGGGGCAGCAGGCGCGGTTCCAGATCCTGCTGCTGGAGCTGGCGGGCAGTACCGCGCTGCTGCTGGACGAGCCGACCGACAACCTGGACCTGGAGAGCGCGGAGGCCCTGCAGGAGGGGCTGGAGGCGTACGAGGGGACGGTGCTGGCGGTGACGCACGATCGGTGGTTCGCGCGGGCCTTTGATCGGTACCTGGTCTTTGGGGCGGATGGGCGGGTGCGGGAGGTTTCGGAGCCGGTTTGGGATGAGGGGCGGGTTGTGCGGGAGCGGTAGGGCTCTCGGGGGGCGTTTCGGTGTTTTGTGGCCGTCGGCGCCTGTCGCGCGTACGGGGCCGGGTTCTGTCGCGGGTGCGGTCCGGTGGTCTTGCGCCTGTTGTTTCGTACGGGGTCGGGGCCGCCCCGGGGTACCTCCTCGCGGCAGTTGCGCCTCCCCGACGACATCTTGTGACGAGGCCGACGCGCCCCAGTCCGCTGCGGGGGCACCCCGGGACGTCCCCTTCCGTCGGTTTGGCGGCTGATCGTCGGTGGGGGGCTGGTGGGCCGCATCTGCTCTGCGGATGAGGTCTGGGCCGCCTCGTGGCGCTTCTCGCCCAGCCTTCGGCCGGAGGCGGTTCCACGCGGCGTCGGCGGATGACTGCCGGTGGGGGTGAGTGCCGGCGGGTGCCCGGGTGCCCGGGTGCCTGGATGCCCGGATGTTCCGGGACACGGATGACGGGCCCGGCGGGTGTGGCCGGAATCTGTGCCCGTCAGTCGTGGTCCAGGACACACGCGGGGCCATCCGGGTGGAAGGACCGGTTACCGTGGAAGTGGTCGCGGAGCCCCCGGGGCCTTGCGGCGCGGTTGGCGTGTCCGGGGTGAGGGGGGCCTGATCGCACTCCGGTTCGGGACGGGTTTTGACCCGGCCGGGGGCGGCCCGGTATTCTGCGAATTCATTATGCGTATTGGCTTGCTCTATCTCACGTGAGGGGCCCTTACGCCGGACACCGGGCCGATGATCAGCGGCAGGCACCAGGGTTGCGTCACCCGCGGCGCCGCCAGCGCTGGTGCATCGACCGTGGTGGCCAGTACAGGACCCATTCACTGAAGAAGCGAAGGCTAACCGTGCGTACGTTCAGCCCTAAGCCCGGCGATGTCCAGCGCCAGTGGCACATCATCGACGCGCAGGACGTTGTCCTGGGCCGCCTGGCCTCCCAGGCCGCGTCCCTCCTGCGGGGCAAGCACAAGCCGGTGTACGCGCCGCACGTCGACATGGGTGACTTCGTCATCATCGTCAACGCGGACAAGGTGCACCTCTCCGGCAACAAGCGGAACCAGAAGATGGCCTACCGCCACTCCGGTTTCCCGGGCGGTCTGCGTTCCGTCCGTTACGACGAGCTGCTCTCGAAGAACCCCGAGAAGGCCGTCGAGAAGGCCATCAAGGGCATGCTTCCCAAGAACACCCTGGGCCGCCAGATGCTCTCGAAGCTGAAGGTCTACGCGGGCGCCGAGCACCCGCACGCTGCTCAGCAGCCGGTCCCGTTCGAGATCACCCAGGTCGCGCAGTAAGTCCGGCCACACCCCCCTAGACGAAGAGAATCTGAGGAGCATCGTGGCTGAGACCACCCCCGAGATCCCGCTGGACGAGGTCGAGGAGTACACGACCGAGAGCGAGGCGCCGCTGGAGGGCGAGTACACCTCCGAGTCGCTCGCTTCCCGCTTCGGCGACCCGCAGCCGGCCGCCGGCCTGGGCCGTCGCAAGAACGCCATCGCCCGCGTCCGGATCGTTCCGGGCACCGGCCAGTGGAAGATCAACGGCCGCACCCTGGAGAACTACTTCCCCAACAAGGTGCACCAGCAGGAAGTCAACGAGCCCTTCAAGGTGCTTGAGCTCGACAACCGCTACGACGTGATCGCCCGCATCGCCGGTGGCGGCATCTCCGGCCAGGCCGGTGCGCTGCGCCTGGGCGTCGCCCGTGCGCTGAACGAGGCGGACGAGGACAACAACCGCGGCCCGCTGAAGAAGGCCGGCTTCCTCAAGCGCGACGACCGTGCGGTCGAGCGCAAGAAGGCCGGTCTGAAGAAGGCCCGCAAGGCTCCGCAGTACAGCAAGCGCTAATCCGCTCGCTGCGACGTGTGCAGCTCTTGACGATCGCCCCGGTGGCACCATCCGTGCTGCCGGGGCGTTCGGCTATCCCGGGCCAGGGGCGTATACCTGGACGCAATGCTCTGGTCCACGTTCATCTACTCGGAGGACACCAGTGGGACGACTCTTCGGCACGGACGGGGTGCGCGGCGTCGCCAATGCGGATCTGACGGCGGAGCTGGCGCTCGGTCTCTCGGTCGCCGCGGCGCACGTGCTAATGGAGGGGTCGGGGCGAAGCCCCGTCGATCCGGGGTGGCGGTCGGGTGACGGGCGGGAGGGCACCTTCGCAGGCCATCGGCCGGTGGCCGTGGTCGGCCGTGATCCGCGGGCGTCCGGGGAGTTCCTGGAGGCCGCGGTGGTGGCCGGGCTGGCCAGCGCCGGGGTGGACGTCCTGCGGGTGGGCGTGCTGCCGACCCCGGCGGTCGCGTACCTGACCGCCTCGCTCGACGCGGACCTGGGCGTGATGCTCTCCGCGAGCCACAACCCGATGCCCGACAACGGGATCAAGTTCTTCGCCCGGGGCGGCCACAAGCTCGCCGACGAGCTGGAGGACCGCATCGAGCGCACCTACCGCGCGCACGCCTCCGGCGAGCCCTGGGAGCGGCCGACCGGCGCCGGAGTGGGCCGGGTCAAGGACTACGACGAGGGCTTCGACAAGTATGTCGCGCACCTGGTGGGCGTGCTGCCGAACCGCCTGGACGGCCTGAAGGTCGTCATCGACGCGGCGCACGGCGCGGCGGCCGGGGTCTCGCCCGAGGCGTTCCGGCGGGCCGGTGCGGACGTCGTCACCATCGGCGCCGACCCTGACGGCCTCAACATCAACGACAACTGCGGCTCCACCCATATCTCCGGGCTGCGCGCCGCCGTCCTGGAGCACGGCGCGGACCTGGGCGTCGCGCACGACGGTGACGCGGACCGCTGCCTGGCCGTGGACGCGGCCGGCGTCGAGGTGGACGGCGACCAGATCCTGACCGTCCTGGCGCTGGGCATGCACGAGGCCGGGACGCTGCGCAAGGACACCGTGGTCGCGACCGTGATGTCCAACCTGGGCTTCAAGCTCGCCATGGAGCGTGCGGGGCTGTCCCTCGTCCAGACGGCGGTCGGTGACCGTTACGTCCTGGAGAACATGAAGGCGAACGGTTACGCGCTCGGTGGTGAGCAGTCCGGGCACGTCATCGTGCTGGACCACGCCACGACCGGTGACGGCACGCTGACCGGTCTGATGCTGGCCGCGCGGGTCGCCGCGACCGGCCGCCCGCTGGCCGAGCTGGCCGCCGCCATGGAGCGGCTGCCGCAGGTGCTGATCAACGTCCCCGACGTGGACAAGTCGCGGGTGGCGACCTCGTCCGAGCTGTCCACCGCCGTCGCCGACGCCGAGCGTGAGCTGGGCGCGACCGGGCGGGTGCTGCTGCGGCCGTCGGGTACCGAGCCGCTGGTCCGGGTGATGGTCGAGGCCGCGGACATCGAGCAGGCGCGGACCGTCGCGGGGCGACTGGCGGATGCGGTGAAGTCCGCTCTGGGGTGATGAGTGGGTGCCGGCCTGGTGGGGGGACGGGCCGGCGTCTGGGGCGGTGAGCGGTCGGGGCCGGGTCGGTCTTCGGGCTGATGAGTGGTGGTTCGTGGTCGGGGCGGTCTTTGGGCTGACGAGTGGACGTGATCGAGTCGGCACCTGGGCCGGCGGCGGGGCGCCGGGCTGGTGGGTGGGGCGGGTCGGCGTTGTTGTGTGTCCTGGGGTGGGCTGGTTTCAGCTTGCTGTCGTTCGTTTTTCGGTGCGGCGGTGTTGGCGGGCCCAGAGGAGTTTCTGGGCGGTCAGGGTGAGGGTGCCGGCGACGACGATGCCGGCGAGGTTGAGCAGGAGCTGTTCCGTGGAGCCCCAGGCCTGGCGGTACTCGTCGTAGCTGAAGGCGACCGCCGCGTTCGCCGCTGCCGGGACCGTCGTCACCGAGATCGCCACGCCGACCAGCGCGCCCGACTTCGCCGAGGTGAGGGAAAGCACCCCGGCGATGCCCGCGAGGACGGCCACGACGAAGGAGAACCAGTCGGGGCGGTAGATGAAGTTGGTGTTCGGGCGCTCGGCGTCCAGCGCGGACTTCTGGAAGAGGCCCACCGTGTCCATCAGGTAGCTGAACCCCACCGTCACCACCATCGCCGCCGCGAACCCGACGACCAGCGCGAGCAGCGACCGCCACGCCAGCCGCGGTGTGCGGCGGACCAGGGCCGTGCAGATCCCGGCCAGCGGCCCGAACTCCGGGCCCACCGCCATCGCGCCCACGATCAGGATCGCGTTGTCCAGCACCACGCCGCAGGCCGCGATCATCGTGGCCAGCGTCAGGAACGCGAGGTAGGTGGCGGAGAGGGTGGACTCCTCGTGGGTCGCCTCGGTCAGGGACTCCCACAGGACGGCGTCCGCCCCTTCGCCGGGGGCGTCCTCCTCGGCTTGGTCGGCCCGGCGGGACAGCGAGAGGTCGATGTCCTCGACGGCGATCGAGCCGCTCTCGTACAGGCCGAGCGCCCGGAGCTCGCGGAGCACCCCGTCGGCGGCCTCCCGGGCCACGTCGCACTGGATCACGTCGCCGCGCGGGTCGCGGGCGGCGCCGGTGAAGACGGCGAGGTTGGTGGTGCCGACGGTGCGCTCCAGGAGCTGGGTCACCTCCTCCGTGCGGTCGGTGGGGACCATCAGACGTAGGTGCAGCACGGGAGTGCTCCTCGGCTCGGGCTGGTCGTCGGGGATGGGGGTGGGGTGGTGCCGGGCGCCGTTTTTCGGGAGGGGCGGGCCGGCCTTCTTCTCCTGGTGGCGGGCCTTCGTCCCCTGATAGCGGGTCGGCCGGCCTTCGTCTCCTGGCGGTGGCTGGGTCAGAGCTTGCGCAGGGAGAGGCGTTGCACCTTGTGGTCGGGGCCCTTGCGGAGGACGAGGCTGGCGCGGCCCCGGGTCGGGGCGACGTTCTGGAGCAGGTTGGGCTTGTTGATGGTGCGCCACATCATCCGGGCGTAGTCCAGCGCCTCTTCCTCGGAGACCTGGGTGTACTTGCGGAAGTACGAGAACGGGTTCTGGAAGGCCGTCTCGCGCAGCTTGCGGAAGCGGCCCAGGTACCAGCGTTCGATGTCCTCGGCGCGGGCGTCCACGTACACCGAGAAGTCGAAGAAGTCGGCCAGGCCGAGGCGGGTGCGGCCGTCCTTGCCGGGGAGCGCGGGCTGGAGGACGTTCAGGCCCTCGACGATCAGTATGTCCGGGCGGCGCACGGTCAGCCGCTCGTCGGGCACGATGTCGTAGATCAGGTGGGAGTAGACCGGCGCGCTGACCTCGGCCTTTCCCGCCTTCACGTCCGCCACGAAGCGGGTCAGCGCCCGGCGGTCGTAGGACTCGGGGAAGCCCTTGCGGGACATCAGGCCGCGGCGGTGCAGCTCGGCGTTGGGGTAGAGGAAGCCGTCGGTGGTGACGAGTTCCACGCGCGGGTGCTCGGGCCAGCGGGCCAACAGCGCCTGGAGGAGGCGGGCGGTGGTCGACTTGCCGACCGCGACGCTGCCCGCGACCCCGATGACGAACGGGGTGCCGGGCTGCGCGCCCTGGCCGTCGCCCGCGTCGCCGAGGAAGGTGTTCAGCGCGCCGCGCAGGCTGCCGGTGGCGGCGACGTAGAGGTTCAGGAGGCGGGAGAGCGGGAGGTAGACGTCGCGGACCTCGTCCAGGTCGATGACGTCGCCCAGGCCGCGCAGCCGCTCGACCTCCTCGGCGGTCAGCGGGAGCGGGGTCTTCTCCCGCAGGGCGCTCCACTGGGCCCGGGTCAGGTCGACGTACGGGGTGCTCTCGGCCCGGCGGCGGGGAGCGGGGTCGGGTGTGGGGTGGGGGAGGGGCGTGTCGGACGCGGTGCCGGTGCCGGGGGTGGCCGGGGCTGCCGGGGCTTCGGGGTGGGCCCCGGGTGCGGGTGTGTCGGGCTCGGGCCGGGAGTGGGGGGCCGGTGCGGTCCCGGCGCCGGGGGCGGTGGCCGGGGCTTCCGGGTGGGTGTCGTGCTGCTCGTCGGGGCGCGCCGCGGGGCGCGCTGCGGACGGCGCGGAGGGACGGGCGGCGTGGGGGGCGTCGGACCGGGGGTCGGACGGGCCGTCGGGTCGCACGTCTGGTCGGCTTGAGGACACGGGATCATTGTGCGCAGGCCGGGGGAGGGGGTCATCCCGGGGGTGCGTACGGGGGCGGGGAGGGGGAGGGGTGTGGCGTTCGTATCTGTTGGGCGGGGTGCGTTGGTTGCGTTGGTTGGGTTGGGTTCGTGGTGTTCGTGTCTGACGCGTTCTGGTTGTGGTGTTCGTGTCTGACGGGTTCTGGTTGTGGTGTTCGGGTCTGACAGGTCAGGTCGTGGCGTTCAGGTCTGACGGGTTCGGATCGCGTCATCCGTGCCGCGTCCGGATCGCGTCCGTATTGCGCTGAGGGATTGATCGGGGTGGGTCGTAGGCTGCGTTCATGTGCGGAATCGTGGGTTATGTGGGCGGCCGGTCCGCCCTTGACGTCGTCCTCGCCGGGCTGAAGCGGCTGGAGTACCGCGGCTACGACTCGGCCGGTGTCGCCGTGCCGGCCGATGGCGGGCTGGCCGCGGCCAAGAAGGCGGGCAAGCTCGCCAACCTGGAGAAGGAGCTGGCCGACCGTCCGCTCCCGACCGGCGGTACGGCCATCGGCCACACCCGGTGGGCCACCCACGGCGCGCCGACCGACCCCAACGCGCACCCGCACCTGGACAACGCGGGCCGGGTGGCCGTCGTCCACAACGGCATCATCGAGAACTTCGCCGCGCTCCGCGCCGAGCTGGCCGAGCGCGGTCACACCCTCCTTTCGGAGACGGACACGGAGGTGGTGGCGCACCTGCTCGCCGAGGAGTTCTCCTCCTGCGGCGATCTGGCCGAGGCGATGCGGCAGGTGTGCCGTCGGCTGGAGGGCGCGTTCACGCTGGTCGCGGTGCACGCCGACGCGCCGGACGTGGTGGTCGGGGCGCGCCGCAACTCCCCGCTGGTGGTGGGGCTCGGGCAGGACGAGGCGTTCCTCGCCTCGGACGTGGCGGCGTTCATCGCTTACACCCGGGAGGCCGTCGAACTGGGGCAGGACCAGGTGGTCGAGCTGCGCCGGGACGGGGTGACGGTGACCGACTTCGAGGGGGTGCCCGCCGACGTCCGGCCGTACCACGTCGACTGGGACGCGTCGGCCGCCGAAAAGGGCGGTTACGACTACTTCATGCTCAAGGAGATCGCCGAGCAGCCGAAGGCGGTCGCGGACACGCTGCTCGGCCGGATCGACGCGCACGGGGTGCTGTCGCTGGACGAGCTGCGCATCCCGGACGCGGTGCTGCGCGAGGTCGACAAGGTGGTGATAGTGGCCTGCGGCACGGCCTACCACGCGAGCATGATCGCGAAGTATGCGATCGAGCACTGGACGCGCATCCCGTGCGAAACCGAGCTGGCCAGCGAGTTCCGGTACCGGGACCCGATCCTGGACTCGCGGACGCTCGTCATCGCCATCTCGCAGTCCGGCGAGACGATGGACACCCTGATGGCGCTGCGGCACGCCCGTGAACAGGGCGCGAAGGTGCTCGCCATCTGCAATACGAACGGGGCGACGATCCCGCGCGAGTCGGACGCGGTGCTCTACACGCACGCGGGCCCGGAGGTCGCGGTGGCCTCCACCAAGGCGTTCCTCACCCAGTTGGTGGCCTGTTACCTGGTGGCGCTGTACCTGGGGCAGGTGCGCGGGACCAAGTGGGGCGACGAGGTGCGCGCCGTGGTGCGGGAGCTGGCGGAGATCGGCGACCAGGTCGAACAGGTGCTGGGGACCATGGAGCCGGTGCGCGAGCTGGCGCGCGGGCTCGCGCACAAGAACACCGTGCTCTTCCTGGGGCGGCACGTCGGCTACCCGGTCGCCCTGGAGGGCGCGCTCAAGCTCAAGGAACTCGCGTACATGCACGCGGAGGGGTTCGCGGCGGGCGAGCTCAAGCACGGCCCGATCGCGCTGATCGAGGAGGACCTGCCGGTCGTCGTCATCGTGCCGTCGCCGCGCGGACGCTCCGTCCTGCACGACAAGATCGTGTCCAACATCCAGGAGATCCGGGCCCGGGGCGCGCGCACCATCGTGATCGCGGAGGAGGGGGACGAGTCCGTGGTGCCGTACGCGGACCACCTCGTCCGCATCCCGCGCACGCCGACGCTGCTCCAGCCGCTGGTGTCCACGGTGCCGCTCCAGGTCTTCGCGTGCGAGCTGGCCACCGCCCGGGGCAACGAGGTGGACCAGCCGCGCAATCTGGCCAAGTCGGTGACCGTCGAATGATCGTGGGGGTCGGGATCGACGTCGCGGCCATCGACCGGTTCGCGGCGGCGCTGGAGCGTACGCCGGAGATGGCTCAACGGCTTTTCGTGGAACGGGAGTTGATGCTGCCGAGCGGGGAGCGGCGGGGTGTCGCCTCGCTCGCGGCCCGGTTCGCGGCGAAGGAGGCGTTGGCCAAGGCGCTGGGCGCGCCCGGCGGGCTGCGCTGGACGGACGCCGAGGTGTACGTGGAGGAGAGCGGTCAGCCGCGCCTGCGGGTCAGCGGGACGGTGGCGGCGCGGGCGGCGGAGCTGGGGGTCCGGGGCTGGCATGTGTCGCTCAGCCATGACGCGGGGGTGGCGTCGGCGGTGGTGATCGCGGAGGGGTAGGGGAGGGCCCGGGCGAGCTCGGTTCGTTCGTCTCCTTCGGGGTGCTTCTCCTTCGGGGTGCTTCGTTCGCTTCGTTCGCGGGGCCCGTTCGTTTGGGGGCCGGGTTCTTTTCGGCTGCGGAGCCCGTTCGCCTGCGTGCCCGGTTTGTTTCGGCTGCGGAGCCCGTTCGTCTGGGGCTGGGTTCGTCCCGTTCGCCGGGCCCGTTCGTCTCGTGCTCCGTGCGTGTGTGCCACCCGGGCGCACGCCCGGACGCGCGGTCGGTTCCGGCTGTCCGGAAGCGCCGGTCGGCGGGCATCATCGCGCGGGCCGGGGTGAGACTGAGGGCATGAGGACTGCGTACAGCGTGGAGACCGTACGGGCCGCCGAGCGCGAGCTGATGGCCCGGTTGCCTGAAGGAACGCTCATGCGGAGGGCGGCGGCCGGGCTGGCCGTGGCCTGCGGGGAGTTGCTGGGCCGGGTCTACGGCGCCCGGGTGGTGCTGCTCGTCGGCAGCGGCGACAACGGCGGGGACGCCCTGTACGCGGGCGCCCGGCTGGCCCGGCGCGGCGCGGGCGTCCGGGCCGTGCTGCTGAACCCGGAGCGGGCGCACGCGGGCGGGCTGGCGGCGCTGCGTGCGGCGGGCGGCCGGGTGTCCACGGACGCGCACGGGGACATCGCGCGGGCCGACCTGGTCGTGGACGGGATCGTGGGCATCGGCGGCAAGGGCGGGCTGCGGCCCGAGGCCGCCGCGCTGGCCGCCGCCGCGCACCGCGCCATGGTGGTGGCGGTCGATCTGCCCAGCGGCGTGGACGCGGACACCGGCGAGGTGCGCGGGGAGGCGGTGCGCGCCGACGCGACGGTGACGTTCGGGGCGTACAAGCCGGGGCTGCTCATCGATCCGGCGCGCGAGTACGTGGGGGCGCTGCGGCTGGTGGACATCGGGCTGCGGCTGCCGACGGGGGACGAAACCGACGGGTCCGAGGCGGCCGACGGGGACGAGGCGGGCGATGCCGCGGCGTCGGAGGCCGGGGTGGCCGCCGGGCCCGTCGTCGAGGCGCTTCAGTACGTGGACGTGGCGGCCCTGCTGCCCCGCCCGGCGGCGGAGAGCGACAAGTACCGGCGCGGGGTGGTCGGCGTGGTCGCCGGCTCCACGCGCTATCCGGGGGCGGCGGTGCTGGCGGTCGCGGGGGCGCTGCGGGGCGGTGCGGGGGCCGTGCGGTACGTGGGTCCGGCGGCGGACGCGGTGATCGCGCGGTTCCCGGAGACGCTGGTGTCCTCGGGTCCGCCCTCGAAGGCCGGGCGGGTGCAGGCGTGGGTGGTCGGCCCGGGGCTGGGGGACGACGTGGACGCGCTGGAGGACGTGCTGTCCTCGGACGTTCCGGTGCTCGTGGACGCGGACGGGCTGCACCACCTGACGGCCGACCGCCTCCGGGCCCGGTCGGCGCCGACGCTGATCACGCCGCATGCCGGGGAGGCCGCGTCGCTGCTGGGAGCGGCCCGCGAGGAGGTCGAGGGGGCCCGGCTGCGGAGCGTGCGCGCGCTGGCGACGCGGTTCGGGGTGACGGCGCTGCTGAAGGGTTCCACGACGCTGGTGGCCGACGACGCGGAGGGGCGGCCGGTGCGCGCCAATCCGACGGGTACCGGGTGGCTGGCGACGGCCGGGAGCGGGGACGTGCTGTCCGGGCTGGTCGGCTCGCTGCTGGCGACCGGGCTGGCGGCGCGGGACGCGGCCTCCGTCGGCGCGTATCTGCACGGGCTGGCCGCTCGCCGGGCGGCGGACGTACCGGGGGCGCCGGTGGTGGCCACGGACGTGGCGGACGAGCTGCCGGCGGTGTGGAGAGACGTACGGAGCTGAGCGGGGGCGGGGTCGCGGGGCGCCGGGGACGTCCGGACGGATCGGTGCCCTGAGCGCGTTGCGGGCGTGCGGCGCGGTACACGTGGGACGGCTGATGCCCATGGGCCCACCGGCCCGCGCCGCCAGACGAACCCCGGGAGCCCCGAACCGCCCCACCCTCCCCACGCGTCTCCCACTGAACGAACCTGACCGCTCACCGCCACCGGAGCCGCCCGCGTCACCCGGTTCCCGTGCGGCCGACTTCGCTCGAAGGGGGCCATGTGCCGCCTGAGACACTAGGAACGATGACTGAGACAGCTATGCGTGCCCGCGCCACCATCGACCTCGCCGCCGTGCGGTCCAACGTCCGCGCGCTCCGCGCCCGTGCCCCGCGCGCGGAGATCATGGCCGTGGTCAAGGCCGACGCCTACGGGCACGGCGCGGTGCGCTGCGCCCGGGCCGCCCGCGAGGCCGGTGCGACGTGGCTGGGCACGGCGCTGCCCGAAGAGGCGCTGGCGCTGCGCGCGGCGGGCGACACCGGCCGGCTGATGTGCTGGCTGTGGACGCCGGGCGGCCCGTGGCGGGAGGCCGTCGAGCAGGACGTCGACGTCTCGGTCAGCGGCATGTGGGCGCTGCGGGAGGCGGTGGCGGCGGCGCGGGCGTGCGGCCGTACGGCCCGGGTGCAGCTCAAGGTCGACACCGGGCTCGGCCGCAACGGCTGCCAGCCCGCCGACTGGGCCGAGCTGGTGGGCGCGGCGCGCGCCGCCGAGGCCGAGGGCACGGTCCGCGTCACCGGCGTGTGGTCGCACTTCGCCTGCGCCGACGAGCCCGGCCACCCCTCGATCGCCGCCCAGCTGGAGGTCTTCCGCGCGGCGCTGGCGGTGGCGGAGTCCGCCGGGCTGGACCCGGAGGTGCGGCACCACTGCAACACCCCGGCCCTGCTCACCCTCCCGGAGGCGCACTTCGATCTCGTCCGTGCGGGCATCGGTATCTACGGCGTCTCGCCCAGCCCGGAGATCGGCGCCCCCGAGGACTTCGGGCTGCGGCCCGCCATGACGCTGGAGGCGTCGGTCGCGTCGGTCAAGCGGGTGCCGGGCGGTCACGGCGTGTCGTACGGGCACCAGTACACGACGCCGGGGGAGACCACGCTCGCCCTGGTCCCGGTCGGCTACGCCGACGGCATTCCCCGGCACGCGTCGGGCGGCGGACCGGTGCTCATCGCGGGCAAGTGGCGGACGGTGGCGGGGCGGATCGCCATGGACCAGTTCGTCGTGGACCTGGGCGGGGACGCGGCGCAGGTCGGAGAGACGGCGGTGCTGTTCGGGCCGGGCGACCGGGGCGAGCCGACCGCCGAGGACTGGGCGCGCGCCACCGGGACCATCGCCTACGAAATCGTCACGCGCATCGGCACGCGCGTGCCGCGCGTCTATAGGGACGAGTGCGCGGACACGGGGATGAACCAGTGCGCGGACACGGGGGGCGCGACATGAGCGACACGACAGGGGCGGCCGTGGACGCGGCCGTCGACGCCGCCGTCCAGGGGGCCGGAGCGGCTGCCGACGGGGCGGAGGCCGCCGGCAGCTGGTCGCGGGCCGGGCGGCACGCGGGCATCGCCGGGGCCGCGATCGGCGTGGTGGCGGCGGGCGCCGCGGCCGGGGTGGCCATCGAGCGGCTGACCGTCGGCCGGGGGATGCGCCGCAGGGCGCGGCTGGCGCTGGACGCGGCGGGCCCGTACGGGACGCTGCGCGGCACGCCGGGCCGGGCGGTCGCCGAGGACGGCACGGAGCTGTACTACGAGGTGGACGAGCCCGGCGAGACGCCCGGCGCGGTCCCCGGGGCGCGCCGCAAGCGGCTGCGCGGCGTCCTGGGCCGGCGCGGCACGGCACCCACCGTGGTCTTCTGCCACGGTTACTGCCTCAACCAGGACGCCTGGCACTTCCAACGGGCCGCGCTGCGCGGCGTCGTCCGCACCGTCCACTGGGACCAGCGCAGCCACGGCCGCTCGGAGCGCGGGCGCGCCCAGCGGGCGGGCGCCGAACCGGTCACCATCGACCTGCTGGGCCGGGACCTGAAGGCGGTGCTGGACGCCGCCGTGCCCGAGGGGCCGGTGGTGCTGGTCGGGCACTCCATGGGCGGCATGACGGTGATGGCGCTGGCCGAGCAGTACCCGGAGTACGTGGCCGAGCGGGTGACGGGTGTGGCGCTCGTCGGCACGTCGGCCGGGCGGCTGAGCGAGGTCGCCTTCGGGCTGCCGTCGCTGGGCGTCAAGGCCTTCCACCGCTTCGCGCCGGGGCTGCTGAAGGCGATGGGGGCGCAGAGCGAACTGGTGGAGCGGGGGCGCCGGGCGACCGCCGACCTGTTCGCCGGGCTGGTCAAGCGCTACTCGTTCGGGACGCCCAAGGACGTGGACCCGGCGGTGGCGCGGTTCGCGGAGCGGATGATCGAGGCGACGCCGATCGACGTCGTCGCGGAGTTCTTCCCGGCGTTCGCGGTGCACGACAAGACGGAGGCGCTGGCCGCGTACGACGGCGTGCCCGCCCTCGTGATGTCCGGCGACCGCGACCTGATCACTCCGTCCGACCACAGTGGCGCCATCGCCGACCTGCTGCCCGGCGCCGAGTCGCTGTGCGTGCCCGGCGCCGGCCACCTGATCATGCTGGAGCGGCCGGAACTCGTCTCCGAGCGGCTGGCGGCCCTCGTCGAACGGGCGGCCTCGACGGCGCGGGGGACGCGTTCGGAGCGGGCGTAGGGGACGGGGGCCGTGCTCGGGGCGTGCGGGACGCGTTCGGGGTGGGCGTGGGGCGTGCGGGGACGCGCTGGGAAGCGGGCCATCGGGCGTGCGGACGCGCTCGGAAGCGGGTGTGGGGCGTGCGGACGCGGCGAGCGCCGGTGGAGGCGGGCGTGAGCGCGGCATGGGGTGGCGCCCGGTTGTGAGGAGGAGGGCGGTTGTCCTCGTGCGCGCCGCCGGGGTTCATCCGTGATGCCGGACGAGGGCCCGTCGGCCCCGGGATGAGGTGTCTGCCGCGCCCGCCCTGGCGGCGTACGGCCGTGTGCCGCCTCGTCCGCCGCCCGCGGGCCGTACCATCGGCGGCATGAGCACCACCGACACCACCACCCGTATCACCGTCAACTCCCCCGATCTCATGCAGGAGTTGGGCCGCCGCCTGGCCACCCTGCTGCGCCCCGGCGACCTGGTGCTGCTCAGCGGCGAGCTGGGCGCGGGCAAGACGACCCTGACCCGTGGCCTGGGCGAGGGGCTCGGAGTGCGCGGCGCCGTCACGTCCCCGACCTTCGTCATCGCGCGGGTGCACCCCTCCCTGACCGGCGGCCCGGCCCTGGTGCACGTGGACGCGTACCGGCTCGGCGGCGGGCTGGACGAGATGGAGGACCTGGACCTGGACGTGTCGCTGCCGGAGTCGGTGGTGGTCGTCGAGTGGGGCGAGGGCAAGGTCGAGGAGCTCTCGGAGGACCGGCTGCACGTCGTCATCGCCCGCGCGGTGGGCGGCGAGGCCGCGCCCGGGGCGGGTGGCGTGCGGGACGTGGCGCACGCGGACGCGGTGGCGGACGGTGCCGGTGTCACGGACGGTGACGACGTGCGCGAGGTCACGGTCACCGGCGTCGGCGCCCGGTGGGCCGGGGCGGATCTGTCGGCGCTCGGGCCGACGTGAGCGCGGGGCGGAACGCGTAGCCGGAATCGGGATGGGGCTGGGGCCTCGGCTGCTGGGCGGCCGGGGCCCCAGCCGTTTCGTACGGCGTGATGTGGGCCACGGCGGGGTGATCGGGGGCCGGGCGCTCTGGCTGGGGTGATCGGCTCTGGGTGGGTGCGACCCCGACCTGACCTGGCCTGATGGCTCCGAGGGGTGGTTTTTCGGCGCGCGGACGGCGCGCGAACGGGGCGCGGCCAGGGTTCGGCGAGGACGCCGCAGGGCGGCAGTGGATGGCCGAGGGTCGACGATGGCGGGTTCTGGGCCGGTTTGCCCGTACCGTAGTTTCCGACAACCCGTCGGCAAGATGTTGCGCGGGCGATGCCAAGCGTGGTCAGATGGGTGAAGAAGGGAAAGTTAGGTGTACCTAACTTATCTGTCCGTCCAGGAGTCCCGGGAGGCGCCCATGACGGCCCACGAGCCCACCGCCGCGGCGGCCCGGCGCGCCCAGCGCGACGCCCACCGGCGTGCCGCGGACCACGGCCCCCGCCCCGCCGACGGCCCCACGCCGACGATGAACCAACTGCTCGCCGCCTGCGCCGCGGCCACCGCCGTCTCCACCCCGCCCAAGGCCCCGGAGCGCCCGGCGATGGACCGGGACGCCGAGGAGGGCGCCGACGCCACACCGCCGTCCGGTGCGGAGCGGAACGCGGCGTAGTCCGTTCGGGGTGGGGTGGCAGGGGCACACGCTCCCGTCACGAGACGTGAGGTTCCGAACCCCGGCACCGCGAAACCCAAAAAGAAGACCCGCCCCGGCACGACGACCGGAACGGGCCTCAGCCCAGCACCATGATCGGGACGGGCCTCAGCCCGGCACCACGACCGGAACGACCCTCAGTCCAGCACCACGACCTGTGTCTCCTTCGCGGCGAAGTCCCACATCGCCGAGCCGTCGTCGCGCTTCTCGCGGATGCCACCGGTCTTCTTCGGGGAGTTCGGGTCCGGCATCGACCCGTCCAGCGCCGCGCTGAAGCCGACGACCACGTGACCGACGGTGGCGAATTTGATGACGTGCTCGACCGGGACGCCGTCGGACCCTGTGACGCTCGGATCCCGGTCGATCACCTTGTACGTCCCCGGCGCCGGGTTCACCGTGCTCGGGGCGACCTCGAAGGTGCGGACGACCTTGCCGTCCTCGGCGACCAGCCACACCCGCTTGGCGCTGAGGGAGTACACCACCCGCTTGCCCTGCCCGGAGTCGCCCGGGACGGGGACCTGGGACCTGCCCTTGCCCTCGTCCGAAGGGCCGGGGGTGGGCGAGGCGGTGACGGCGGGGCGGTCGGCGGCGTTCTTGAGCCGGTCCGGGATGGACGCGGACGCCTGGTAGGCCAGCACACCGACGACCGCGACGGCCGCGGTGGTGAGAGCCGTGACGATCACGCTGCTCCGGGAAGGCACCGTTGTGCCACCTTTCGTACTGGTTTCGTACGTGCCCGGTCCGGGGGACAGGCCCGACGCCTGGGGGATTGCCCAACGTCCTACATGATTACCGGCGACCGTAGCACCCGCCAGGGCACGGCCCGCCGCGCCGTAGTCTTGATGGCGTGCTGCTGCTAGCTCTTGACACCGCCACGCCCGCCGTCACCGCCGCGCTCCTGGGAGCCGGTGCGCCAGGGGAGGGCGCGCGCGTCCTCGCCGAGTCCCGCCAGGTGGACGCGCGCCGGCACGGCGAGCTGCTGCTTCCCGCCGTCGACCGGGTGCTGGCCGAGGCGGGCCGCAAGCTCGACGAGGTCACCGACATCGTGGTCGGCGTCGGCCCCGGCCCCTACACCGGACTGCGGGTGGGCCTGGTGACCGCCGCCACCTTCGGCGCGGCGCTCGGCGTGCCCGTCCACGGCGTGTGCACGCTCGACGGCCTCGCGTACGCCTCCGGACTGGAGGGCCCCTTCGTGGTGGCGACGGACGCCCGCCGCAAGGAGGTCTACTGGGCCCGCTACGCCGACGCCCGCACCCGCGTGAGCGAACCGTCCGTGGACCGTCCGGCGGACATCGCCGAGCAGGTCGCCGGCGTGCCGGCGGTGGGCGCGGGCGCGCTGCTGTACGCGGACGTGTTCGACGGCGTACGGAGCGAGGGCCCCGAGCACCAGTCGGCGGCGGCGCTGGGCGCCCTGGCCGCCGAGAAGCTGGCCCGCGGCGAGGAGCTGCTGCCGCCCCAGCCCCTGTACCTGCGCCGCCCGGACGCGCAGGTGCCCGCGAACTACAAGGTGGTCACCCCCCGGTGACCGCGCGCGTGGCACAGGGGGAGGGTGCGCCGCCCGCCGCGACCGTGCGCGAGATGCGCTGGTGGGACATCGAGCCCGTACTGGAGCTGGAGGCCGAGCTCTTCCCGGAGGACGCCTGGTCGCCGGGGATGTTCTGGTCCGAGCTGGCGCACGCGCGCGGACCGGGCGCCAACCGCCGGTACGTCGTCGCGGAGCTGGACGGCCGGATCGTCGGCTACGCCGGGCTGGCCGCCGTCGACGGCACCGGGGACGTCCAGACCATCGCCACCGCCCGCGACCAGTGGGGCACCGGCCTGGGCGCCCGCCTGCTGACCGAGCTGCTGTCCGCGGCCACCGCCTTCGAGTGCCACGAGGTGCTGCTCGAAGTGCGGGTGGACAACCTGCGCGCGCAGCGGCTGTACGAGCGCTTCGGCTTCGTCCCCATCGGCTTCCGGCGCGGCTACTACCAGCCGGGCAACGTCGACGCGCTGGTCATGCGGCTCACCCATGAGCCGGAGCCGCCCGCCGAGCCCGGTGACGCCGGGTCGGCCACCGCTCTCGAATCCGCCGAGCCGGCCGCCGGCTCGCCTTCCGCACCACAAGGAACACAGACCCATGGCTGACGAACCGCTCGTCCTCGGCATCGAGACCTCCTGCGACGAAACCGGCGTCGGGATCGTGCGCGGCACCACGCTGCTCGCCGACGCGGTCGCCTCCAGCGTCGACGAGCACGCCCGGTTCGGCGGCGTGGTGCCGGAGGTCGCCTCGCGCGCCCACCTGGAGGCGATGGTCCCCACCATCCAGCGCGCCCTGAAGGAGGCCGGGGTCGCCGCGAGCGACCTGGACGGCATCGCCGTCACGGCCGGTCCCGGGCTCGCGGGCGCCCTGTTGGTCGGCGTCTCGGCCGCCAAGGCGTACGCGTACGCGCTCGGCAAGCCGCTGTACGGCGTCAACCACCTGGCCTCGCACATCTGCGTCGACCAGCTCGAACACGGCCCGCTGCCCGAGCCGACCATGGCCCTGCTGGTCTCCGGCGGCCACTCCTCCCTGCTCCTGGCCCCGGACATCACCAGCGACGTGCGTCCGCTCGGCTCGACCATCGACGACGCGGCGGGCGAGGCGTTCGACAAGGTGGCACGGGTGCTGAACCTCGGCTTCCCCGGCGGCCCGGTCATCGACCGCTACGCCCGTGAGGGCGACCCGGAGGCCATCCGCTTCCCCCGCGGCCTGACCGGCCCGCGCGACGCCGCGTACGACTTCTCCTTCTCCGGCCTGAAGACCGCGGTGGCCCGCTGGATCGAGGCCAAGCGCGCGGCGGGCGAGGAGGTGCCGGTGGCGGACGTGGCCGCGTCCTTCCAGGAGGCCGTCGTGGATGTCCTGACCCGCAAGGCCGTCCGCGCCTGCAAGGACAACGGCGTCGACCACCTGATGATCGGCGGCGGCGTCGCCGCCAACTCGCGCCTGCGCGCCCTGGCCCAGCACCGCTGCGAGGCCGCCGGTATCACCCTGCGCGTCCCCCGCCCCAAGCTGTGCACCGACAACGGTGCCATGGTCGCCGCCCTCGGCGCCGAGATGGTCGCCCGCGGTCGCACCCCCTCCAGCTGGGAACTCTCGGCGGACTCGTCCCTGCCGGTGACGGATCCGCACGTCCCCGGCGAGGACGCCTCCGCCGCGCACGGGCACGACCATGGGCATGGGCATGGGCACGGCCACGGTGGTCACGGCCACAGCCACGACCACGTCCACGAGCTGAGCAAGGAGAACCTCTACTCGGAGTGAGACGCCGGGTAGGGCTTGCGGTACGAGGCGCGTTCGCCGGGAAACCGGGGGCGCGCCTCACTCGTGTTCCGGTCGCCCCGCGCTCTGGGCCCGGGCCCACCCATTGACAGAAAAAGCTATTCCAAATAGCTTCTTGGCTAATTAGAGTAGCCAAGGGGTTGGGGAGTCATGACCACGTACTTCGAGACCGGCGGTGGCTGCATCGCCTACGACGTGATCGGCGACGGGCCGCTCGTCGTGCTGGCACCCGGGCTCGGTGACGTACGGGCCGCCTACCGCTTCCTGGCGCCGGAACTGGCCGCCGCCGGCCACCGGGTGGTGACCACCGACCTGCGCGGCCACGGCGCGTCGAGCACCGGCTGGGACTCGTACTCCCGGACCGATGTCGCCGATGACCTGCTCGCCCTCGTCGCCCACCTGGACGCCGGGCCCGCGGTGCTCGTCGGCGCGTCCTTCGCGGGTGGCGCCGTCGCCATCGCGGCGGCCCGCGACCCGGAACGCGTCCGCGCCGTCGTCCAGCTCGGCCCCGGGACCCGCCGCCCGAAAGCCGCCCCGAAGGACCTGACCCCGCGCTACCTCGGAGGCATGGCCCTCATCGCGGGCGCCATGCTCACCCGCAGCGTCTCCCTGTGGGGCGCGTACCAGCGGCACGCGTATCCGGGCGCGCGGCCCGACGACTTCGAGGCGTACCTGCGGGCGCTGCAGGCGGGGCTGCGGGGCCCCGGGCGGATGGCGGCTGCCGCCGCGATGGCCTGGTCCTCGCCCGCCGACGCCGAGGACCGGCTCGGCGGCGTGCGGTGCCCGGCCCTGGTGGTCATGGGCACGCGGGACCCGGACTTCCCCGACCCGCGCAGGGAAGCCGAGGGCATCGTGGCGGCCATGCCGCCCGGCGTCGGCACCATCGCGATGATCGACGGCGCCGGCCACTACCCGCACGCCCAGTTCCCCGGGCAGGTCGCCGAGGTCGTCCTGCCGTTCCTCAAGGAGCACGCCGGTGCCTAGAGCAGGACTGTCCCCCGCGGCCGTGGTCGCCATCGCCCTGGAACTCGTCGACGAGGCCGGTCCGGAGGCGCTGACGCTGGCCAAGGTCGCCGCCCGGGCCGACGTGGCCCCGCCCTCCCTCTACAAGCACGTCCGCAACCTCGCCCAACTCCGGTCGCTGGTCTCCGCACGCGTCATGGACGAGATCACCGACCGGGCCGCCGAGGCCGTACTCGGGCGGTCCGGTGACGACGCGCTGCGCTCCCTGATGCGGGCGTACCGCGCGTACGTCGTGGGACACCCGCGCCGTTACGCGGTGGTCCTCCAGGCACCCCCGTCGGAGCCGGGAGCGGACGCGGCCGGGCAGCGGCTGCTCGACGTCGTCCTCGCCGCCCTCCAGGCGCACGGTCTGGAAGGCGAGCAGGCCATCCACGCGGCCCGCTGCCTGCGTTCGGCCGCGCACGGTTTCGCCGTACTGGAGGCGGCCGGCGGTTTCGGCCTGCCGGAGGACCTGGACGAGAGCTATGACCTGCTCATCGGCATGGTTCTCGCGGGGTTGCCCAAGCCTGTCGACTGAGCGGCCCGCAACTGGCTATGTGTGCAAGGCGGTTGGGCGTCAATCACTGTTGACATCTCCTTTCGCGTCAACCTACCTTGACGCAAGGAACGGCGCTCAGGCGTCCGTTTCCAACGGGCCCCGCGCCGCCTGGAGTCATCGGGGGTGTCCAGGAGCGCGGCGGCCCGCAGCGAACGGCCCACGGAAAGCACGCCAGGAGGTCGACATGTTCGAGCTGTTCACCCCTCAGGCGCGGGCCGCCGTCGTGCGGGCGCAGTCGGAGGCGCGGTCCCTCGGGCACGCGTGGACCGGCCCCGAACACCTCCTGCTCGGCCTGGCGGCCCAGCCCGACGCGCCCGCCGCCCTGCGCCGCCTGGGTGTCACGCACACGGCGTGCCGGGCGGCGGTCCGCGCCGCGGCCGACCGTGGTGACGGGGTCCTGGACGCCGAGGACGCGGCGGCCCTCCGCACGCTGGGCATCGACCTCGGCGTGGTGCGCGGTCGCGCCGAGGCCGCCTTCGGGCCGGGCGCCCTCGACGCCCCGTCCGCCCGTGCGCCCCGACGGCCCGCCTGGCCTCGACGGCGACGCCGGGCGGGAGCGGCCCCCTTCACGCGGCCCGCCCGGCAGGCGCTGGAACGCTCGCAGCGCGAGGCCGCCGGACGCTGGGGCGTCGGCGTGGAAACCGCACATGTGCTCCTGGGGGTGCTGCGCCACGGCGACGCCGTCACGGCGGGCGCCCTCCGTCGACTCGGCACGGACGCGCGGGCGGTACGGGCGGGCGTCCTCGCCGACCTGGGGCGGGCTGTCGACTGACGGGGTGGGCCGCTGGTCGGCGGGGAAGGGCCGTTGGCCGACGGGAACGGGTCATCGGCTGACGGGAACGGGCCACCGCCCGACGGGGGCGCGGCCCCGCGTCGCACGGTGCGCCGTCCGTGCATCGGCCGCCGTTCCGCGCGCCGTCCGCTCCGTTCGTCCGCGCGCCGGTGTGCACCGGGTGTACACCGATCATCAGCCGGTCTCCGAACCCGCTGTGCGTAACGGATCGATCACATACCGTGGAGCGCGACAACAGCGGCCTCACCCGAGGGAGTTGACCCATGGGAAACGATGACGCCTCGAACGGCCGAACGCCCGGCAGTCCCCCCGCCCAGATGCAACCGCCCTACGTCTTCTCGATCGAGAGCACCCGGCACGCGCTGCTGCCGCGCGTCTTCCGCGACTTCGTCGGCGGCATCCTCCGCTCGCTCCGCCAGGAGGACCGCCTCGTGGAGGCGGCGAAGGTGTGCGCGTCCGAGCTGAGCACCAACGCCTATGTGCACTCGCGCGGCGGCGCGGTCATGCTGCGCGTCCTCGTCGAGCGCTCCACCGTACGCATCGGCGTGCACGACACCTCGGCCGAACGCCCCTACCCGGCCCCCGACCTGGGAGAACCGACCACCTGGGGCCGGGGCCTGCTGATCGTGGCGGCGCTGGCCGACAAATGGGGAACGGACGAGGGCGACCCCCTCGGGCCGTACGCGAAGTCGGTGTGGTTCGAGATGGCGACGGCGTAGCGGGCCGGTCAGGGAGTGGGCCGGGCCGGAGAAGGGATCAGCTCGGGGACGACGTCGGGGTGCTGCCGGATGAGGTAGTCCGTGGCGTGCTCGTTCGCGGACTGGTAGTCGAGCTGGTCGTGGTAGAAGCGCAGCCGTTCCTCGCAGTCCTGGATGATCTCGCCCCAGGTGCGGACCCACACCCGGTGGGCAGGGTGCTCCACGGCGCAGCCGGGCACCCGGTCCCGCTGGTGTGCCACCTGCCGCAGGGTGCTGCTCATGCTGTTGCCCACGAGCCAGAAGTCCCAGGTCACGCGGGTGTCGCGGAAGCGGTCGTCGCTCATGACGGCCTCCGCGTAGCCGGTGATCTGTTCGAGTTCGGGCATCCCCAGGACGACCTTCGGCCGCTTGAGCTCCACCACCAGGTGATGCCGCTCGCCCTGACGCTGCCGCGCCGCGCGGGAGAGCATCAGATCGACGATCCCCCGGCGCCCGTCCTCGCGCAGTACGGGCCCGCTTCCGGCCGGCGGCCTGCCCAGCAGGGCGCGGTGCTGCCGCAGCACCTCCTCCAGGCTGCGGTCGCTGACGTGGAGCGCGTATTCCTCGCCGAAGACCCAGGACTCGTTCTCCAGCACCTTGTGGAGCGCGGCGCGTTCCTTGAGCCGGCTCCGGGACTCCGGCTCGAACACCAGGTGCTCCAGCGCGGCCAGGAAGTCGAGACGCCCGGTCGCGCGGGTCGAGGCCTTGATGAGGGACGACAAGGGGGTCCGGTCCAGTAGCCGCGCCAGGTCGTCATGCTCCTGACGGGTCAGCGCGAAGATCTCCTCGACGATGCGCAGCACGTCGCCCGGCTCGTGGCTCAGCACGGCGCGAAGGAAGGCGAGCGTCATCCTGCGGGTCCGCTTCACGTTCGGCAGGTGCCTGACGACGGTGGTGGCCACGGTGTCGAACGTCTCCCGCTCGGCCCGCTCCCGGTGCCCGGCGGGCTCTCCCCGGTACGGGTAGATGCCCTCCGCCTGCCACGCGCGCACGATCTCCTGCCGCCGCCGCTCGGCACGGAGCCGGAAATGCGCCCGCATCCGGTCCCGGGCGCTGCCGATCACCCGGGCGACCGCGCCGTCCGGCTCCCAGTCGGCCAAGGACAGGTCCCCCGGCTCGTCGGCGAACGCGGACCACGAGAGGTACGCCGTGAAGTGGAATCCCGGGGCTTGGATATCGGGCCTGAGCTGCGCCAGGGACATGCCCCGCGCATCGCACAGGATCAGGGCCCGGGTAACCGGGCGGCTCCACTCGATGATCTTCAGCAGGGGTGGCCGGTCGTCGTTCCGGCCGCTTGGCGCGGGGAGGGGGTATTCGGCGATGTGGGGTTGCAGTTCGGCCGGGTCCAGGCGCTCACCGTCGTAGATGACCTCGATGTCCGGGTACGCCTCCAGGTGCAGGGCCAGCGCCGCGGTGAGCGTCGTCACGGCGGTGCGCTCCGACAGCTTCCGCAGCTCGGCGCCGCCGAGGGCCTCGAAGACGGTGCCGGTCGGCGCGTCCGTCGGTTCCGCGTCACTCACGTCGAACTCGTGCATCGCCCGGCGGTCCGACTCGATCACCACACGCTGCCGTCCGGCCGCTCCTTCCGACACGCTGGTCCACCGCACCTCGTTGCCCAGGGCGAAGGCACGGATCCGCCCCTGCCCGTTCTTGCCGTGGAGCGCACGCTTCTTCACCGGGCTCGTCTCCGCGCGCCTCTTCCACGATGTGCCGATGGGCTGGAAGTGCTCGGCGCACCGCTCGGCGGCCATGCCGGTGCCGTCGTCCGTCACCACCACCCGTTCGATGCCGCCGAGCTGATTCGTCTCGAATTCCACGGTGACGCGTTCGGCGTCGGCGTCGAGCGCGTTCCACACCAGTTCCTCGATGGCTCCGACCGGGTCGTGCATGCGCGCGAGCTTCGCGACATGCTCCTGACCCACCTTGAGCGGCAGCTTCACCATGGCGCCGTGCCCCTGTCCCTCATCCACAGCTGTGGAGACGCGCGGCCGTGGTTGTCCACAGCCGTGGACGGGAAGCCGTCGCGCCTCCCGGTTTCCTGCTCAACTGGGGTGGGCGCGGTGGGTCACTCGGCGAAGGGGGGTGGGGTCACGCCGGGGCCGGGTGGCCCAGGAGCATCGTGGGGGCGCCGGCGGCGCGGGTGAGGAAGACGGTGCAGGTGTGGGGGCCGTTGAGTTTGAGTTTCTTGCGGAGGTCGTCGGGTTCGACGGCGGAGCCGCGCTTCTTGATGACGGCGACGCCGATCTCGCGTTCGCGCAGGAGGGCGCGGAGTTTCTTGACGTTGAAGGGGAGGACGTCGGTGATCTCGTAGGCGGTGGCGTACGGGGTGGGGGTGAGGGTGTCGGCGGTGACGTAGGCGATTGTGGGGTCGATCAGGTGGCCGCCGACCTCCTTGGCCACGTCCGCGACGAGATGGGCGCGGATGACCGCGCCGTCCGGTTCGTACAGCCAGCGGCCCACCGGGCCCGGCTCGGGGTCCGGCAGGCCCGCGCCGATCAGCCGGTCACCGCCGGGCAGGAGGGTGGCCGTCCGCGCGCCCGGCTCGGTGCCGAACCACAGGACGGCCTCCTTCACGTCGCCCGCGTCCGAGATCCACTCCGCCTCGGCGTCCTCGGGCACCGCCTCGTGCGGGATGCCGGGGGCGACCTTGAGGGCCGCGTAACGGGCCGTGCGGGCGGCCTGGACGGCCCAGGACAGCGGCGGCGAGTACGCCTCCGGGTCGAAGATCCGGCCGCCCCGGCCGCCGCGCCGGGCCGGGTCCACGAACACCGCGTCGTAGCCGGTGGTGTCGACCTCGGTCACGTCGGCGCACCGCACCTCGATCAGGTCCGACAGCCCGAGCGCGTCCGCGTTGGCGCGTGCCGCCGCGCAGGCCAGCGGGTCGCGGTCGACGGCCAGGACGCGGATGCCGACGCGCGCCAGCGCCAGGGCGTCCCCGCCGACGCCGCAGCACAGGTCGGCCAGCGACCGTACGCCCAGCGCGGCGAGCCGGGCGGCCCGGTGCGCGGCGACCGCGGTGCGGGTGGACTGCTCCACGCCGTTGGGTGTGAAGTACATCCGGTGCGCGTCCTCGCCGAACTTCGCCACCGCGCGCTGCCGCAGCCGGGCCTGCCCCAGCGCGGCCGACACCAGGGGCGCGGGGTGCGCGCGGCGCAGCCGGGTCGCGGTCGCCAGCTCGTCCGCCGGGTCGTGGTCGCGGAGCTCGTCGAGCAGCGCCTGCCCTTCGAGAGCGAGCAGCGCGGAGAAGGATTCGAGGTCGTTCACCTGGCCCATTGTGGGGGAGGGCGAGGGCGTGCCAACCGGCGGAGCTGTGGGAGGGCGGTCCGTAGGCGGATGTGGGCGGGTGATGGGTACGAGGACGTGGGCGGGCTATCCGTGCGAGGACGTGGGCGGGCGGATCCGTACGAGGATGCGGGCGGGCGGATCCGTACGAGGATGCGGGCGGGCTATCCGTACGCGGATGCGGGCGCGCGTTCCGTACGAGGATGCGGGCGGGCGCGCGATCCTACGCGCGGACGGGCTCGCGGCGCTGCTGGGCGCGGTCGCTGATGCGCAGGAGGAGGGCGATCATCAGCCAGTTCGCGACGAGGGACGAGCCGCCCTTCGCGAGGAACGGCAGGGCCTTGCCCGTCAGCGGGATCAGGCCGGTGACGCCGCCGCCGACGACGAACACCTGGAGGACGAGCGCGCTGGACAGCCCGACCGCGAGCAGCTTGCCGAACGAGTCGCGGGCGGTGAGCGCGGTGCGCAGGCCGCGCTGGGCCAGCAGGGCGTACAGCAGCAGGACGGCCATCAGGCCGGCGAGGCCCAGTTCCTCGCCGACGGTGGTGAGGATGAAGTCGCTGTTGCCCGCGAAGCCGACGAGTTCCGGGTGGCCCTGGCCGAGGCCGGTGCCGCCGACCCCGCCGCTGCCGAAGCTGAACAGCGCCTCGGCGGCCTGCTCGGAGATCAGCCCCTTGGGGCGCTGCTCCTTGGGGAGGTAGATGTCCATCGGGTGCAGCCAGGCCACCACCCGGCCTTTGACGTGCGGTTCGATCGAGCCGACCACGGCCGCGCCCGCCGCCGCCAGGCTCAGGCCGCACAGCACCCAGCTCGTCCGCTCGGTGGCCATGTACAGCATGATCACGAAGACGCCGAAGAAGATCAGCGAGGTGCCGAGGTCGCGCTCGAAGACCAGGACGAGCAGGCTGACGACCCAGATGGTGAGGATCGGCGCGAGCTGCCGGCCCGGAGGCAGCCGCACGCCCAGGACCCGGCGGCCCGCCAGCGCCAGCGCGTCCCGGTTCGCGGCCAGGTAGCCGGCGAAGAAGACCGCGATCGCGACTTTCACGAATTCACCCGGTTGGAGCGACAGCGGCCCCAGCAGGATCCACCGCTTGGCGCCGAAGGTGTCGCCGGGGAAGAACGCCGGCGCCATCAGCAGGACCAGCGCCACCGCCATCGTCAGGTACATGTAGCGCTGGAGCAGCCGGTGGTCCTTGAGCAGGATCAGCACACCGGCGCAGGCCACCAGCCCGAGCACGGTCCACACCATCTGGCCCGACACGGCGGGGTCCGGCAGTCGGGGCCGCTTCTCGTAGATCAGGTCGAGCCGGTACAGCAGCACCAGCCCCAGCCCGCTCAGCAGCGTGGCCAGCGGCAGGATCAGCGGGTCGGCGCGCGGCGCGAAGCGGCGGACGACCAGATGGGGCGCGAGCGCCATGAAGAACACGACGGCGGTGAAGGCGGGCAGTCCCTCCGGCAGCCGGCCGGTCATGGCCAGACCGGCGCTGACGTAGCCGAACATCGTGATCAGGAACGCGAAGAGGAGGAGCCACGCCTCGGTGCGGCGCCGGTTGGGCGCCTGGGCGAGGGCGGCGAAGGTCATGGTGCGCTCGGCCGCGTCGACCTCCCCACCGACGCTGAGCGGGTTCGTCAGTCCGCGCACGGTTCCTCCGTCGTTGCTGGGGCCGCCGGGGTGATGGCGATCGAAGGGATAGACGAGACCCGATCGAACTGAGTTGCCCTTCCCTGCCATGGGTGGTGAGGCACTCACGAAGGGTGACTTCCGGTCGGGGGTTTCCGCCTCGGGTATTTCGGCCTTTCTGTTTGGTGGGGCACCGCGGCGGCCTTCGGGTGTGTGGCGCGGTGGCCCGGCGGTTCGCATGCGCGGGATCGTGGTGCCGGCTTCCCCCTTCGGATTCTCTGCGCCGTCCCCGGCCTTCCCCGTCTCGCCCGATGTTTTCCCGGCTTTCCGGGCCTTTACGGGGTATGAGGCGGACGCTCGGCACCGCCGAAAGGGCGGCCATTGCCCGGCCCCGGCGCCGGCACTCCGCGAAGCCGCCGCAAAGCCGAAAAGACGTAAAACGCCATGAGGGAGAGCGCCGAAGGCCGGAAGACGGGCCCCGCAGACACGCTGGCACTCCGCTTGACCGAGTGCTAACCGCGTCATAGTCTCGGCGTTGGCACTCTCCACCGGGGAGTGCCAACTACAGCGACGGGCAGATCCGGCACCCGCGACGACGGATCGACCTGGCCGCCACCTGAGACATTAGCCCCGTGAGATCTCCGAAGGGGGAGGTCGGATCGTGACGACCGCCAGCTCCAAGGTTGCCATCAAGCCGCTTGAGGACCGCATCGTGGTCCAGCCGCTGGACGCCGAGCAGACCACGGCCTCTGGCCTGGTCATTCCGGACACTGCCAAGGAGAAGCCCCAGGAGGGCGTCGTCCTGGCCGTGGGTCCGGGCCGCTTCGAGGACGGCAACCGCCTTCCGCTCGACGTGTCCGTCGGTGACGTCGTGCTCTACAGCAAGTACGGCGGCACCGAGGTGAAGTACAACGGCGAGGAGTACCTCGTCCTCTCGGCTCGCGACGTTCTCGCGATCGTCGAGAAGTAATTCACCCGTTTGATGTGATCTGCGCCCCTGGTACCCGCGTTTTCAACACCGGGCGCCCGGGGCGCAGTTCGTTTGAGAGGACTTGAAGCAACTCATGGCGAAGATCCTGAAGTTCGACGAGGACGCCCGTCGCGCCCTTGAGCGCGGTGTCAACAAGCTGGCCGACACGGTCAAGGTGACGATCGGCCCCCGCGGTCGCAACGTCGTCATCGACAAGAAGTTCGGCGCCCCGACCATCACCAACGACGGTGTCACCATCGCCCGTGAGGTCGAGGTCGACGACCCCTACGAGAACCTGGGCGCCCAGCTCGTCAAGGAGGTGGCGACCAAGACCAACGACATCGCGGGTGACGGCACCACCACCGCGACCGTCCTGGCCCAGGCGCTGGTCCGCGAGGGCCTGCGCAACGTCGCCGCCGGCGCCTCCCCGGCCGCCCTGAAGAAGGGCATCGACGCCGCGGTCAAGGCCGTCTCCGACGACCTGCTCGCGACCGCCCGTCCCATCGACGAGAAGTCCGACATCGCCGCCGTCGCCGCCCTGTCCGCCCAGGACAAGCAGGTCGGCGAGCTGATCGCCGAGGCGATGGACAAGGTCGGCAAGGACGGTGTCATCACCGTCGAGGAGTCCAACACCTTCGGCCTGGAGCTGGACTTCACCGAGGGCATGGCCTTCGACAAGGGCTACCTGTCGCCGTACATGGTCACCGACCAGGAGCGCATGGAAGCCGTCCTGGAGGACCCCTACATCCTCATCCACCAGGGCAAGATCTCCGCGATCCAGGACCTGCTGCCGCTGCTGGAGAAGATCATCCAGGCCGGCGCCAGCAAGCCGCTGCTGATCATCGCCGAGGACGTCGAGGGCGAGGCGCTCTCCACCCTCGTCGTCAACAAGATCCGCGGCACCTTCAACGCGGTGGCCGTCAAGGCCCCCGGCTTCGGTGACCGCCGCAAGGCGATGCTCGGCGACATGGCCACCCTCACCGGTGCCACCGTCATCGCCGAGGAGGTCGGCCTCAAGCTCGACCAGGCCGGTCTGGACGTGCTGGGCACCGCCCGCCGCGTGACCGTCACCAAGGACGACACCACCATCGTCGACGGCGGTGGCAACAGCGAGGACGTGGCCGGCCGCGTCGCGCAGATCAAGGCCGAGATCGAGACCACCGACTCGGACTGGGACCGCGAGAAGCTGCAGGAGCGCCTGGCGAAGCTCGCCGGCGGCGTCTGCGTCATCCGCGTGGGCGCGGCCACCGAGGTCGAGCTCAAGGAGAAGAAGCACCGTCTGGAGGACGCCATCTCCGCGACCCGCGCCGCGGTCGAGGAGGGCATCGTCTCCGGTGGTGGCTCCGCGCTCGTCCACGCCGTCAAGGTGCTGGAGGGCAACCTCGGCAAGGAGGGCGACGAGGCCACCGGTGTCGCCGTCGTCCGCCGCGCCGCCGTCGAGCCGCTGCGCTGGATCGCCGAGAACGCCGGCCTTGAGGGCTACGTCATCACCTCCAAGGTGGCGGAGCTGGAGAAGGGCCAGGGCTTCAACGCCGCGACCGGCGAGTACGGCGACCTGGTGAAGGCCGGCGTCATCGACCCGGTCAAGGTCACCCGCTCCGCCCTGGAGAACGCCGCCTCCATCGCCTCCCTGCTGCTCACGACCGAGACCCTGGTCGTCGAGAAGCCGGCCGAGGAGGAGCCCGAGGCGGGCCACGGCCACGGTCACTCGCACTGAGTGAGCGGGCGGCGGGGGCGTTGATCGATTGATCGACCGGTTCTGATCGGTCGATGGGTTGGTCGTCGACCGCCCCGGCTGGTCGTTACGAGGCCACCGCGCCGGACGTGTGTGTACGGAACCCGGTTCCCACTATGTGGGGACCGGGTTCCGGCGTTGGTGGGGGTGTGCGCGGGCGGGCTCGCAGGGCGAGTGAGCGGATTTCCGGGCCAGGGGGTGCGGTGCGTCCGTCTCGCTCAAGCCGAGTGGTCCAGTTCCTCGCGGTGCACCGGATGGGCGAAGGGGAGGCCCCGGGTGTAGCGGGTGATTTCGTCCAGGGCGTGGTCGGCCATGCGGTGGAGTTCGGTGCCGAGGGAGCCGGCGATGTGGGGGGTGAGCAGGACGTTCGGGAGGTCGTAGAGAGGGGAGTCCGGGGGCGGGCACGGGGGGTCGGTGACGTCGAGGACGGCGTGGAGGCGGCCGGAGACGAGTTCGGGGAGGAGGGCGGTCTCGTCCACGAGGGAGCCGCGGGCCGTGTTGATCAGCGTTGCGCCGTCCGGCATGAGGGAGAGGCGGCGGGCGTCCAGCAGGTGGCGGGTGGCGGGGAGCTCGGGGGCGTGGACGGTGACGGTGTCGGAGGACGCGCAGAGCTCGTCCAGGGAGACGGGGCGGGCGCCCAGGCGGGTGGCCTCGGCGGCGTCGACGTACGGGTCGTGGAGCAGAACCTCCAGGTCGAAGGGCTGGAGGAGCGCGATGACGCGGCGGCCGATGTGGGAGGCGCCGATGACGCCGACGGTGCGGTGGTAGTTGCCGGCGTCGTCCGGTTCGCCGCGCCAGTCGTGCGGGGCGCGCCGGGTGCGGTAACGGTGCGCTGCGCGGAGGACGCGTTTGTGGGCGAACAGGATCGCGGCGAGGGTGAACTCGGCGACCGGCTGGGCGTTGGCCGCGGCGGCCGAGGAGACGGTGATGCCGCGCGCCCAGCACGCGTCCGTCACATGTCCCTTGACGGAACCCGCGGCGTGGACGACGGCGCGGAGGCGGGGGGCCGCGGCCAGTACCCGTTCGGTCAGGGGAGGAGCGTCCCAGCAGGTGAGGAGGAGTTCCGCAGCGGCGAGCGCGGCGGCGACCTCGGGGGAGGGGGCGGGGAGTTCGTGGGCGACCAGGTGGGGGTTGGTGCGGGTCAGCGAGGTCAGGCGGGCCCGGTGGCGGTCGTGGAGCAGGCGGTCGGCGATGCCGGGGCCCATGGCGAGCAGGAGGGTGGGGCGGGGTGGGGGTGTGGTGGGGGCTGGTGCTGGGCCGGGGTTGGGGTTGGGAGTGGTGGGCTCGGGGGCGTTGTCAGTGGTGTGGGGCATGGTGGGTGGCGGAGGTCCTTTCCGCGGGGGAGCAAGGGGGATGGGCGTGGTCGGAGCTTCGTTTCAACGTAGTTCCCTGTACCGGCGTTTATGTCCCACTGTGCCCCCTCGTCACAGTGGCAACTGCCGTGACAGCCTCGGTCCGTACCGTCCTCCATCGCCCCGCCCTCCTCCGCACCGGGCAACCGGACACGCGGGGATGTGCGGAGGCGTCGAAGTCCGCAGGGGAAGTTTGATGAACGATTCGGCACAGCGACCCTCTTCCTCCGTCCCGTCCGCCTCGTCGGTCTCCTTATCGTCCGCCTCATCGGCCTCCATGGCGCCGCGCGTGGCGGGAGGTGACGCTTCCGGTGCCTCATCCGTGCCCTTCCCGCTGCCGCCCGAGGACCGCGAGCTCAGCCCGTACACCGGGTGGACCCGCGCGCACTGGGAGGCGGCGGCCGACGGCCTGCTGGACGCGGTCGCGCCGTACGCCAGTGAGCGGGGCGGGTTGATCAATCTGCCCGGGCACCGTGCCAGTTGGTCCGGGGCGCGGTCGGACGGCCTGGAGGGGTACGCGCGGACGTTCCTGGCCGCGGCGTTCCGGGTCGCGGGCAGCGGTGGGGAGGACCCGCACGGATACCTGCCCCGGTACGCGCGCGGGCTCGCCGCGGGGACCGAGCACCCGGTCGACCTCCGCGAAGCCGACGGCGGGCACCCCGACTCCTGGCCCCTGATGGCCGGCACCCAGCAGGCGGTCGTGGAGTCCGCCTCGGTCGCCCTGGGGCTGCGGCTGACCCGGCCCTGGCTGTGGGACACCCTGGACGAGGGGGTGCGCGCCCGCGTCGTGGAGTGGCTGCTGCCCGCGCTCGGCCCGTCCCCGATGGACAACAACTGGTGGCTGTTCGGCCTCACCGTGGGCGGCTTCCTGCTCGACGCGGGCATCGAGACGACGCGCGCGCAGGCCGCCGTCGACCGGGCGCTGACCCGCATCGACGAGTGGTACCGGGGCGACGGCTGGTACAGCGACGGCGCCAACCGGTCCTTCGACCACTACAACGGCTGGGCGCTGCACTTCTACCCCGTCCTGCACGCGCACCTCTCGGGGGACCGCGCGCTGCTGGCCACCTACGGGGAGCGGCTGCACGCCCAACTCGACGGTCTGACGCGGACGTTCGACGCGAACGGCGCGCCGATGCCCTTCGGGCGCTCGCTCACGTACCGGTTCGCCGCCACCGCCGCTCCGTGGCTCGGCGCGCTGACCGGTCACACGCCGCTCGCCCCGGGCGCCACCCGGCGGCTCGCGTCCGGCGCGCTGCGGCACTTCCTGGACCGGGGTGCCGTGGGGCGGGACGGGCTGCTCTCCCTGGGCTGGTACGGCCCCTACGGGCCGATCCTCCAGGGGTACTCGGGGCCCGCCTCCCCCTACTGGGCGTCCAAGGGGTTCGTCGGACTCCTGGTGCCCGCGACGCATCCGGTGTGGAACGAGCCGGAGGAGGCGCTGCCCGCGGAGACGGCGGACGCCGTCACGGCGCTGGGGACGACGGGGATGCTCGTCCACTCCACCGCGGCGGACGGCCTCGTGCGGTTGCACAACCACGGCAGCAACGCGCCCTGGGACCTGCCGGACCCGTACTACGGGCGCTTCGCCTACTCCACGCGGACGGGCCCCGTGGCGACCCCGCGCCCGACCGGTCTCCTGCACCCTGACGACCTCGACTGGCTGGTGGGGGAGGAGGGGGCCGGTGCTTCCGACCACGCGCCCGTTTCCGGCCCCGCCGTCGATTCCTTTCCGGACAACCACTTCGGCCTGCTGGTCGGGGACGGTGCGCAGGGTCCGGACGAGGGGACGGACGGCGACCATGCGAAGGGTGGCGCGGCCGACGGCCCGGCCTGGACCGTTCGCGGTCCCGCCGAGCCGCTCGGCCACGGCCCCGGGTGGGCCGCCTCCGCGCACACGCCCCGGCGTTCGGACGGGGAGCCGCTCGCCGGCGTGCGCGTCCTCTCCGTCACGGTGGCGCACGGGCGCGCCGAACTCCGCGCCCACCTGGTGACCGGGGCCGCGCTCGGCACGCCCGTACGCCAGAGCGGCTGGGCCGTCACCGAGGGCGGGCTCACCGCGCAACTCCACCCGGTGCGCGGTTACACCGGGGACGCGCGCCACCTGGAGGCGGGCCGCACGCCCTTTGGGGCGCGTTCTCGTATGGCGTGTCTGGACGGGGCCGTCGGTGCGGCGGAGGGGGCGCTTTTCCTGTCGCTGGCCTCGCTCACCGCGGAGGACGCGCCGGTGGCCGTGCGGGCGCTGGCCGATGTGGAGGTCACCGGCTCGGGCGTCACCGGCTCGGACATACGGGTCACCTGGCAGGACGGGACCGGGCATGTCCTGACCCTCGGCCCGGAACGCGTCGCGGTGCGGGTGCTGCCCTGAGGCGTCGCTTATGTGGGACCGGTCGGCTCCCCATGTTGGGGGGCCGACCGGTCGGTCCGTTCCTGGGAACGTGGGTCGCTTCGGGGTGTGGGTGGCGGGTGGTTTTGGGGTGCCGGTGAACGCCGGGGGCGTTGTCCTCAAGCGCCGGACGGGCTGGATGTGCGGGCTGCGTCCGGCTGTCGTCGTGTTCCCTGTTTCGGTTCCCTGCTTCGGCTCGTGGTTGTGTTTCGTCTGCGAGGTGATGTGGGTGTCGGTGGGCGCCGGGGGCGTTGTCCTCAAGCGCCGGACGGGCTGGATGTGCGGGCTGCGCCCGTCCGTCGCCGTTCCCTGCTTGCGCCCGCCCGTACTTGTGTTCCGTCTGCGACGTGGCGTGGGTGCCGGTGAACGCCGGGGGCGTTGTCCTCAAGCGCCGGACGGGCTGGAAATGTGAGCGCGCCCGCCCGTCATCCTCGACCCACAGCCGCCACCGCCGCCCCGCCCCCGTCACTCCCGCCCCGCGCCCCCTACTTGGGCCCGTACTTGCGTCCCGTGCGCGACGTGACGCCGCCCAGGACGTTGCGCGGGACCAGCTTTGCCACGCTTGTCAGTGTCTTGTAGCGCGGGTCGGGGATGGAGAGGGACTTGCCGCGGGCGAGGTCCTTCATTGCGGCGTCCACCAGTTTGTCGGCGTCCAGCCACATCCAGGAGGGGATGTTGTCCGTGCCCATCCCGGCCCGCTGGTGGAACTCCGTGCGGACGAAGCCGGGGCACAGCGCCATCAGCCGGACGCCGCTGCCGGCGAGGTCCCGGGCCGCGCCCTGCGTGAACTGCACGACCCACGCCTTGCTCGCCCCGTATGTGCCGCGCGGGACGAAGGCCGCCACCGAGGCGACGTTGATCACGGCGCCGCGCCGCCGGTCCCGCATGCCCTTGACGGCCTCCGTGGTCAGCCGCAGCACCGCCTCGCAGTGCACCTTGAGCATGGCCAGTTCGTCGGCCATCGGGACGTCCAGGTACTCGCCCTTGTTGCCGAACCCGGCGTTGTTCACCAGCAGGTCCACCGGGTGCTCGCGGTCCGCGAGCCGGGCCTCGACGGCCGCGATCCCCTCTTCGGTGGCCAGGTCGGCGACGAGGGTCGTGGCCTCGATGCCGTGCCGGTCGTGCAGTTCGGTCGCGCTCTCGCGCAGCCGGTCCTTGTTCCGGGCCACCAGCACCACGTCGTGGCCGCCGCGCGCCAGCCGCCGGGCGAACGCCGCCCCGATACCCGCCGTCGCTCCCGTAATCAGTGCAGTCGTCATACGGGCACGCTATCCGTACCTCCATCCGAGTGGTCACCCGCGGGCCCGCC
Organism: Streptomyces sp. NPDC003077; assembly: GCF_040611095.1. Taxonomy (NCBI): domain Bacteria; kingdom Bacillati; phylum Actinomycetota; class Actinomycetes; order Kitasatosporales; family Streptomycetaceae; genus Streptomyces; species Streptomyces sp. NPDC003077. Next base: position 32,690 of record NZ_JBEXNM010000042.1, on the reverse strand, counting down.
GGCTTCGGGCGGGCGCCGCGGGCGCCCCTCGGTCAACTGCCGTCGGAGTCCACGTACTTCCGCGCTCTCTCCAGCAGCTCGGGGTGCAGCGCGTCCCCCGCCGCCAGCACCCGGGGCAGCAGCGAGCGTTCGGTGGTCGACGCCCGGAACGCGAGCGCGATGTCCACCTCGTGCGCCGGGCGGTGCACGACCTCGATGGCGTCACCGGCCTGGATCTCGCCCGGTTCGATCACCCGCAGGTACGCGCCGGGCACCCCGGCCTCCGTGAAGCGCTTGACCCAGCGCGGCTCGCCGAGCCGGCCCTGGAACGTCTGGCACGGGATGCGCGGCGAGGTGACCTCCAAGATCGCCCGCGCGCCGATCCGCCAGCGTTCGCCGATCCGGGCGCCGCTCACGTCCAGTCCGCGGGTGGTGAGGTTCTCGCCGAAGCAGCCGTTCGGCAGTTCCCGGCCCAGCTCGCGTTCCCAGTCGTCCAGGTCCTCCCGGGCGTAGGCGTACACCGCCTGATCGTCGCCCCCGTGGTGCCGGGGGTTGCCCACCGTGTCGCCCGCCACGCCGCTGCGGCCGATCCCCTTGGGGCCGGGCGCCGCCACGGCGACGGGTCCCGTCACGGGCCGCTTGTCTATCGCCGTCCGGCCGTCCGCGGCGTCGGTGTGCTCCGAGGGCCGCAGGCGGCCGGCGTTCACTGCCAGTAGAACCGTCATGCCAGGACGCTAGGACACTGTGACCAAAGCGTCGATCGGTTAAATACCGGCTGCCCCCAAGCACCGCTTATGCTCGAAGCATGATCGAGGCCCGCCACCTGCGCGTGCTGCGCGCCGTCGCCCGGACCGGTTCCTACTCCGCCGCCGCACGGGAACTGGGCTGCACCCAGCCCGCCGTCAGCCAGCAGATGAAGGCCCTGGAGCAGTCGGCGGGCACCCCCCTGCTCGTCCGGACGGGCCGCGAGACGCGTCTGACGCAGGCCGGGGACGCGCTGCTGCGGCACGCCGTCGGCATCCTGGCGGGGCTCACCGCCGCCGAGGAGGAGGTCGCCGCCATCGCCGGGCTGCGGGCCGGCCGGGTGCGCCTGGTGTCCTTCCCGTCCGGCAGCTCGCAACTCGTCCCCACCGCGCTCGCCGCGATGCGCGCGGCGCACCCGGGCACGCGGGTGTCCCTGGTGGAGGCCGAGCCGCCGCGCTCGGTGGAGATGCTGCGCAACGGCGACTGTGAGATCGCGGTCGCCTTCCGCTACCCCGACGTACGGGGCGCCGACCCGGCCGCCGAGGCCGAGTGGGACGACCTGGTCGTCCGCCCTCTTCTGGCGGACCGGCTGGTGGGACTCGTTCCCGAAGGCCACCGGCTGGCGGACGCGGCCAAGGCCGACATCGCCGAGCTGGCCGACGAACCGTGGATCGCGGGCTGCCCCCGCTGCCGCCGGCACCTGGTGGAGGTCTGCGAGAACGCCGGGTTCACCCCGCGCATCGACTTCGCCACCGACGACTACCCCGCGGTGATCGGCCTGGTCGGCGCGGGTCTCGGGGTCGCGGCGCTGCCCGAGCTGACGCTGGAGTCCGTACGCGCCAAGGGGGCGGTGGCGATCACGATGGAGCCCGCCGTGCAGCGGGAGATCGTCGCGCTGACGCTGCCGGACCTGGCGCGGGTGCCCGCGGTGGAGGCGATGCTCGACCACCTCGCGGAGGCGGCCCGCCGCTGACCGCCCGAGGGGGCGCGGGTGCCGGCTTTTCCCTCCTGGTGACGCTGACGAGCGTGCGGGGGAGCCTCCCCGCCTCCTCATGACGCTGACGAGCGCGCGGATGCCGCCTTCCCGCGCCCGGTGACGCCGACGAGCGCGCGCCTACCTAGGTACGTCCGACGGGCGTGCGGGCAACCACCGCCGACGGACGTGCGGGCGCCCGCGTCTTCTTCGGCAGGCCGTCCGCGGAGCCCCGACCCCGCGTCTCCCTCGAAAGCCCCTCGCCGGAGCCCCGCCTCCGCGTCTCCTCCGGAAGCTCCGTACCGAAGCTCCGATCCCGCGTCCCCTCACGCCGACGCGGCCTCCGGTCCCCGGCCCGCGCCCGCCGGTACCAGACGGTGACGGGCCCGGCCCATCAGTTCCTCGCGTTCGTCCTCGGTCAGGCCGCCCCACACCCCGTAAGGCTCGCGGACCGCCAGCGCGTGCGCGGCGCACTGGGCCCGCACGGGGCACCGCATGCACACCTCTTTCGCCGAGGTCTCGCGCGCGCTTCGGGCCGCCCCGCGTTCGCCCTCCGGATGGAAGAAGAGCGAACTGTCCACACCGCGGCAGGCGGCGAGCAACTGCCAGTCCCACAGATCTGCGTTCGGGCCCGGAAGGCGGGAGAAATCTGCCATTACTAGTCCCCTCAAGCGGTGCTGTATAGGGCTCGGTGCTCACGACCGTACATCTACTGTCGAAGTAGATGTAAATATGACTCATTGCGAATCTAGCCATAGACACCATGAAAAAGAAAGAAAAGCCACCAAATAGGGCATAGCTTCGACAGGTGGGGTCGAGTCGCCACCCTGTCTTCTGCGTGTTCGCGCCCTCACGTAGAGTGTCGAAAGCGGCTGCCCGACCCGTAACTCTTTCGAGTGACCATCGTTGAGAGTGCGGAGGCGGTTGGTGGAGCAGTCCTCGGGCAGGTGTCCGAGGCCGTCAATCGCTCAGGTGACGATACGTACCAGCCTGGAGGCTCAAGGTGACGCGCATCAGCTGCGGAGGACGGCCATGACATCCGTCCTCGTCTGTGACGACTCCCCGCTTGCCCGAGAGGCGCTCCGCCGCGCGGTCGCGACCGTGCCCGGTGTGGAGCGTGTGACGACGGCGGCCAACGGCGAGGAAGTCCTCCGCCGCTGGGGTGCCGATCGGTCCGACCTGATTTTGATGGACGTACGGATGCCCGGGCTCGGCGGAGTGGAGACGGTGCGCCGGCTGCTGTCCGCCGACCCTGGGGCCCGGATCATCATGCTCACGGTCGCCGAGGATCTGGACGGGGTCGCGCTGGCGGTCGCCGCCGGCGCCCGCGGCTACCTGCACAAGGACGCCTCGCGCGCGGAGCTGCGGGCCACGGTCACCCAGGCGCTCGCGGACCCGACGTGGCGGCTGGCGCCGCGCCGACTGCGGTCCGCCGAGATGGGCGCCGCGCCGACGCTCACCGCGCGGGAGATCCAGGTGCTGGAGGGCATGAGCCACGGCCGCTCCAACGCGGAGATCGGCCGCGAGCTGTTCCTGTCCGAGGACACGGTCAAGACCCACGCCCGGCGCCTGTTCAAGAAGCTGGGCGCGTCCGACCGGGCACACGCCGTGGCGCTGGGTTTCCGCTGGGGCCTGGTCCGCTAGATGTGCCGGTCCGCCGCCCCTCCCGCGCAGCGCGGCCCGGTCCGGGCGTCCGTCGGACCCCTGGACCGTTCCCGCGGGGCCGCCGCGGGGAGGGCGTCCCGCCGTGCGGCCGGGCGCGGCCCCGGGCCGCCCGCCGGGCGCCGCCGCCCTCGTCCCGGAAGAGGTGGCGGGGCTTACAGCGGAGCCGTACCGGACTGCCGTGAGTGCTGGTGGGGCGGGGTGTCGCGCCGTCCCGCCGGTCCCGTGACGGGTGGGGCACGGGAGTGTCCGGCAGCCTCTCGCGTGCAGCGGCTCATCAATTCGTCCGCCGGTGCCGCATCCTTGACGTATGGAGTTCCTCGGGGACGGGCCGGTCGGGCGCGAGGGGAGGGCGCAGGAGATGACAGCCGGCGCACCTGCCGCGCATAACGCTTCCATGCACAAGTGCGCACCTGATGCCGCGGATCGCGGCGTGCCAAGGCACCATGGACCGATGCGCGATGACGGGACACAGGGGATCGGCGGTCTCGTCGCACGAGCCGTCGAAGGCGACCGGCGGGCCACGCACGACCTGCTGGCCCACGTCCACCCGCTGGCCCTGCGCTACTGCCGTACGCGGCTGTCGCGGCTGCCCGGCGACGCGCGGCACTTCGTCGAAGACCTGGCGCAGGAGGTCTGCGTGGCGGTGCTGTGCGCGCTGCCCCGCTACCGGGACACCGGGAAGCCCTTCGAGGCGTTCGTCTTCGCCATCGCCGCCCACAAGGTCGCCGACCTCCAGCGGGCCGCGATGCGCGGGCCCGGCAGTACCGCCGTGCCCTCGGACGAGATGCCCGAGCAGCCGGACGACTCGCTGGGCCCGGAGGAGCGGGCGCTGCTGAGCAGCGACGCCGCGTGGGCCAAGAAGCTTCTCGCGAGCCTGCCGGAGAACCAGCGCGAGCTGGTGCTGCTGCGGGTCGCGGTGGGCCTGACCGCCGAGGAGACCGGCCAGATGCTGGGCATGTCGCCGGGCGCTGTACGGGTCGCTCAGCACCGGGCGCTGAGCAGGCTGCGGGCCCTGGCCGAGCAGTGAGGCGGGCGGTGCGCGGGTGTTTCGCCGGGTTCGTCAGTGAGGACCGGGCGAGGACCGGGTGAGGGCCGGTCGTGTGTCCGGTCCTCGGCCTCTGTTTCTTCGGCGCCCGCTTCTGCGGCCCGTTGACGGCCTTGCGACCGGATGTTCGTAAGAAAGATCGCATGTCCGTAGGAACGTACGAGTGACGAGACCCTCATCGGCCGTGGAATCAGACACTCCCACAGGCCGTTAGCATGGGAGTCCGCGCTGAGGCAAGAGCATTGGGGAAGAAGTCATGACTGACAACGTCGACGGTATGCCCGCCAAATTCGCGATGCTGGGCCTGACCTACGACGACGTCCTGCTGCTGCCCGGCGCGTCGGAGGTGCTGCCCAACGCCGTGAGCACCGCGTCCCGGGTGTCGCGGAACGTGCGGGTGAACATCCCGCTGCTGTCCGCGGCCATGGACAAGGTCACCGAGTCCCGGATGGCCATCGCCATGGCGCGTCAGGGCGGCGTCGGCGTGCTGCACCGCAACCTCTCCATCGAGGACCAGGCCAACCAGGTCGACCTGGTCAAGCGGTCGGAGTCCGGCATGGTGACCGACCCGATCACGGTCCGGCCGGAGGCCACGCTCAACGAGGCGGACGCGCTGTGCGCGAAGTTCCGGATCAGCGGTGTGCCGGTGACCGACGCGGCGGGCAAGCTGCTGGGCATCGTCACCAACCGTGACATGGCCTTCGAGATGGACCGCACCCGTCAGGTCCGCGAGGTCATGACGCCGATGCCGCTGGTGACCGGCACGGTCGGGATCTCCGGCGAGGACGCGATGGCGCTGCTGCGCCGCCACAAGATCGAGAAGCTGCCGCTGGTCGACGACGCGGGCGTGCTCAAGGGCCTGATCACCGTCAAGGACTTCGTCAAGGCCGAGCAGTACCCGAACGCCGCCAAGGACGCCGAGGGCCGCCTGATCGTCGGTGCCGCGGTGGGCGTGGGCGCCGAGGCGTACGAGCGGGCGCAGGCGCTGGTGGAGGCCGGGGCCGACTTCCTGGTCGTGGACAGCGCGCACGGCCACAGCCGGGGCATCCTCGACATGATCGCCAAGGTCAAGTCCAACATCGCGGTCGACGTGGTCGGCGGCAACGTCGCCACCCGTGACGGCGCCCAGGCGCTGATCGACGCGGGCGCGGACGGCATCAAGGTCGGTGTCGGCCCGGGCTCGATCTGCACCACCCGCGTGGTCGCCGGCGTCGGCGTTCCGCAGGTCACCGCGATCTACGAGGCGGCGCAGGCGGCGCACGCGGCCGGGGTGCCGCTGATCGGTGACGGCGGCCTCCAGTACTCCGGCGACATCGCCAAGGCCATCGCGGCCGGCGCGGACACCGTCATGCTGGGCTCGCTGCTGGCCGGCTGCGAGGAGTCGCCGGGCGAGATGGTCTTCATCAACGGCAAGCAGTTCAAGTCCTACCGGGGCATGGGCTCGCTGGGCGCGATGCAGTCCCGCGGCCAGGCGAAGTCGTTCTCGAAGGACCGTTACTTCCAGGACAACGTGCTCTCCGAGGACAAGCTCGTCCCCGAGGGCATCGAGGGCCAGGTGCCCTACCGCGGCCCGCTCGGCTCGGTGGCCCACCAGCTCGTCGGCGGCCTGCGCGCCTCCATGGGCTACGTCGGCTCGGCCGACATCCAGGAGCTCAAGGAGAAGGGCCGTTTCGTCCGGATCACGGCGGCGGGCCTCAAGGAGAGCCACCCGCACGACATCCAGATGACCACCGAGGCCCCGAACTACTCGCGCCGGTGAGACGCCGCCGCAGGTAGGCCGGCCGGCACTGCTCGGCAGGTCGGTCACCGACCGCCCGGCAGGCAGGTCATCGACCGTTCAACGGAAGCCCGCGACCGTGAGGCCGCGGGCTTCCGCGTGTCGGGGATACTGGAAACGCAGACGTAGAGGGAAAGGCCACACCAGTGACTGAGATCGAGATCGGGCGCGGCAAGCGCGGACGACGGGCGTACGCGTTCGACGACATCGCCGTCGTACCGAGCCGCCGCACCCGCGACCCGAAGGAGGTCTCGATCGCCTGGCAGATCGACGCCTACCGCTTCGACCTGCCGTTCCTGGCGGCGCCCATGGACTCGGTCGTCTCCCCGCAGACCGCCATCCGCATCGGCGAGCTGGGCGGCCTGGGCGTCCTCAACCTTGAGGGCCTGTGGACCCGGTACGAGGACCCGGAGCCGCTGCTCGCGGAGATCGCGGAGCTGGACGGCGCCGCCGCCACCAAGCGCATGCAGGAGATCTACGCCGCGCCGATCAAGGAAGAGCTGATCGGCCAGCGCATCAAGGAGGTGCGCGACGCGGGCGTCGTCACCGCCGCCGCGCTCTCCCCGCAGCGCACCGCCCAGTTCTCCAAGGCGGTCGTGGACGCGGGCGTGGACATCTTCGTCATCCGCGGCACCACCGTCTCCGCCGAGCACGTCTCGTCGGCCGCCGAGCCGCTGAACCTGAAGCAGTTCATCTACGAGCTCGACGTCCCCGTCATCGTCGGCGGCTGCGCCACCTACACCGCCGCGCTGCACCTGATGCGGACCGGCGCGGCGGGCGTCCTCGTCGGCTTCGGCGGCGGCGCCGCGCACACCACGCGTAACGTGCTGGGCATCCAGGTCCCGATGGCCACCGCGGTGGCCGACGTCGCCGCCGCGCGCCGGGACTACATGGACGAGTCCGGCGGCCGGTACGTGCACGTCATCGCCGACGGCGGCGTGGGCTGGTCCGGCGACCTGCCCAAGGCCATCGCCTGCGGCGCGGACGCCGTCATGATGGGCTCCCCGCTGGCCCGCGCCACCGACGCGCCCGGCCGCGGCCACCACTGGGGCATGGAGGCCGTCCACGAGGACGTGCCGCGCGGCAAGCGGGTGGACCTGGGCATGGTCGGCACCACGGAGGAGATCCTGTGCGGCCCGTCCACGCGCCCTGACGGCTCCATGAACTTCTTCGGCGCCCTGCGCCGCGCGATGGCCACGACCGGCTACTCGGAGCTCAAGGAGTTCCAGCGGGTCGAGGTGACGGTGGCGCCGCGGGCGTAAGCCTTCGGGCGAAGCTGGTACGGCAGACCGCCGGAACCGGTCGCCGGGCGCCCTCTCCGCTCCCCTTGTGGGGGCGGGGAGGGCGCCTTTTCGCGTACGGGGCGCCTCCCCTCACAGCCGGTACGCCGCCCCTGTAGGCGTCGCCCCCCGGCAGTCCAGGAGGAGCTGGGCCTTTACGGCCAGGCCCTGGAGGTCGTAGACGCGGTGGTGCTGGAGGAGGACGGTGAGGTCGGCGGCCTGGGTGGCTTCGGGGAGGGAGTCGGCGCGGGGGACGGGGCGGTCCAGGACCTGCCATTGGGGGACGTAGGGGTCGTGGTAGGTGAGGTGGGCGCCCAGTTGGAGGAGGCGGGCGGCGATGTCGGGGGCGGGGGAGCCGGTGCGGTCGGCGACGTCGGGTTTGTAGGTGACGCCGAGGAGGAGGACGCGGGCGCCGCGGGCCGACTTGCCGTGTTCGTTGAGCAGGGCCGCGCAGCGGTGGGTGACGTAGCGCGGCATGCGGGTGTTGACCTCCTGGGCCAGCTCCACCATGCGCAGCGGGTAGCCGAGTGAGCGGCCCTTGTAGGAGAAGTAGTTCGGGTCGATGGGCGCGGCGTGGCCGCCGACGCCGGGGCCGGGGCGGAAGGCCTGGAAGCCGAAGGGTTTGGTCTCGGCGCAGCGGATGACGTCCCACAGGTCGACGCCGATGTCGTGGCAGAGCACCGCCATCTCGTTCATGAGGGCGATGTTGACGTGCCGGTAGTTGGTCTCCAGGAGCTTGGCGGTCTCGGCCTCGCGGGTGCCTCGGGCGCGGACGACCTTGTCGGTGAGGCGCCCGTAGAAGGTGGCGGCGGCTTCGGTGCAGGCGGGGGTGAGGCCGCCGATGACCTTGGGGGTGTTCCCGAAGCGGTGGACGCGGTTGCCCGGGTCGTGGCGGGTGGGCGAGCAGGCCAGGTGGAAGTCGCGGCCGGCGGTGAGGCCGGAGCCCGCTTCGAGGAGGGGGCGCAGGAATTCCTCGGTGGTGCCGGGGTAGGCGGCGGACTCCAGGATGACCGTGGTGTGCGGGCGCAGCCGCGCGGCGAGCGCGCGGGCGGCGTCGGCGACGGCGGAGAGGTCCAGGGCGCGGTCCTCGCCGAGCGGGGTGGGCGCGCAGATCACCGCCGTGCGGACGCGGCCGAGGGCGGCGGGGTCGGCCGTGACGCGGAAGCCGGCGGAGTGCATCCGGCGGAGTTCGGTGGCGGTCAGCGGTCCGTCGGCGCCTGTCGGGGCGGCCGTGCGGCCCTCGGGGTCGTACGCGCGTGCCTCGGGGTCGTAGCAGAGCGTGGTGATGCCGGCGGTGGTGGCCGCCTGGGCGAGGGGGAGGGCGAGGTGGCCCGGTCCGATGACGGCGAGATCTGTGGGCATGGCGGGCGGCCGTCCTTCCCGAGCGGTTCCGGCTGGTGCATAAGTAGACTAAGCGGACATGTGATCCAAAATGAACATTTCTGGATCAAGAGGCTGGGGTGTTGGCGGCGCGAGCGGAAACCGGTGGGCGGCGCGCGGAGCGGGGAAAAGTACGACAACCAGGGTGTGGCCCCGATCACAGCGGGAGGCAGTAGTGAGGACAGCGACACTGGGACCGGCCCAGCGCGCCGAGGCGCTCGCCCGGATGGCCGAACGCGAGCTGGACGTGTTGGTGGTCGGCGGCGGCGTCGTCGGCGCCGGCACCGCGCTCGACGCGGCCACCCGGGGCCTGGCCACCGGACTCGTCGAGGCCCGGGACTGGGCCTCGGGCACCTCCAGCCGGTCCAGCAAGCTCATCCACGGCGGGCTGCGCTACCTGGAGATGCTGGACTTCGCGCTCGTGCGGGAGGCGCTGAAGGAACGCGGGCTGCTGCTGGCGCGGCTGGCGCCGCACCTGGTCAGGCCGGTGCCGTTCCTGTACCCGCTGACCCACAAGGGCTGGGAACGCTGGTACGCCGGGTCGGGCGTGGCGCTCTACGACGGGATGGCGTTCTCGTCCGGGCACGGCCGGGGCCTGCCGATGCACCGGCACCTGAGCCACCGCCGCGCGCTGCGGGTGGCGCCCTGCCTGAAGAAGGACGCGCTGGTCGGTGCCCTCCAGTACTACGACGCCCAGATGGACGACGCCCGGTACGTCGCCACTCTGGTGCGCACCGCCTCCGCGTACGGCGCCGAGGCCGCCAACCGCGCCCGCGTCATCGGGTTCCTGAGGGAGGGCGAGCGGGTGGTCGGCGCCCGGGTGCAGGACGTCGAGGCGGGCGGCGAGTACGAGATCCGCGCCCGGCAGATCGTCAACGCGACCGGCGTGTGGACGGACGACACCCAGGCGCTGATCGGCGAACGCGGACAGTTCCACGTACGGGCCTCCAAGGGCATCCACCTGGTGGTGCCCAAGGACCGCATCCACTCCACGACCGGGCTGATCCTCCGTACGGAGAAGAGCGTGCTGTTCGTGATCCCCTGGGGACGGCACTGGATCGTGGGGACCACGGACACCGACTGGGACCTGGACAAGGCGCACCCCGCCGCGTCCAGCGCGGACATCGACTACCTGCTGGAGCACGTCAACTCCGTCCTCGCGGTGCCGCTGACCCGCGATGACGTGGAGGGCGTGTACGCGGGGCTGCGCCCGCTGCTGGCCGGCGAGTCGGACGCGACGAGCAAGCTCTCGCGCGAGCACACCGTCGCGCACCCGGTGCCGGGGCTGGTGGTGGTGGCCGGCGGCAAGTACACGACGTACCGGGTGATGGCCAAGGACGCCGTGGACGAGGCGGTGCACGGGCTGGACCAGCGGGTCGCCGACTGCGTCACCGAGGACATCCCGCTCGTCGGCGCCGAGGGCTACAAGGCCATGTGGAACGCCCGGGCCCGGATCGCGGCGGACACCGGACTGCACGTCGCCCGCGTCGAGCACCTGCTGAACCGTTACGGCTCGCTGGCCGAGGAGGTGCTCCAGATGATCGTCACCGACCCGGCGCTGGGCGCCCCCCTGCCCGCCGCCGACGACTACCTCAAGGCCGAGGTGGTCTACGCGTGCAGCCACGAGGGGGCGCGGCACCTGGACGACGTCCTCACCCGGCGCACCCGCATCTCCATCGAGACCTTCGACCGCGGCACGCGCAGCGCCCGGGAGGTGGCCACTCTGATGGCCCCCGCGCTGGGCTGGGACGCGTCACAGATCGACAAGGAGGTCGAGCACTACGAGAAGCGGGTGGAGGCGGAACGGGAGTCGCAGCGCCAGCCGGACGATCTGACGGCGGACGCGGCGCGGTTGGGGGCGCCGGATATCGCGCCGTTGTTGTAGGCCGTTTCTGGGGGCCTGTGCTGCGGGCTTGTGCTGCGGTCTCCTCTTTAGGGCCCTGGTGGTTTCCAGGGCCCTTCTGGGTGGCCCATTCTGTAGGGCTCTTCCGTAGGGCCTTGTGGCGCGGTCTTGTGTGGCGGTCCTGCGGCGCCTCAAGGCCGTCTGCCGCAGAACTCCGCCGTCAGGGCGTCCGTGTCCGCGCCGGGGGACGGGGTGTCGAGGGTGTCCGTGTTGATGCGGAGGGTCAGGACGTGGCGGCCGTCGCGGGTGGCGGCGGTGCGGGCGGAGGAGCCGTTGATCTCGCCGTTGTGGCCCCAGACCGTGATGCCGCAGGGCAGGTCGGTGGGGTACAGGCCGGGGGCGTACGAGGGAGGGGCGGCCTCGCCGTACACGGGAGAGGCGGCCGGGCCGATTCTCGTCTGACGGCGCGGGAGCAGTCGGCCGCTCAGCAGGGCGGTGAAGAAGCGGTTCAGGTCGTCCAGGGTGGTGACCATCTCGCCCGCGGCACCGGCCCGGCTGGGGTTGAGGGCGGTGCTGTCCACGCGGTGCGCGCCCAGGACGGAGTACGCGCGGCCGTGCGGGGCGGGGAGGGCGGACGAGGTCCCGGGGAAGCTGGTGCCGGTGAGGTGGAGGGGGACGAGGACGCGGCGGCGGATCTCGCGTGCGTAGGGGTGACCGGTGAGCCGTTCGATGAGCAGGCCCAGCAGCAGGTAGTTGGTGTTGGAGTAGGCGTAGCGGGTGCCGGGCGTGGCCACGGGGCGGTGGCGGAGGGCGACGCGCAGCAGGGCGGCGGGGGTGTGGGTGTCGTAGCGGTGCGCGGCGAAGCCGGGGCCCCGGAGCGCGCGGGCGAGGTGGGCGTCGCGGGTGTAGTCGAACAGGCCGCTGGTGTGGCCGAGCAGCTGACGGGTCGTGACGCGGGCGAGCCGGGCGGCGCCGTGGGGGCCGATGGCGTGTGCCGTGCCGGGCAGGTACCGGGTGACGCCCGCGTCCAGGGAGAGCCGGTGTTCGGCGGCGAGCTGGAGGACGACGGCCGCCACGAACGGCTTGGTGAGGCTGCCCGCCCGGAAGCGGTCGGCGCGCCGCATGGGGCGGCCGGTGCGCAGGTCGGCGACCCCGGCGGCGGCGAAGCGGGCCGGGCCGCCCTCGTCGGTGGCGAGCGCGGCGGCGCCGGGCGCCCCGTCGGCGACGAGTCGGCGCAGCGCCCGGGCGGTCCCGGCCGGGGACGGGGCCCGGGGCGGCCGGTCGGCGACGGGGTGCCCTAGGGGCGGTCGGTCGGCGACGGGGTGCCCTAGGGGCGGTCGGCCGGGCGTGTCGCGTCCCCAAGGTGGCCCTCCGGGAGCGCCGTGCCCTAGGGACGGCCGGTCGGGCGTGTCGCGTCCCCAAGGCGGCCCTCCGGGAGCGCCGTGCCCCAGGGGCGGTCGGCCGGTCGCGTAGGGGCGTTCTGGGGGCGCGCCGAGGGCCGGAAGGGTGCGTTCCGGCAGGGGCGGGGTGCAGGAGGCGAGGGTGAGGAAGGCGGGGAGTATCGCGGTGAACACCGTCATGAGCGCATAGCGGGCGGAACGTCCGGTAGGCCGCGACGCACGGCGCGACATCCTGCGCATCGTCATCAGGACTCCCGTCTCTTTACGTCATCATGACGGGTAAGCAGACGCCGCCGGGTCCTGGCGCCCGGCTCCGGAGGGGCTCGGACCCGGGCCTTCCCCATGGCCGCGGATGAGAGAGAATGAAGGCTCTGCCAGGGTGGGTTGTCCGAGTTGGGCCAGTTTGGCAATCGACGAAAACGCGCGATGCCAACTCGGCTGGATTGCAGAGGGGATTCAGTGGGCGACGAGGTCGAGATGGACGGCAAGGAGGGCAGGCTGCTCGCCGGCCGGTACCGGCTCGCCGATGTTCTCGGCCGGGGCGGCATGGGCACGGTCTGGCGCGCACGCGACGAGGTTCTGGGCCGCACGGTCGCGGTCAAGGAGCTGCGGTTCCCGGGCGGCGTGGAGGAGGACGAGAAGCGCCGGCTGATCACCCGTACGCTGCGTGAGGCCAAGGCCATCGCCCGTATCCGCAACAACGGCGCCGTGACCGTCTACGACGTGGTCGACGAGGACGACCGCCCGTGGATCGTCATGGAGCTGATCGAAGGCCGCTCGCTGGCCGAGGTCGTCCGGGACGACGGCCCCCTGACGCCGCGTCGCGCGGCGGAGGTCGGCCTCGCCGTGCTCGATGTGCTGCGCGCCGCCCACCGCGAGGGCATCCTGCACCGCGACGTGAAGCCGTCCAACGTCCTGATCTCCGACGACGGCCGGGTTGTGCTGACCGACTTCGGTATCGCCCAGGTCGAGGGCGACCCCTCTGTGACCTCGACCGGCATGTTGGTCGGCGCCCCCTCCTACATCTCCCCCGAGCGGGCGCGCGGGCAGCGCCCCGGCCCGCCCGCCGACCTGTGGTCGCTCGGCGGCCTGCTGTACGCCGCGGTGGAGGGCAGCCCCCCGTACGACAAGGGTTCGGCCATCGCGACGCTCACGGCGGTGATGACCGAGCCGGTGGAGAAGCCCAAGCGCGCCGGGGCCCTGGAGGAGGTCATCTACGGCCTCCTGGTGAAGGACCCGGCGGCGCGGCTGGACGACGCCGGGGCGCGGGCGCTGCTGACGGAGGCGATCCACGCCCCGGAGGTGCCCGCTCCCGACGCGACGCGGGCCATGGCGCTGCCCACCCTCCCGGAGGAGCGGCCCACCTCCTCGAAGCGCGCCCCCGGGCAGCGGTCCGCGCCGGCCCCCGCCGCGTCCCGTACGAAGGCCCCGCAGCCCGTGGCGAAGACCCGCGAGGAGACGAGGCCGACCGCCGCGGTGGCGGGCAGGCCCGCGGCCAAGGCGTCCGGGACCGCGGTGGCGGGCCGCCCGGACACCGGCTCCGGCCGGCCCGGCTTCGACGCCGACGCGGCCAAGGAGAAGGTGCGCGGCGCGCTCCGCTCCGTACGGGGCGCGGCGGCCACCACGGCGCCGGGGAGCCGGCCGGACGGCGACGACACCGGGAACCGTCCGCCCGCGCCGCCACGCGCGTCGGTGACCGACGTGGTGCCGCGCCGGACGCTCGTCATCACGGCGGTGGTCGTGGTCCTCGCGGTCCTGGGCACGGTGCTGGCGGTCGCGCTCAGCAACCAGGGCGACGAGAAGGCCGACCCGAAGAAGCCCGGCAAGGCCGCGTCCGCCCCGGCCGCCAAGGACGCGACCGAGGACACGGCGAAGAGCGCCCCGCAGCAGTCGCCCGCCGGCGACAAGAACGCGGACGCCAAGGGTGGGGACGAGGACAAGGCGAAGGACGACAAGGGCGACAAGAAGGACGACGGCAAGGACGGGGCCGACAAGGCCAAGGACCTGCCGGACGGCTACGCCGAGGTGTCGAACGACCGCTTCCACTTCACCGTCGCGATGCCCGACGACTGGAAGCAGACCAAGACCGCGGGCCGCGGCTCCGGCGCTATCTACAGCGCCGACGGAGGCTTCCCGCGCCTCCAGATCGACTACAACTCCCAGCCCGGCGAGGACGCCGCCGCGGCCTGGCGGCAGCAGGAGTCGGCGGTGCGCGGCGCCAGCACCGGCTACGACCGGATCGACATCAAGTCGATCGAATGGCGTGGTTATCCGACCGTCGCCGACTGGTCGTTCACCCGCGAGCAGGGTGGCGAAACGGTACGGGTCCTCAACCGCGGGTTCCGGGCGGACGACGATCACGGGTACGCGATAATGATCAGCTGCCCGGAGGACGAGTGGGACGACACGGAGTGCCGTCAGCTTCGGGACACGGCGTTCGAGTCTTTCGCGATCAAGGACTGAGGTTGGCGTTACCCGGGGGTGCCGCGGGGAGGGGCTGAGGTCTTCGGGGCCGGGGCCGGCGTCGTTCGTGGCTGGCGTCGGCTGGGGGCTTCGGGCCGGGGCCGGCGTCGTTCGTGGCTGGCGTCGGCTGGGGGCTTCGGGCCCGGGCCGCCGTCGTTCGTGGCTGGTGTGGGCTGGGGTTGCCGGGCCGGTGGCGTCCGTGCGGGATGCGTCCGGACGCCCGGGGAGGGCGCGTCGCATCGCGTCCCGGGTGGCGTGCGGGTGGCTCGGAGCCGGGGGCGATGGCCGATACCCGCCGGGACTGTTGGGCCGAGCGCTCCTCAACCGGCCTCCTGGGCACGTATGGTGAGACCCCGAAGACCGTACGCAGCCGGAAACCGCAATAACGCGATCGAATGTGACAGTGGGGCGGAGCGCCGCTGCACAGAGTCGGTCAGGCGGGCGGGCTCGGGCGCTTGGGGTTTGGGGAGGCGTCGTGGACGAGTACGCGGGGCGGGTCCTCGCCGAGCGCTACCGCCTGCCGATGCCGCCCTCGGACGAGTACGACCTCGTCGAGACGCGGGCCTTCGACACCTACAGCGGCCAGGAGGTGCTGGTCCGCCAGGTCCCGCTGCCCGAGGTCGTGGACGCCGAGGTGCTGGACGCGGGGTCCGGTCCGGGGGCGCCTGGTGGGGGTGCGCCGGGCGCGGAGTTCCGTGGCGGGGCGGCGGGCGGTACCGGTATCGGGCGGGGTGCGCGGGCGTATGGGCGCGCGGGGGGCGGCGCTGGTGCGGCGGGGGGCGCTCGCGCGACGGGGGGCGCTCGCGCGGCGGGTGTGGCCGATCGGAGTCCCCGCGATCCGGTCGTACGGCGCGCCCTGGAGGCCGCCACCGCCGCCGCGCGGCTCCCCGATCACCCGTTGCTCGACCAGGTCTACGACGTCTTCGCCCAGGACGGCAGCCTGTGGGTGGTGAGCGAGCTGATCGCCGCCCGCCCGCTGGCCGCCCTCCTCGCCGAACGGTCGCTGACCCCGCACCGGGCGGCGGAGATCGCCGCCGACATCCTGACGGCCCTGCGCGCCCTGCACGCCCACGGCTGGACGCACCGCAACATCACCGTGCACACGGTCATGGTCTGCGCGGACGGCCGCGCCGTCCTCACCGGACTGGCCGTGGGGGCGGCCCAGGAGGCGCTGTGCGGGTACGACCCGGTGCCGGTGGGGAGTCGGTCGCCGGGCGGAGAGAGCGCGTCGGCGGAGGGCGGGCCGGAGGCGGGCGGTGCTGGCGGGCCGGTGCCGGGTGGGACGGGTGTGACGGGGGCGGCGGACGAGGCCGGTGAGGGCGGAGTCGCGGTCGGGCGTGCGCCGGGCGAGCGGGCCGGGGCCGGTTCTCCGTACGGGCCTTCGGAACGTCAGGGTGGTGATCCGGAGCAGGACGCGCGGAAGGCGCGGGCCGGTGCCATCGCGGCCTACCGCGCGGGCGCGCGGGCGGCGGCCCGGGCGAGCGTGGAAGCGGGAGGCGGCCGGGGTTCCCGCACAGGGGGCGGCCCGGCCTCTCGTACGGAAGGCGCCCCGTCGGCGTCCGGGCCGGGGGCGCCTGGTGGTGCGCGGCCGGGCGCAGCCGCTGGTGAAACGGTTGGTCAACGGGCCCCGGACGCGGCGGCCGACGGCTCGGAGGCCGTGGGGCCGGGCCGGGCGCAGGACGGGACGGACGCTGCCGTGGCGCGTCCGCGGTCCCGGGCGGAGGCGGACGGGCAGAGGTTCAGCCCGTATCGGGACCACATCGACGCGGGGCGTGGGGGCACGGGGGAGCGCGCCGGGTCCACGGGTGTGGTGGCGGACGGTGGTGCCGGGGGGCTTGCTGGAGAGTCGGACGGTCACGCGGGTTTCGGTTTCGGTTCCGATGCCGGTGCCGGTGAGCGCGTCGGGAAGCCGGGCGATCACGCGGGCGGCGGGCAGGGGCCGAAGGCCCACCCCGCGGGCGCGGGCGTGCCACGTACGACTCCGGGCAGCGCCGCGCACGGCGGCATGACGGCGGGCAACCTCGCGCACGGCAGCGCCGCCCCGGGCGGCGTCGCGCACAGCAGCACCGCTCCGGGCAGCACCGCATACGGCAACCCCGCCCCGGGCGGCACCGCGCACGGCGGCACGGCAACGGGCAACCCCGCGCACGGCAACCCCGCCCCCGGCAGCGCCGTCTACGGGGGCAGCCTGCCGGGGCCGTTACCCAGGCCCGGAGGCGGCAAGGTGCCCGGCGCGATACCCGTGCCCCGCTCCACCCCACCCTCCGGCAACTCCCCATCGCTCACGAAGAACGCCCCTCCGGCGGGTCGACCGGCCACCCCTCCGCCCGGTCGACCGGCGGCCCCCGCGCCCGCCGCGTATGGCCGGCCCACCGCGGCCCTGGCGGCCGAGCGGGCGCGGCAGGTGCGGATCAACGTCATCGGCGCGGTCACCGAACGCTGGGCGCCCGAGCAGGCCGAGCCGGTCCACGCCCACTGGCAGTTGGCGCCGCCGGTGGGCCCGGCGACCGATCTGTGGGCGATCGGCGCGCTGCTGTTCCGCAGCGTGCAGGGGCACGCGCCGTTCCCTGAGGAGAGCGCCGCGGAGCTCGTCCAGTTGGTGTGCTCGCGGGCGCCCGCCGCCGCGGAGGACTGCGGGGCGCTGCGGCCCGTCGTCGAGTCGCTGATGCGGCAGGACCCCACCGACCGGCCGGACTTCGAGGAACTGCGCGGCTGGCTGCGTTCGCTGATCCGTACGGCGCCCGAGCCCGACCTCGGCGCCCGGCTCGTCACCGTGCCCGCCCTGGGGCGGAACGCCGACCCGAGGCGGCTGCCGATCGTGCGGCGCCGGGGCGAACTCGTCCGCAAGGGCCGCCACAAGAAGGGCCGCCGGCGCAAGAACGGTCCTTCCCGGCAGCAGGCCGCCCCGCCCCACCTCGTCCCGCCGCACCCCGTGCCGGCGGCGTCCGCGCGCCCGCTGCCGCCGCCGTACGAAACGCACGAGCACGGTGGCGCGGCGCCGGGCCCCCGGCCGGAGGCGACGCACGAGCACGGTGGCGTGGCGCCGAACCCCCGGCCGGAGGCGACGCGCCCGCCGGTGGCGCCCGAGCGTCCGGCCGGGGCGCCCCCGCGTGCCGGAGCGGCCGATCGCCCGGGCGGGGGCGTGGGCGGCGCCGCGCAGGACGGTTTCTCCCGGCCCGCCCCGCACGAAGGCGTCGGCGACCGGGGCGCTCCTCATGGCCCCGACGCCCATCACGGCCATGAGGCGCACCCCGCCCCCGACGCCCGGCGCGGCCCCGAGGCGTACAGCGATCCCGATCCTGCGACGTACGGCGACCCCGACACCCACCCCGAGAACGCCTCCTCCCGGACGGCCGCCTTCCGGACCGCCATGCTCCGCAAGCGCCCCGGCGACCAGCGACCCCGGCCGGGCACGGCAACGAGGAGGCCCAAGCCCCCAAAGACACGCAAGCCCTCCAAGCGCGACCGGGAGCCGACCACCGCGTTGGCGGAGGCCGTCCGCCCGGAACGCCCGGCGCGCCGTGCCCAACGGGGCACGCGGTCCCGCGAGCGCAACGCGCGCCACCTCGGCCGGTTGCTGGTGGGCCTGGTCATGCTGCTCCTCGTGGCGGCGGTGGCGTACGCGGTGCTGTTCATGCCCAAGGCCGGATCGGACGCGGCCGGTTCGGACCCGGCCGCGTCCGAGTCGTCCGGCGCGGAGGCGGCGGTGCGCGACATCCCGGCGCGCGTCGGGGCGACCCAGCCGGACGCCGACAGGGGAAGCCCGGACGAGGGGGAGGGGAGCGGCGCGTCCAGTCGTCGGCCGTCCTCAGGGGCGCGGCAGCCGCAGGGCACCACGCCCGCCGACCTCGCCGACGGGTTCGCGGTGCGCAAGGACCCGAAGGGCTTCCAGGTCGCGGTCCGCGAGGGCTGGGAGCGGCGGGGCGAGAACGAGCGCGGCCAGATCCGTTACCTCGGTGGCGACATCGAGCTGCTGATCGTCCCGGGCCGCGACACGACGGCTCGTTACGGTGCCGACCCGATGGCCTACCAGCAGGACAAGGAGGCGGAGCTGGCGCCGTACCGCGACTCCAGCTGGTCCTCGTCGTCCGGGCTGCGGCGTATCGACGTGGGGGCCACGGCCATGGCCGAGGGCACCTTCAACTGGCAGGACGGCAGCGGCCGACAGGTCTACGTCCGCAACCTGGCCATGATCCACAAGGGCCGCTACCACCTCGTCCAGGTCATCGGCCCGGACAACGACCGCCGCGAGGTGGACCGGATCTACGACCAGGCGACGGGGACCTATCGCCCCGGCGCCTGACCCCGAAGAGCCAGCCGACGACCGATGATCGGCCACCGATGACCGATGACCGACGACCGATGACCGGCCACGACGGCCGATGACCGATGACCGATGACCGGTACCCGATCCGGCACCCGGTTCGACGCCCGGCCCGGCGCCCCTGAACGCCCCCCCGGACCCGCACCGCCGACGCCCCACGGGCAGGACGCAACGCCCGGGCCGCGGACGACTGGACACCGGCCCGGGATTCACCTGGGAGGCCGATGCTTCCCCGGGGCCGGGGGCGGTCGGTCGCGTGGTGAGCGCGGCCGGGGCGGGCGGGGTGTCGGCGACAGGGCTGGTCGGCGGGGCGCGGGCGGTTTTCTCGTACGGTGATGGCACGGAGTGACGACCGGTGCGCGAACTGTCGGTCACCGCACACACAAGCGGTCACGGAGCGTCGGCACCGGACCGGGCCCGGAGGGCGGCTCGCGGACGACCGGAGCCGGGGCGCGGCTCCGGTACGCTCCCTTGGGTGCGAGTGGTTCCGATGCGCGGCTGTCCCGGTGCGACCCTTGTGGCGACCGGGTATGCGGCGCACCTCGCTCGCCCCGGACGAGGGTCCGGAGTCCCCCGATGTTCGACTCCCCAAAAAGTGCGTCGCACAGTATGCAGCACGCATACTCCCTTGCGCTGGAATATGCCCGAAGCGCTTGTTGGGGTGACGGAACGTCAACCATGCTGGGTTTCGCCGAGGTCACGCATTGTGATCACGAAGAGACGCGAGGCGTTGTGTCCGCCGGTTCGGATGGTGTGAGCGGTGCAGGTGCTTCAGGTGCAATTGGAGGTACGGCCCGACCCCGCGGAGGTGGGGCGAGCCCGTCGATGGGCCCGGTCGCGGCTCGCCGGGTCCGGGATAGAGGCCGACGAGCCGGTGGCGGAGACGCTGATCCTGCTGATCTCGGAGCTGGTCACCAACGCCGTGGTGCACACAGGCACCCCCGCGGAACTGCGCATGCGGTTCAGCGGCGCCGGCGCCGTGGTGGCCACCGTGCGGGTCGAGGTCGCCGATTCCAGCGCCCGGCCGCCGCGCCAGCGGCACGCCGAGGGTGACGACACCGGCGGGCGCGGCCTGGAACTCGTCGACGGCCTCGCCGACCGCTGGGGCTGGCGCGAGGAAGGCACGGGGAAGAGCATCTGGTGCGAGGTGGACCGCGGGGTGCCGGTGCTGATGGGTGCCGACCGGGGAGCGTACGAACCGCGGTCGGCGGGTGCCGACCGGGGGGCGTACGAACCCCGGTGCGCGGGCGCGCAGCCCGGCGTGGCGGACCTGGTCCAGAAGTAGTCCGAGGCGGACCGAAGTGGACCGTATCGGACCCGAAGTCGTCCTCGGATAGTCCGTACCAGGTGTTGACGCGCGGTCGCGACGTGATCACCCTTGGGTGAAACCGATCCGCCGCGAGGGGACGCCGAGGTGGTGGGGTGCCGGGCCGAGGGCTCGGAACCTTGACGAGTGCGGGTCGTGCCCCGGAGCCGGATGGCGGTCCCGGTGCCGTGCTCGGGGCGCGCACGGGTGCACCGCCATCCGGTTGGGGGGAACGGCCCTGTCGGTCCGTCGGCGTCGCCCCACGGACGAGGGGTGTCAGGGGCGTGCCAGCGACGAGGGGCGTCAGGCCCGCGCCTCAACGGCCGAGGTCCCCACAGCTCGTCAGGGCCCGAAAGCTCCCGCAGCCCACCAGGCTTACAGCGCCAGCCCTACGAACCAGACTTACAGCCCAGCCCCACAGCACCAGCCCTACAGCACCGCCACCGGCGCGACCGGCGTCCCCGATCCGCCCGTGAAGGGCTCGGCCATCGCCGAGAGCAGGAACGACCAGCGGTCCTCTTCGGCGCACGCCCGGGCCAGTTCCTCCAGGTTCCAGTTCTGGCCTTGCAGCATGCCCATCTCGACGAGGTGCAGCGCGTGCACGGGCAGCCACAGGTCCGGTACCTCCGGCGGGAACATCTCGAAGGTGAGCGTGTCGTTGGCGACCGCGGCCACGTCCCGGGCGTGGAACCACTCCGGCGTCCGTATGGACAGCCCGGGCGACGGGAACCCGTACGCCTGCTTGTCGCCCGCCAGGTAGTGCCGGATCTGCCCGGTCCGGACGAGGACGACATCACCGGCCCGCACCTTCGTCCCGGCCGCCTCCTCGGCCGCGTCGAGGTCCTCCGGGGTGACGACGTGCCCGGCGTCCAGCCACCCGTCCGAGCCCGCGCGCACCCGGGCCACGTCCAGCAGGACCCCGCGCGTGACGATGGGCGGCAGTTTCTCCACGCCGAGGAAGGCGGCGCCGCCCTGGGCGGTGACCGAGTCGGCGGGGCGGTTGTTGTAGAGGCGGCCCGAGTGGGAGACGTGGGTGAGGCCGTCCCAGTGGGTGGCGGCCTGGAGGCCCATGGTGACGGCGTCGTCGGTGTGGGCGACCGTGCCGGGGCCGAAGATCTCGTGGTTGATCGCGGTCATGGTGTGCAGCGGGTTGACCCGGCCGGGGATCAGGCCCGTCTGCACGCCGTCCTGCTGGAGCGGGAGCGCCAGCGGCACCCGGCGGCCGGTGCGGACGGTGGCGACGGCCTCCCGGACGACCTCGGGCGTGATGAGGTTGAGGGTGCCGATCTCGTCGTCCGGGCCCCAGCGGCCCCAGTTGTTCACGCGCTTGGCGATGTCGTGGAACGCGGCGGGCAGGGGCACGGGAGCCTCCTCGGTGAGTGGTGGACTCGGGTGACGCCGACGGGTGAGGGGGGACGGGAGAGTCGAGGGCTGTCGGCCCTCGGGGCTCGGGCCTCGGGGCCGGGGCCGGGGCCTGGGCTCAGGCGGTGAAGCGGCCGAAGGTGCTGCGGTGGTAGAGGAGCGGTCCGGCCGCGGCGGCGGACTCGTCCGCGCCCAGGGCCGCCACCCGGCCGACGACGATGAGGTGGTCACCGCCGGGGTGCACGGCCTGGATCGAGCAGTCGATCCAGGCGGGGACGCCCGCCAGCCGCGGTGCGCCGGTGGCCGGTGCGGGGGACCAGTTCACGCCCGCGAACTTGTCCCCGCCGCTGACCGCGAACGCGCGGCACAGCGCCTCCTGGTCCGCCCCCAGGACGTTGACGCAGAAGACGCCGGCCTGCGCGACGCGCGGCCAGGTCGTGGACGTGCGGGCCACCATGAACGTCACCAGCGGCGGGTCCAGGGAGAGCGAGGCGAAGGACTGGCAGGCGAAACCGGCGGGGCGCGCGGCCGGTGTGCCGGGGGCCGCCGGGGCGACGAACGGCGGGCCGTCCGCGTCCGTGCGGCTGCCCGGGGCGGTGATGACGGTGACGCCGGAGGCGAAGTGACCGAGGACGGAACGGAACAGCGCCGGGTCGAGTGGCACCCGCTCGTCCTCCCGCACGGCCCTGAGCGCCGGCCTGGGCGAGGGCGAGAGCGAGGGCGCGGCCGGAGAAGCGGGGACGGCCTGGGCGGAGGAGGACGCGGCCCGTGCGCCTGCCGGGCGGGCGGTGGCCCGGGCGGAGGCCGTGGTCGGCGCGCCGACCGAGCGCAGATACCGCACGGCGGTGGCCGCCATGCCAGCGTGACCCATCATGCGTCCATTAGAACGGGTGCTGTATCGGTTCCGCACCCTGGCAAGGCGGGAGGGAACGGACGGAGACGGGACGGGAGTTGTCGACTTATGGCCTGGGCGTCGCACGTCCCGTCGCTGTCGCCGCGGTGGCGGTGTGAACCAGGCGCCGCCTCGACGACAGGGGCCTACGCCACCCCGGCCACCGCGCGGGCGATGCGGCGGGCGTCCAGGGCGAGTTCGCGGAACATGCCGCTGATCGGGTTGGTGTAGCCGGTGAAGCGCAGGCCGGGGGCGGTCGGCAGGGTGTCCGGGCCGTGCACGCGGGGGCGGCCCCGGGAGTCGAGGACGCCCAGGTGGCCGACCAGGGAGTCCAGGCCGCGCCGGTACCCGGTGGCGGCGATGACGACCTCGGGCCGGAGCACGCTGCCGTCGGCCAGCCGCACCTCGTCACCGTCGAAGGACTCCACCGCGGCGACCGGCCGCACCAGTCCGCCGCGCACCGCGTCGATCAGCCCCACGTCCTGGACCGGGATCGCGCCCTGAAGGGCCCGCGAGTACAGGCCCGTCTCCGGGGCCGGCAGGCCGTAGGGGGCCAGGTCCGGGATGGACAGTCGGCGCATCACGCGGGCCGCCCGGTCCACGGTGTGCGGCGGCAGACGGCGGACGAGGATGCCGGTCGCCTGGGCCGGCCACCCCGCCGTCGAACGCCGCACGATGTGCGGGGGCGTGCGCACCGCCAGCCACACCCGGGCCGCCCCTCCGTGGGCCAGGTCCGCCGCGATCTCGGCGCCCGTGTTGCCGGTGCCGACGACCAGGACGTCCTTGCCCACGTAGGGGCGGGGGTTGCGGTAGTGGGCGGCGTGCAGCAGTTCGCCGGTGTAGGTGGCGCGTCCGGGCCAGTCGGGGAGGTGCGGGGTGTGGTTGAAGCCGGTGGCGACGATGACGGGGGCGGAGGTCAGGGTGCGGTCGCCGGTGATGTGCAGTGTCCAGCGGTGGGTGTGCGGGTGTCCGTTGTCGTGGGCGGTCGCGGGGGCGAAGTGGCCGGGCGACGCTGAACGGGAGTGATCGACCGCGAATGAGTCGTGGCGGGTTGGGGTGTTGGCCTGACCGGTCGGTGGTTCCTTCCGGTGCGGCGTGGCGGGATCGATGCGCCGCACTTCGGCACCCGTGACGATCTCCAGGCGGTGGTGTTCGGCGTACTGCTCCAGGTAGCGCACGACGTCGTCCCGGCCGACCCACCGCCCGTACGCGCGCGGGATGACCAGGCCGGGCAAGGACGAGAGCCGCCGGGTGGTGTGCAACCGCAACCGGTCGTAGTGCCCCCGCCACGAAGCGGCCACCCCGTCCGACTTCTCCAGTACGACGGCCCGTACGCCCCGCGCGCGCAGCGCCGCGGCGGTGGCGAGGCCCCCGGGGCCAGCGCCGACCACATGGACGGGCGGGGTGACGAACGGGGCGGTGGGGGACGGGGAGCGGGCGGGGGAGCGGTCGTGCGCTGCGGCGTCCGGCATGGCGGTGAGGGTAACCGCGCGGTCGGCCGGTGTCGCGGGTACGGGGAGGGGGCGGTCCGGCTCGCCGTGGACGTGGTGGTCCCTCACGGTGCCGACGAGCGGTTGCGCACCGCCTCCCTCGTCCCCCGCATAATTCGCTGGCGGGCCGCCGCGGGGCCGGACCATTCTGTGCCGCGTGCAGATACGAGAAGCCACCGCCGCCGACTGGCCCGCCATCTGGCCCTTCTTCCGCACGATCGTGGAAGCGGGCGACACCTATTCCTACCCCCGGGATCTGGACGAGGCCACGGCCCGGGAGATGTGGATGCTCCGGGCTCCGGGACACACCGCCGTCGCCGTGGACGAGGACGGGACCGTGCTCGGCACCGCCAAGGTGAGCCCCAACCACATGGGTGGCGCCGCGCACATCGCCAACGGCAGCTACATGGTGGACCCGCGGCACGCGGGCCGGGGCGTGGGCCGCACGCTCGGGGAGTACAGCCTGGACTGGGCGCGGGCCGCCGGGTTCCGGGCGATGCAGTTCAACGCCGTCGTGGAGACGAACACCCGCGCCATCGCGCTGTGGGAGTCCCTGGGCTTCGAGATCATGACCACGCTGCCCGAGGGTTTCCATCACCCGACGAAGGGCTATGTGGGGCTGCACATCATGTATCGGCGGCTTTGACGGGGTTGACGGGGTTGACGGGGCTGGCGGGTATGACGGCTTTGGTGGGGTTGACAGCTTTTGTGGGTCTGGCGGGGTTGGCGGGGCTGATGGGTCTGGCGGGCCTGACGTGCCGCTGAGCTTGGTGGGGCGTGGATGGCTGGGGGCACGCGTTCCCCGCCCTGCCCCCGTCCCCGTCCGCCGTCACGGCCACAGCAGTTCGCGGACCCAGTGGCCGCCGTCCAGGCGGTAGCGGAGGCGGAGGTGGCGGCGCCGCGCGTCGCCCTGGAAGAACTCGACCTCCTCGGCCCTGAGCAGGTACAGCGTCCAGCTCGGCACCGGCGCGTCCGGCTCCCGCCGGGCCCGTTCCCACGCGGCCTCGGAGGCCTGGACCAGGTCCTCGTACGCCTCCAGCACCTCGCTCTGCCGGCCCACCAGCCCGGCCGCCAGCGCGCCCGTCGAGCGGTGGTGGAGGTCGGCGGCGCTCTCCTCGGGACCGGCGGGGGCCACGGTGCCCCGGACGCGAATCTGGCGGGCCACCGCCGGCCAGTAGAAGCCGAG
This sequence comes from Streptomyces sp. NPDC003077, assembly GCF_040611095.1. NCBI lineage: Bacteria > Bacillati > Actinomycetota > Actinomycetes > Kitasatosporales > Streptomycetaceae > Streptomyces > Streptomyces sp. NPDC003077. Next base: position 7,581 of record NZ_JBEXNM010000042.1, on the reverse strand, counting down.
CGCGGCGTACGGGCGGGCGGCGAGTTCGCGGCCCTTCGCGCTGTCGCGGTGGGAGGCGAAGTGCCAGCCGCGCCGGTCGGCGCCGTGCAGCATCACCGTCCGCACGTTGGGGACGCCGGTCGCGTCGGCGGTGGCCAGGGACATGGTGTGCGGCTCGGCGACGCCGGCCTCGGCGGCCTCCCGCAGCCACTGGCGGAACAGCGGCAACGGTTCGGCCGGTGCCTTGCCCGGGTCCGGGTCGAAGGAGGGCAACGGGGTGTCCCAGACCCGGAGCCCGCGGAGGAGCGCTTGAAACTCCTCGTCGGTGGTGGACGGGGCGGTGGTGGTCGATTCGGCGGGAGTCGGTTGGTCGGGAGTCGGTGCGTCGGTCATGCCCGGGAGCCTAGAACGAGTAGCAGGTGTGCGACCTTGGGTACGACTTCGCGCGCGTCCGTGCTCCTTGTCGGGGGACCTGCTTGTGCCCCCTTCTCGTGCGTCCTTCTTGCGCCTCCTTCCCGCGTGTCCTTCCTTGCGGTCCTTCTTCTGCTTCCTTCCGATTTCCTTCCGATCCGATGCTTCATGGAGGCCGTTCCATGTCCGTCTCATCCGATCCCCGTCCGTATCCGACTCCCGAGCGACGGGAGTTGTCTCTTGACGGGCGTTGCCTGTCGTACCTGGATTTCGGCGGTGTGGGGAGGCCGCTGCTCGCGGTGCACGGGCACTTCCTCGACGGGTCCTGCTTCACCGACCTGGCCCGTGAACTCGCCCCCGAATGGCGGGTGATCGCCCCGGACCAGCGCGGGCACGGCGCGTCCGACCGGGCGGCGGACTACTCCCGGGAGGGCTACGTGGCCGACCTGGTGGCGTTGCTCGACCACCTCGGGCTGTCCTCCGTGGTGGTGCTCGGGCACTCGATGGGCGGCAAGAACACGTACCAGTTGGCGGCCCGGCACCCCGAGCGGGTCAGTGCCTTCGTCTGCGTGGACGACGCGGTCGCCATCCCGCTCGACGCGCCCAACGGGTGCGCGTTCAGCCTCGCTTGGCCGCTCTCCGCGCCCACCCGCGAGGCGATGCTCGACGCGCTGGGGTTCGCGGCTCCGCTGCTCGGCGACGGGTTGCGGGAGATCCGGGGCGGTGGCTGGGGGCTGCCCTTCGTGCCGGAGGACATGGTCGCCTCGGACGAGGCGGTGCACGGTGACTACTGGGCGGACTGGCTGGGGAGCACCTGCCCCGCGCTGCTCGTCCACGGCCTGCGCAGTCAGGTGCTGGCCACGGAGATGGCCCGGGAGATGGCCGCGAGGCGCCCCCGGACCCGCCTGGTGGAACTGGACACCGACCATTTCATCCCGCAGCACGACCCGAAGGGGTTCGCGGCGGCCGTTCGGGAGTTCCTGGACGGGTTGCCCGGCACGGTCTGAGGGGCGGTGCGCGCACGCCGTTTCCGCGTGCGCGCACCCGCCCCCGTAAAAAAGCTCCATAGGCAGGCCCTATCGACCGATGGCCATCAGCGTGGCGATCGCCGGCCCGAAGGCGCCGCCGAGCTGGTAGCAGAGGGTGAACAGGCCGATGGCGGTGGGGCGTTGGCGGTCGGGGGAGCTGGTCGCCGCGTGGACCGACAGGGTGGCGTTGGCGCCGGTGGCGGTGAAGACCGCCGCTCCCATGGCGGCCAGCAGCAGTGGGCCCCAGGTGGCGAACGTCGCCGTCAGGGCGGCGAGCACGCCGACCGTGACGAGGAGGGCGCGGACCGCGGTGCGACCCATCCGCGCCGAGGCCGCCGCCAGCACCCAGGAGAGCGCGGACCCGGTGACCAGCGCCACGAGCTGGCCGGTGCCGATCGTCGTGGTCGACCATCCGGTGCGGTCGGCGAGCAGCCGCGGTACGGCGAACAGCAGCGTGAAGTACGAGGTGGACAGGGCCAGGGCGAGCAGCGCGGAGGCCAGGAACGTGGGCGTCCGCAGGAGCCGGGACGGCACGAAGCCCTCGGGACGCCGCCTCACGTGCACGGCGAGCAGGACGGCGGCGACCAGCGCGGCACCCAGTGCGGGCAGCGTCGCGGTGGGCAGCAGGACGAGCGAGGTGACCAGGGCCGCGAGCAGGGCGGCGCCCGGAGCGTCGAAGCGTTCCCCGGTGGTGGCCGCCGGTCGCGCGGAGCGGGCCACGAACGGGACGGCGACCAGCGCGACCGCCGACAGGGCGAGCGCCGCCCGCCAGGACACGTCCGCGGAGAGCCGGCTGCCCAGCAGCGGCCCGGCCGCGCCGAGGATGCCGAACCCGGCGCTGATGACGCCCATCCGGCGGGCCGTCCCGGCGAGGCCCATCGCGGCGGTCACCAGCCCGGCGCCGCCCGCCGCCTGCGCGGCCCGCCCCGCGAGGGTCAACGGCAACCAGGGGGAGGCGGCCACCGCGACGGTGCCCGCGAGGACGAGTGCCGCGGATGCCCACAGCACCGTGCGCAGCCCGCGGCGGCGCAGCAGCCCGGCCATCAGCGGGGTACCGACCGCCATCGCCCAGGCGAAGGCGGTCACCATCCAGGCCGCCGCGGCCGGTCCGACGCCGAGCGAGCGGGCCATGTCCGGGAGGATCAGGACCGGCGCGTTGGCGCCGAAGGCGACCGGCGTGGCCATCAGGGCGAGCCAGAACACGGGCACCCGGCGGGTCGCGGCCGGGGGAGCGGCGGCGGGTGGAGCCGGGCGTACGGAGACGGTGGACATGGGTGACCCCCTGGGATGGAACGGAGTGGTGGAGGTGGGGCGGGAGGAGCGAGTGGGACGAGGCCGCGGCGCGTCGTCGATGAGTGACGGGGCAGGGCGGCGGCGCGTCGTCGGTGGGTGACGGGGCGGGGCGATGGCGCCTCGTCGGTGAGTGACGGGCCAGGACGGTGGCGCGTCATCGGTGAAGAGCGGTGGCCCCGGTAGCGGGCGGCCGTGGCGGGCGGTGGCCCCGACGGCGGGTGGCAAGGCCGGCAGCAGCGGGCTGGTAGCCGGTTGGCGGTGGGCTGGCGGTGGGGCGGCGGGCATCGGCGCAGGACAGCGAACGGTCCCGGTTGCGGCCCCGATGTCAGCGCGTCAGGCCCCGCCGGGAGACGGCTCCAACGGCAGCGCGTCGGACTCCGCCGGAAGACGGCCCCCACGGCAGCGCGTCAGGCCCCGCCTGAATACGGCCCCCACGACAGCACGTCGACCCCGCCCGAATACGGCCCCGATCACACGCTGCTGACGACATCCCCGTAAGGGAGCCGCGGCAGCCGCGGGAACCACGCGTTGGGGCCGGGGCGGCCGATGTTGACGACCATGAGGGGGGCGTGGTCCTCGTCCAGGAACTCCTTGCGGATGCCGTCGGCGTCGTACCCGGTCATCGGGCCCGCCGCGAGCCCGGCCGCGCGGATGCCGAGGAGGAAGTACGCGGCTTGGAGGGCGCCGTTGAGGAGGGCGGAGTCCTCGCGCACGGACCGCTCGGAGAAGTAGCGGTCCTTGGCCTCCGGCGCGTACGGCACCAGGCGGGGCAGTTCCTCGTGGAACTCGTGGTCGGTGGCGAGGATGGCGACGAGCGGGGCGGCGGCGGTCTTGGGGCGGTTGCCCTCGGCCATGTGGGCGACCAGGCGGGCGCGGGCTTCGACGGAGCGCACCAGGACGACCCGGAGCGGGCTCTGGTTGAAGGCGGTCGGTCCGTACTTGACCAGGTCGTAGATCGCCTGGATCTGTTCGTCGGCGACCGGTTCGTCGGTGAAGGTGTTCGCGGTGCGGGCCTCCCGGAAGAGCAGGTCCTGGGCCTCCGGCTCCAGGAGGAGCGGCGAGCCGGAGGCTTCCTGAGAGGAAGCGGCGACGGCGGTGGTGGTGGAGGCGGTGGTGGAGGGCATGGCGCAGTACTCCTGACGTCTCTCGGTTGATAATCTCAACGTTGAGATAAAAGCAGGGCCGACAGCTCAACGTCAACTATGTCAACGTTAAGAAAGTTCACGTTGAGCTAGCCCGTGGTGGGCTGGGCTCCTATCGAGCTGGGCTCGTAACGAGCAGGTCCGCACCGGGCCGGGTTCGCCCCGGCGAGGCCCGGGTCGGACCGGCCGGAGGAAGGGAACGCGATGAGTGACGCGGTGGACGCGGTCGTCGAGCAGTGGAAGGCGGAGCGGCCGGAGCTGAGCGACGACCTCTGGCCGGTCGAGGTGCTGGGACGGATCAACCGGATGACCCGCATCCTCGACCGGCGTTTGAAGGCGTTCTGTGTCGAACACGGCCTGGAGTCGGGCGAATTCGACGTCCTGTCCACCCTGCGCCGGTCGGGGCCCCCTTACGGGCTGACCGCCGGCGCGCTCCTGAAGGCGGCCATGGTCACCTCGGGGGCGATCACCAACCGCATCGACCGCATGGAGGCCAAGGGGCTGGTCGAGCGGGTCCGCGACGGGGCCGACCGGCGCACCGTCCGCATCTGCCTCACCGAGCGCGGCATGGAGCTCATCGACCGCATCATGGGCGACCACCTGCGCAACTACGCGTCCATCCTGGAGGCGCTGGACCGCGACGAGTGCGAGCGCGTCGCGGCGGGCCTGCGCAAGGTGCTGGAGGCGCACGGCGATACGTCACTCAAGTGACAGGGGGTCCCGGGTAGCCGGTCGGGCGGAGAAGGCGCGCCTTCGGCAGGTGCCGACCGTCGTTACGGGCGCGCCGACCGTCGTTACGGGCGCGCGGTCCGCGGGGGCGGAGAGGCACGGGGGCGGAGAGGCGCGGACCACCGGTGCGCGCATGTCCCACGTGCGGCAGGTGCCGTCCGGCTCCAAAAGGCTGGGCGGCACCCGTGGTGCGGTGCGGTTATGGCAGGACGGGTGTGGGGTGGTGACGGGTGACGTCGGCGGTCCGGAAAGGCGGGGCGGCCGTGCGGCGCGCGGGACGGTGACGGGTGCCCCGGCGCGGTTCAGCGTGCGGGCTTCTTGCCGGTGACGCCGAGGTGGACCAGCAGCGCCAGGTTGGGCTTCAGCTCGTTCTGCTTGACGCCCCAGCCGGCGAAGCCCTTCTGGTGGCCGGCGACGGCGGCCAGCATGGCGACGATCGAGCCGGCCATCGCCGCCGGGCTGATGTCCTTGTCGACCTTGTTCTTGGCCTGGAGTTCCTGGATGGAGTCGGTAAGGGAGTTGGTCACCGAGTTCAGGATCTTCATCCGGATCTTGTAAAAGCGCTTGTCGCCCTCGGCGGCACCGAGATCGACGACCCGCAGGATCGCGTCATTCTTGCGCCAGAAGGAGAGGAACCCGTCGACCAGATCCTCGGCCGTTTGGCGGCCGGACTTGCCGACCCAGGAACGGCCGGCGACCAGGTCGGTCAGGGTCGTTCCCTCCTTCGCCATCTCCTCCGCGATTTCCAGTACCGCGCCCTCGACGTCCGGAAAGTACTGATAGAACGTGGCGGGTGAAGTGCCCGCTTTGCGCGCTACGTCGATGACCTTGACATCCCTATATGGGGACGAACTGAGCATTTCACTGAGGCAGTCGAGGAGCTTTTGCCGCGTCGCCTGCCCCCGGCGGCCGGCAACTCTGCCGTCGACGGTTCTTACTTGTCCTGTCATGCCGTCAGCTTACCGAGGGGTGATCGGAGCGCGATTTGGTCGCCTGCAAATGGGGACAGGGCAATTCGGGGCCCCGGATGGGGCCGCAGATCTTGTCCGAGATTCCGGTTGCGCGGGCGCCGTCGTGACGATCCGGGGATACGCCCTCTTGCGTGACGGTGCCTCCTTCTGGTTGTCCGTTATTCGGACGAATGGCACCGATGAGCGGTGTTCCCGTACGGGTCGTCAGTTCTGTCGTCGGCCCTGCCGCCGGTTCCTTCGCGGGTTCTGTCGCGGGTTCTGTCGCCGGTGGCCGTGGGCAGCGGTGGAACGGCGCCGGAAGGGTGTCCTCCTTCCACCGAATGCGCCTCAACAATTGCCCAAACGTTCGATTCTGTTCCTTTGTGATCGCAATGCCGATCAAGAGTCGACTACCTTCGCCGACATCGCCCCTAAATAAGCCGGGAGGCAGCAGAATTGGGCGGCATGGATCCCGCTGTCGGGCCGCGGACGGCGCGGCCCGACAGCGGGTCCGCGAGGGATGCGGGCTCTCGCCGCGCACGGACGGGACCCGCGCCCTCCGCCCTGCTGCCACCGCCCACCTGCACCTCCGCCACACTCCTGGCCGTCTGCCGTCTGCCGTCTGCCGTCTGCCGACGCGCTGGAACGCCGGGCGGCCCCGGCGCCCCACGAGGCCGGGCACCCGGGCCCGTCGCCCCCGAGGTCCGCCGCCCGGCGGCGGGCCGCTCCCGCCGTGCGCCGTTCGGCGTGACCGGGGACACGTCGGGACGCCCCCGGGTTCGCAACCGCAGGCCCGGCCAGGAAGAATCAGCACGCGTACGGCCGAATCGGCCAGGCGGTGAGACGCTGCACGGGGCAGTGGCTCTCGGCGGCCAGTGGCTTGTGAGAGTCCTTACGCCCCACGGGGAGGTGGCAGGCAAGTGGTGGAGCAGCTGACGCAGCACGATCCCCGACGGATCGGCCCGTTCGAGGTGCTCGGCCGTCTGGGGGCCGGCGGTATGGGCCTGGTCTATCTGGCGCGGTCGGCGTCCGGCCGGCGGGTGGCGATCAAGACGGTGCGTACGGAGCTGGCCGAGGACCAGCTGTTCCGGGTCCGCTTCACCCGCGAGGTGGAGGCGGCCCGCGCGGTCAGCGGCTTCTACACCGCTGCGGTGGTGGACGCCGACCCGCGCGCGGCGGTCCCGTGGCTGGCGACCGCGTACGTCCCGGCGCCCTCGCTGGAGGAGATCGTCAACGAGTGCGGGCCGCTGCCCGCGCAGGCGGTGCGCTGGCTGGCGGCCGGGATCGCCGAGGCGCTCCAATCCATCCACGGCGCGGGCCTGGTCCACCGCGACCTGAAGCCGTCCAACGTCCTGGTCGTCGAGGACGGGCCGCGGGTCATCGACTTCGGCATCGCCTCCGGCGTCTCCAACACCCGGCTGACGATGACCAACGTCGCCGTGGGCACGCCCGCCTACATGTCGCCCGAGCAGGCGCGGGACTCCCGCAGCGTGACGGGCGCCAGCGACGTCTTCTCCCTGGGCTCCACCCTCGTCTTCGCCGCGACCGGACACGCGCCCTTCCACGGCACCAACCCGGTCGAGACGGTCTTCATGCTGCTGCGCGAGGGCCCGGACCTGAGCGGGCTGCCGGACGAGCTCCGCCCGCTGCTGCATTCCTGCATGCAGATGGAGGCGGCCCACCGCCCCACCCCCGCCGACCTCCAGGCGCAGTTGGCCCCGCACCTGTTCGGGTCCGGCGCCGACGACGGCGGCACCGCGGCGGCCTGGCTGCCGTCCGGCGCGGTGGCGCTCATCGAGGCCCGGCGCGGCGGACGCCCGTCCGCGGCGCGCGCCGGAACCGGACGAGGCGGGGGCCGTCCGGCGCCGGCCACCCCGCCCCGGCCCACCCGGCCGCCGCGGACGCCGGAGCCGCAGGGCGTGCCGGCCGGCGCGGAGACCGGGTGGCCGGCCGGCGTCGGCGCGGGTCCGAGTGCCGGACCGAGCGCGGTGGCGGGCGCCGTCCCGGCCGCGGGCGCGGCGGCCACCGGCCCGGGCGCCCGCCGGGCCG
>NZ_JBEXNM010000041.1:0-77327 GCF_040611095.1 Streptomyces sp. NPDC003077 | reverse complement strand
CATTTCGAACCCGGAAGCTAAGCCTTTCAGCGCCGATGGTACTGCAGAGGGGACTTTGTGGGAGAGTAGGACGCCGCCGAACAATTTTTGAAGAAAGCCCCGTTGGGAGCCTTAGGGTTCCCGGCGGGGCTTTCTCGCGTTCGTGGCCGGGACCCCGCGGCGTGCCGCTCGGTACGGTCCAGGTAAGGTCAGTGGGCATCGTTGGTACGTTCCCCACAGGAGGCCCCCGGGTGGAGGTCCAGGAGACGCAGATCCAGACGGATCGCGTCCTCACCATCCCGAACATTCTGAGCATGGCCCGTCTCGTCGGCGTGCCCTTGTTCTTGTGGTTGATCCTGTGGCCGGAGTTCGACGGCCCTGAGAGTGCCAACTACTGGGCTCTGGCCGTCCTCGCGCTCAGCGGCGTCAGTGACTACCTCGACGGGAAGCTGGCCCGCCGTTGGAATCAGGTCAGCAGTCTCGGGCGCATTCTCGATCCTGCGGCCGACCGGCTCTACATTCTGTCCACACTGGTCGGTTTGACGTGGCGCGAGATCCTTCCGTGGTGGTTGACCGCGGCCCTTGTGGCGCGCGAGTTGATGCTGTTGATCGCGGTGAGTGCGCTGGCCCGGCACCGGTACGGTCCACCCCAGGTGAACTTCCTGGGCAAGGCGGCTACATTCAACTTGATGTACGCGTTCCCGTTGCTGCTGCTCAGCGACGTGGACAACTGGCTTAGTACGCCCGCGGCCATTTTCGGATGGGCGTTCGCAGGATGGGGTACGGCTCTGTATTGGTGGGCAGGGATCCTCTACGTGGTCCAGGTCCGCCGATTGATCAAGGCGGATGCCACGGCCGACTGAGTCCGCCGCATAGGCGGCCTGGCCGAGATCCGGATGCCCGGCATGTTCGATGGCGGGCATCCGATGCCTCGGACGGGCGAGGTCGGCAAGATTGTCGTCTCTTTCGAGGAGGACGCTTCCGACATGAAGGCCGTTGTGATGGCCGGCGGCGAGGGCACGCGCCTTCGCCCGATGACGTCGAGCATGCCCAAGCCTCTGTTGCCCGTGGCCAATAGGCCGATCATGGAGCATGTGCTGCGGTTGCTGAAACGGCATGGCCTCACCGAGACCGTAGTGACCGTGCAATTCCTCGCGTCGCTCGTACGCAACTATTTCGGCGATGGCGAAGAGCTCGGTATGGAGCTCACCTACGCCAATGAGGAAAAGCCACTGGGGACCGCCGGAAGTGTGAAGAACGCAGAGGAGGCCCTCCGGGACGACGCTTTCCTCGTGATCTCCGGTGACGCGCTCACCGACTTCGACCTGACCGATCTGATCCGGTTCCACAAGGAGAAGGGCGCGCTGGTCACCGTCTGTCTGACCAGGGTTCCCAACCCGCTGGAATTCGGCATCACCATCGTCGACGAAGAGGGCAAGGTCGAACGCTTCCTGGAGAAGCCCACTTGGGGGCAGGTGTTCTCGGACACGGTGAACACCGGTATTTACGTCATGGAGCCGGAGGTCTTCGACTACGTCGAACCGGATGTCTCCGTGGACTGGTCGGGTGACGTCTTCCCGCAGCTGATGAAGGAAGGCAAGCCGATCTACGGCTATATCGCCGAGGGCTACTGGGAGGATGTCGGGACCCACGAGAGTTACGTCAAGGCCCAGGCCGACGTCCTTGAGGGCAAGGTCGACGTCGACATCGACGGCTTCGAGATCTCACCGGGCGTGTGGGTCGCGGAGGGCGCCGAGGTGCATCCGGACGCCGTTCTGCGCGGGCCGCTGTACATCGGTGACTACGCGAAGATCGAAGCCGGGGCGGAGATCCGGGAGCACACCGTCGTCGGCTCCAACGTCGTCGTCAAGAGTGGCGCCTTCCTCCACAAGACCGTGGTGCACGACAACGTCTACATCGGCCAGCAGAGCAACCTGCGCGGTTGCGTGATCGGCAAGAACACCGACGTGATGCGGGCCGCCCGGATCGAGGACGGCGCGGTCATCGGCGACGAGTGCCTCGTCGGCGAGGAATCGATCGTGCAGGGGAACGTGCGGGTCTACCCGTTCAAGACGGTGGAGGCCGGCGCGTTCGTCAACACGTCGGTGATCTGGGAGTCCCGGGGGCAGGCGCACCTCTTCGGGGCGCGCGGCGTGTCCGGCATCCTCAACGTCGAGATCACGCCCGAGCTCGCGGTGCGGCTCGCCGGCGCGTATGCCACGACGCTGAAGAAAGGTTCCACCGTCACCACCGCGCGGGATCACTCCCGTGGTGCCCGCGCGCTGAAGAGGGCGGTCATCTCCGCGCTCCAGGCGAGCGCCATCGACGTGCGCGACCTGGAGAACGTCCCGCTCCCGGTGGCCAGGCAGCAGACCGCCCGCGGCAGCGCCGGCGGGATCATGGTGCGGACGACGCCGGGGGTGCCCGACTCCGTCGACATCATGTTCTTCGACGAGCGCGGGGCCGACCTGTCCCAGGCCGGTCAGCGCAAGCTCGACCGCGTCTACGCGCGCCAGGAGTACCGCCGGGCGTTCCCTGGCGAGATCGGTGACCTGAGCTTCCCCTCCAGCGTCTTCGACTCGTACACCGGTTCCCTGTTGCGCAGCATCGACAACAGGGGCATCAGCGAGGCGGGCCTCAAGGTCGTGGTGGACGCCTCCAACGGCAGCGCGGGCCTCGTCCTGCCTAGCCTTCTTGGCAGGCTCGGCGTCGACTCGCTGACCATCAACCCGGGTCTGGACGAGCTGCGGCCCACCGAGACCGCCGAGGCCCGGCGCGAGGGCTTGGTCCGCTTGGGAGAAATCGTTTCTTCGGCGCGGGCCGCGTTCGGCGTGCGCTTCGACCCGGTGGGCGAGCGGCTGTCCCTGGTGGACGAGCAGGGACGGATCATCGAGGACGACCGGGCGCTGCTGGTCATGCTGGACCTCGTCGCCGCCGAGCGGCGCAGCGGGCGGGTGGCCCTGCCGGTGACCACCACCCGGATCGCCGAGCAGGTCGCCGCCTACCACGGCACCCAGGTGGAGTGGACGGCCACCTCGCCGGACGACCTGACCCGGGTGGGGCGCGGCGACGACACCATCTTCGGCGGTGACGGGCGTGGCGGCTTCATCGTGCCGGAGTTCAGCAGCGTCTTCGACGGCACGGCCGCGTTCGCCCGGCTGATCGGGCTGGTGGCCCGTACGCAGCTCACCCTCAGTCAGATCGACGCGCGCATCCCGCGGGCCCACGTGCTGCGGCGCGACCTGGCGACCCCGTGGGCGGTCAAGGGCCTGGTCATGCGGACCGTCGTGGAGGCCGCGGGAGACCGGTCGGTGGACACCACGGACGGCGTACGGGTCGTGGAGGCCGACGGCCGCTGGGTGATGGTGCTCCCGGACCCGGCGGAGGCCGTCACGCACCTGTGGGCGGAGGGCCCGGACGACGCCTCCGCGCAGCAGCTCCTGGACGAGTGGTCCGCGGTGGTCGACAGCGCCGGCCGCTGATCCGGAACACCGGCGCGCCGCGTCCCCGGCGCGCCGGTGGGGCCATTGCGTGACCGCGCCGCCGACGTGCGACGATGTGCGGCATGTCGCAGCAGCAACCGCATCGGAGCACCCCCTGGCAGGCCACCCGCCCCGATGCGTCCATGTCGCTGCTGACCAACGTCATGAACCACAGCCTCGACGACGGTTACGCCGAGGCGGCCGAGCGGAAGGCGGCGGCGGGCACGCGGGGGTTGCCGCGTACGCTGCGCGCCAAGTTGGGGCTGGCGGCCGGCCTGGTGCTGGCGGCGGTGGTGGTCACGGTGGGGGCCGCCCAGGCCCGGATATCCGCCCCGACGCTCGCCAAGGAGCGCGAGGAGCTCATCCACCGTATCGAACAGGGCACCGCGGAGGCGGACGACCAGCAAAAACGCGTCGACGCGCTGCGGGACGACGTGGGCACCATGCAACGCGAAGCCCTCAAACAGCACGGCGGGGACCGCACCGAGCTCTCCGCACTGCTCGCGGGCGCCACCCAGGTTTCGGGGCCGGGCGTGAAGTTGGTGCTGGACGACGCCAAGGGTGCCCAGTCCAGCGGCGGCGGCCCGCGGGAGAGCAGCGGTTTCTCCGACACCGGCCGGCTGCGCGACCGCGATGTGCAGCGCGTGGTCAACGGGCTCTGGGCGGCCGGTGCGGAGGCGATCGCCGTGAACGGGCAGCGACTTATCTCACTCTCGGCGATCAGGGCCGCGGGAGACGCCATACTGGTCGACAACAAGCCACTGGCACCGCCGTACACCGTGCTGGCGGTGGGGGACGGGCGGCGGCTGAGCACCGCGTTCCAGGACGGGGCCGACGGACAGTATCTGCGCGTCCTGCAGGAGGACTTCGGCATCCGCGCCAAGATTTCCACCGAGAACGAGGTCAGGTTGCCGCCTGCGCCCAGTTTGACCGTACGTATCGCACAGCCGAAGGCCGGTGCCGCCGGGGCGGACGGCGCCGACACAGGGAAGGGCACATCGTGATCGCCGTACTGGGCCTCATCGTGGGAGTCGTGGTCGGGCTGGTGGTCCGGCCCGTGGTGCCGACGGTGGTCGAGCCCTACCTCCCGATCGCCGTCGTCGCGGCGCTGGACGCGGTGTTCGGCGGCCTGCGCGCCATGCTGGACGGCATCTTCGACGACAAGGTCTTCGTCGTCTCCTTCCTCTCGAACGTGGTCGTGGCCGCGCTGATCGTCTTCCTCGGTGACAAGCTGGGCGTCGGCGCCCAACTCTCCACCGGCGTGGTCGTGGTGCTCGGCATCCGCATCTTCTCCAACGCCGCCGCCATCCGCCGGCACGTCTTCAGGGCGTGAGGCCGATGACGGACGGAACGCCGGAGCAGGACGGCACGCCGGGGCCGCCGCGGAAGGGCCTGGGGAGCTGGGGCGCGGGCAGGCGGCAGCCGATGCCGCCGGAGAGCCCGCCGGGCCCCGGCGCGCCGGCGGAGCCGGGGCCCCCGGCCGCCGGGGAGGCCGGCGCGGGAGCCGACGGCAGGACGGGCCGGCAGCGGCTGTGGGCGGGCCTGTGGCCGCCTCGGGTGACCCGGGCTCAACTGATCGTCGCCCTCCTGCTGTTCATTCTCGGTCTCGGGCTGGCGATTCAGGTACGTTCCACCAGTGACAGCAGTGCGCTGCGCGGGGCGCGCCAGGAGGACCTGGTACGCATCCTGGACGAGCTGGACAACCGCTCGCAGCGGCTCACCGACGAACAGCGCAGGTTGGAAGGCCAGAAGGCGGAGCTGGAGAACAGCTCCGACCAGGCCGAGGAGGCCCGGAAGCAGACGGTGGAGAAGGAACGGCAGCTCGGAGTGCTGGCGGGTACGGTCGCGGCCCAGGGGCCCGGCATCGACCTGACCATCGACGACCCGTCGCACTCGGTCGAGGCGGACAAGCTCCTGGACACCATCCAGGAGCTGCGCGCGGCCGGCGCGGAGGCCATTCAGGTCAACGGCGTGCGGGTGGTCGCCGGCACGTACTTCTCGGACGAGAAGGGCGGGGTGCGGATCGACGGTCGGCAGCTCGCCCAGCCCTACCGTTTCAAGGTGATCGGCAAGCCCGAGGACCTGGAACCCGCGCTGAACATCCCTGGGGGAGTGGTTCAGACTTTGGAGAAGGAGCAGGCCAAGGTGTCTGTGACCCGTGAGGAGAAGATCATCGTGGATGCCTTGCGGCAGGCGAAGCGGCCTGACTACGCTCGGTCGTCTTCGCAGTGAAGCCGGCAGGTATGACGAGGAACCAGATAGGGCATGACGGAGCGGGGGGTCGGCGCACCGCGGGGGTGGTGCGTGGTGGAAACTGTAGGAAGGCCACGGACGTTCACCGGATGTCCGGATCGGCCGGTGTGTGCATCAAGGGTTCGTCCTGCCCCACGGGCGGGTCTGTTTCGTTCAAGGGGAATCGCCCGTGAAGTTGTTTGCAAAGTTGTTCGGCAAGAGCGCGCGCCAGGAGGGCGGCAGCGGTTCGGCTCGGCACCGCGCCTCGCGTCAGCCCGAGGAGACCATGGCAGGCCAGGACCGGCCGCTCTTCCGCGATCAGGTCGGTGAGTCTTCCGGCGGACACGGCGCCGGTCCTATAGGTTCCGGGGCGTCGGCCTCGAACACGGGCGGAGGGTCTGGGTTGCCGATCTGTCAGCGGTGTGGGCACCAGAACACGAGAGACGCCCGGTTCTGCTCCAACTGCGGCACACCGCTGCACGCCGGAGCCCTGGGGGAGCGCGCGTCCGAGACCACCTCCACCATCTCCATCTCGGGGCTGGAGGCGTACGACTCGGAGACCACGGGGCAGACGCCCTTCCCGGCACTCTCCCCGGAGGCGCAGGCCGCCGTCGAGGCGCTGCCAATGGGGTCCGCGCTCCTGGTGGTGCGCCGGGGCCCGAATTCGGGCAGCCGTTTCCTTCTGGACGGCGACCTGACGACGGCGGGCCGCCACCCGCAGAGTGACATCTTCCTGGACGACGTGACGGTCTCCCGGCGGCACGTGGAGTTCCGCCGCGGCCAGGACGGTGGCTTCACCGTCGCCGACGTCGGCAGCCTGAACGGCACGTACGTCAACCGCGAGCGGATCGACTCGGTCGCCCTGACCAACGGCGACGAGGTGCAGATCGGCAAGTACCGGCTGGTCTTCTACGCCAGCCAGCGGGCGGTCGGCCGCTGACCGGTCAGGGGCGGCAGATGCAGCGCAATCCGTCGGGCGGCGCCGGTGCGACCGGCGCCGCCTTCGCGGACGGCAAGCCGATGAGCATCGGCGCGGTGCTCAATGTGCTGCGGGACGAGTTCCCCGAGGTCACCATTTCCAAGATCCGCTTCCTGGAGGCGGAGGGACTGGTCGAGCCCCAGCGCACACCCTCCGGGTACCGCAAGTTCACCCCCGCCGACGTGCAGCGGCTGGCGGGGGTCCTGCGGCTGCAGCGTGACCACTACCTGCCGTTGAAGGTGATCCGGGAGTACCTGGACGCCATGGAGCGGGGCGAGCAGGTGCCCCTTCCCGCCCCCGCGGCTCCTCCGGCACGGGAACTGGTGGACGGGCTGGAGGCGTGGCCCGATCCGGCCGCCGAGGGGGCGACGGCCGCTCGTGTCGGCCGGGCCGAGCTGCTGGCCGCCGCCGAGGTCGAGGAGAGCGACCTGGCCGACTGGGAGGCGTACGGGCTCATCGCCCCGGTCGCCGACGGCGCGTACGACGTCGAGGCCGTCACGGTCGCCAAGCTGGTGGCGGAGCTGGGCCGCTTCGGGCTGGAACCGCGTCACCTGCGCGCCATCAAGGCGTCCGCCGAGCGCGAGGCGGGGCTGGTGGAGCAGATCGTCGCGCCGCTGCGCCGGCACCGCAATCCGCAGACCAGGGCGCACGCCGAGGCGACCGCGCGGGAGCTGGCGACCCTCTCCGTGCGCCTGCACGCCGCACTGCTCCAAGCCGCTCTTCGCGTGCGGTAGGGCCGGGCGAACGAGGTACCCGCCGAGGTCGAGGGTGCCCCGCGCAGGTACGCGGGGAGTGTCCGGGAAGGCCCTTCCCCCGCGCGTTCGTACGTATCCGGGGTACCTCCCGGCCGAAGCCGGGGAAGCCGTCCGGCCCGCCCTTCGGGCGAACGGCGCCGCCTCGGCGACGGGTCCCGGCTCCGAGCAATGGGGTGCCCGACTACCCAAACCCGCCGGGCACGTCCTAGGGTTGCTGTGTGAACGAGCTCGACGTTGTGGGTGTCCGGGTGGAAATGCCTTCCAACCAACCGATCGTGCTCCTACGGGAGGTAGGAGGCGATCGTTACCTGCCCATTTGGATCGGGCCGGGGGAGGCCACCGCCATCGCCTTCGCCCAGCAGGGCATGGCCCCTGCCAGGCCGCTGACGCACGACCTGTTCAAGGACGTGCTCGAAGCGGTGGGCCAGGAACTGACCCAGGTCCGGATCACGGATCTGCGCGAGGGGGTTTTCTACGCCGAACTGGTCTTCGCCAGCGGGGTGGAGGTCAGCGCCCGTCCTTCGGACGCCATAGCGTTGGCCCTGCGTACCGGGACCCCGATCTACGGCACCGACGGGGTGCTGGACGACGCGGGCATCGCCATCCCGGACGAGCAGGAGGACGAGGTGGAGAAGTTCCGCGAGTTCCTCGACCAGATCTCGCCCGAGGACTTCGGGACCAACAGCCAGTGAGACCGCCGGTCACGGCGGGTGCGGGGGGCGGGCTTCGGCCCGCCCCCCGCCATTCGAGTACGCTTTCCCCGCGCAAGGTCACGGGAAACCACTCGTAGGGTGATTATCACTCGGCGTGGCGAGCGCGGCGATCGTTGACGCACCCGTAGTGACTGCATACCGTCGATGAGGCAGGTCCCGTCCGGGACGTGGAGGACGGAGGTCGGCGTGGCAATCACCGGCGACGGAATGGCGGCGGAAGAGGCGCTGCCGTTCCCCACTGGCGCGGCCCACCGCACCCCGGCACAGGCCGTGGTGGTGCCAGGGGAGCACGCGGCGGAGGCCATCGGGTACCGCGGCCCGACCGCGTGTGCGGCGGCCGGCATCACCTACCGGCAACTGGACTACTGGGCCCGTACGGGGCTCGTGGAGCCGAGCGTGCGTCCCGCGTACGGCTCGGGCACCCAGCGGCTGTACAACTTCCGGGACGTCGTCGTCCTGAAGATCGTCAAGCGGCTGCTGGACACCGGCGTCTCCCTGCAGAACATCCGTACGGCCGTGCAGCACCTCCGCTCGCGGGGGCTGGCGGACCTGGCGCGGATGACCCTGATGAGCGACGGCGCGACCGTGTACGAGTGCACCTCGCCCGACGAGGTCGTCGAACTGCTCCAGGGCGGCCAGGGCGTCTTCGGGATCGCCGTGGGCGTGGTGTGGCGGGACGTGGAGAGCGCCCTGTCGCAGTTGCACGGGGAGCGGGTGGACACCGGGGAGACGCTCGCCGGGCACAACCCGCACGACGAACTCGCGCGGCGGCGCAACAGCCGGGCCCGCTGAGGCGGCGCGGACACCGTCCGTCTCCGCGAAGGAGGCGGGGCTCCGGGAGGAGCCGGGGAACGCTCCCGCGACGCGCTCGCGGGCCCGTCCCGGGCGGTGCGCGGGCCGATTGTCAGTGGCGTGCGGCACCATCGGGTCTGTGAGACGTGCGCCGACGATCCTGCATCTGGACATGGATGCGTTCTACGCCGCCGCGGAGCAGGCGGCGAAGCCGAGCCTGCGGGGAAAACCCGTGGTGGTCGGCGGGCTGGGCGCGCGCGGGGTGGTGGCCACCGCGTCCTATGAGGCGCGGGTCTTCGGGGTGCGATCGGCGATGCCCACCGCCCAGGCGCGCCGGCTGTGCCCCAACGCCGCCTATCTGACGCCGCGCTTCGAGCTGTACCGCCGGGTGAGCGAGGTGGTGATGGAGCTGCTGCGCGGCCTGTCGCCGCTGGTGGAGCCGCTGAGCCTGGACGAGGCGTTCGTCGATCTGGAGGCGGGCGGCGTCGAGGCGGACACCCGGGCCGTGCGGGAGGTGGGTGTGCGGCTGCGGCGGGACATCCGCGAGCACACCGGGCTGACGGGATCGGTGGGGCTGGCCGGGGCCAAGATGCTGGCCAAGATCGCTTCGGAGCAGGCCAAGCCGGACGGCCTGGTGGTCATCGAGCCGGGGACGGAGCAGGCGCTGCTGGGGCCGCTGCCGGTGCGCACGCTCCCCGGTGTGGGGCCGGCGACGGCCGAGGCGCTGCGGCGGGCCGGGATCACCACGGTCGCCGAGACGGCGGAGGCCGGGCAGGACGAGCTGGTGCGGCTGCTGGGCAAGGCGCACGGAGCCGGGCTGTACGCGATGGCCCTGGGGCGGGACGAGCGCCCCGTGGTGGCCGAGCGGGACGCGAAGTCCGTCTCGGTCGAGGACACCTTCGAGGTGGATCTGACCGACCGGACGCGGGTGCGGGCCGAGGTGATGCGGCTGGCGGAGCGGTGCGTACGGCGGTTGCGGGCGGCCGGGCGCTCGGGGAGGACGGTGGTGCTCAAGGTGCGCAACTACGACTTCTCGACGCTGACCAGATCGGAAACGCTGCGCGGGCCGACCGACGACCTCGCCGTCGTCCGGGAGGCGGCGGGCCGGTTGCTGGACACCGTCGACACCACGGGCGGGGTGCGCCTGCTGGGCGTGGGCGTCAGCGGCCTCGCCGACTTCACGCAGGAGGACCTGTTCGCCCAGCTGGCGACCGAGCGGGAGGCTGCGGCGCGGGAGGCGGCGGCGGAGCCGCAGGCCACGGGGACGACGGGGGAGGAGGAAGCACGAGAGGCCGAGGAGCGGCCGAGGCGATGGCTTCCCGGGCTGGACGTGGTGCACGAGGAGCACGGCCCGGGGTGGGTGCAGGGCAGTGGGCTGGGCCGGGTGACCGTACGGTTCGAACAGCCGTGGTCCGGCCCGGGGCGGGTGCGGACGTTCGCGGTCGACGATCCGGCGCTGCGTCCCGGGGAACCGCTGCCGCTGGTCGGCGGGCCGGAGGACGGTCAGTCCTCCATACCGGCGACGTGTCCGAACTCCCGGTCCCCTGAGGAGGGCAGGCCGCAGGAGGCGTCCGGGGCGGCGCCGGTCGCGGGCGCCCCGGGAGCGGCCGGGTCCGGGGAGCCGATACCCGGAGCGGCCGGGTCCGGGGCGGGCGCGGCAGGAGTGATACCCGGGGCGGCGGGCGTGACACCGGGGGTGGCCGAGGACAGGCCGGCGGCGAGCGGGTCCGCGTCCGGGCCCGAGGGGGAGTGCGGGGCGGTGCCGGGGGTGGTCCTGTCCGGGGCCGAAGGCACCTCCTCCGTTCCGGAGGCGGTGTCCGGGGTGGCTTCCTCCCGTCCGGAGGCGGTATTCGGGGCGGTTCCCTCCCGTCCGGAGGCGGTGCCCGGTGTGGAGATGTCCAGCCGGTAGTGGTGGTAGAGCTGGAGCTCCTGCTGGGGGGAGAGGTGGCGGCCCACTCCGAAGTCCGGGGCGTCCCTGATCAGCTTCCGGTCGTAGGGCACGCGCAGGGTGCCGTCGACCAGTTCGCTGGGTTCCAGGGGGACGAACGCGTCGCGGCTGAACAGGCCGGTGCGCACCGCGGCCCACTCCGGTTCGCCGGTGGCGTCGTCCAGGTACACCTCGTCCACGGTGCCGATCTTGGCGCCGTTGCGGTCGAACGCCTTCCGGCCGATCAGGGTCCGGGGGTCGATGTCGGTCTGCACGGTCCCTCCAACGGGTCGGCTGCTGCCCGGGAACTGCCTTGTGACAACCACCAAACGGCACATTTCATGCCTCGGCCACTCGAACGAACTCCCGGAAGCGCGCTGGTAGGCTGGCCCTGGCTGTCGACCCCGTGCGGGAGAGTTCTCGACCACGTGCCTCGGGCGTGTGGGAGAGGACGCCGAAGGAGCAACTCCTCCCCGGAATCTCTCAGGCTCATGTACCGCATGGACGAGGTCACTCTGGAAAGCAGGGCGGGCCACGGAGACGCACGACGCCGGAACCCACCCTCACCGACGGTGAAAGCCTGTCCGTGTGCCGCGGGCCGGTGAAGCTCTCAGGTCGCGATGACAGAGGGGGAGGCCATCCGGGCACCCGCGCCGCGGTGTCCGGCAAGGTCGCGACGACCAGGAGGCCCCCGCAGATGACCACCGACCGCATCTCTTTGACCGCCCTCGAACGCGGTATCCCCTTCGAGGAACGGCACATCGGTCCCGACCGTGAGGCGCGGGCCAAGATGCTCGCGCAGGTCGGCTTCGGATCGCTGGACGAGCTCACCGCCGCCGCCGTCCCGGACGTGATCAAGAGCGCCGAGGCGCTGGGCCTGCCCCAGGGCCGTACGGAGGCGGAGGTCCTCCAGGAGCTGCGGGCGCTCGCGGACCGCAACCAGGTCCTGTCCCCGATGATCGGCCTGGGCTACTACGGCACCTTCACCCCGCCGGTGATCCTGCGCAACGTGATGGAGAACCCCGCCTGGTACACGGCGTACACGCCCTACCAGCCGGAGATCTCGCAGGGCCGCCTGGAGGCGCTGCTCAACTTCCAGACGATGGTCGCCGACCTCACCGGCCTGCCCACCTCGGGCGCCTCGCTGCTGGACGAGGGCACCGCCGCCGCCGAGGCGATGGCGCTCTCCCGCCGGGTGGGGAAGGTCAAGCAGGGCGTCTTCCTGGTGGACGCCGACGCGCTGCCGCAGACCATCGCCGTCATCGAGACCCGGGCCGAACCGACCGGCGTCGAGGTCGTGGTCGCCGACCTGTCCGAGGGCATCCCCGCCGAGGTCGCCGAGCGCGGTGTCTTCGGCGTGCTGCTCCAGTACCCGGGCGCCTCCGGCGCCGTACGGGACCCGCGGCCCGTCATCGAGCAGGCGCACGAGCTGGGCGCGGTCGTCACCGTCGCCGCCGACCTGCTGGCCCTGACGCTGCTCACCTCGCCCGGCGAGCTGGGCGCGGACATCGCGGTCGGTACGACCCAGCGGTTCGGCGTACCGATGGGCTTCGGCGGCCCGCACGCCGGCTACATGGCGGTCCGGGAGAAGTTCGCGCGCAGCCTGCCGGGCCGGCTGGTGGGCGTGTCGGTGGACGCCGACGGCACGCAGGCGTACCGGCTGGCACTCCAGACCCGCGAGCAGCACATCCGCCGCGAGAAGGCCACCAGCAACATCTGCACCGCCCAGGTGCTGCTCGCCGTCATGGCGGGCATGTACGCCGTCTACCACGGCCCGGACGGCCTGAAGACCATCGCCCGCCGCACCCACCGCTACGCCGCGATCCTCGCCGAGGGCCTGCGCGCGGGCGGCGTCGAGCTCGTCCACGACGCGTACTTCGACACCCTGACCGCACGGGTGCCCGGCCGCGCCGGCGAGGTCGTCGCCGCGGCCCGCGAGGCCGGGGTCAACCTGCGGCAGGTCGACGCCGACCTCGTCGGCATCGCCTGCGACGAGACCACCGGGCGCGCGCAACTGTCCGCCGTCTGGGGCGCCTTCGGCGTGCGCGCGGACATCGAGGCGCTGGACGCCGAGGTGGAGGACGCGCTGCCGCGCGAGCTGCTGCGCACCGACGAGTACCTCACGCACCCGGTCTTCCACCAGCACCGCTCCGAGACCGCGATGCTGCGCTACCTGCGCAAGCTCGCCGACCGCGACTACGCGCTGGACCGCGGCATGATCCCGCTGGGCTCCTGCACCATGAAGCTCAACGCCACCACCGAGATGGAGCCGGTCACCTGGCCCGAGTTCGGTCAGCTGCACCCCTTCGCCCCGGTCGAGCAGGCGCAGGGCTACCTGACGCTCATTCAGGAGCTGGAGGAGCGGCTGGCGGCCGTCACCGGCTACGACAAGGTCTCCCTCCAGCCCAACGCCGGCTCCCAGGGCGAGCTCGCGGGCCTGCTGGCCGTCCGCGCGTACCACCGGGCCAACGGTGACGAGGGCCGCACCGTCTGCCTGATCCCGTCCTCCGCCCACGGCACCAACGCCGCCAGCGCCGTCATGGCCGGCATGAAGGTCGTCGTCGTCAAGACCGGCGAGGACGGCGAGGTGGACACCGACGACCTGCGCGCCAAGATCGAGCAGTACCGCGACGAACTGGCGGTGCTGATGGTGACCTACCCCTCCACCCACGGCGTGTTCGAGGCGCACATCACCGAGATCTGCGCGGCCGTGCACGACGCGGGCGGCCAGGTGTACGTGGACGGCGCGAACCTCAACGCGCTGGTCGGCCTCGCCGAGCCGGGCAAGTTCGGCGGCGACGTCTCGCACCTGAACCTGCACAAGACCTTCTGCATCCCGCACGGCGGCGGCGGCCCGGGCGTCGGCCCGGTCGCCGTCCGCGCCCACCTGGCGCCGTACCTCCCCAACCACCCGCTGCAGCCGACGGCGGGCCCGCGCACCGGCGTCGGCCCGATCTCGGCGGCGCCGTGGGGCTCGGCCGGCATCCTGCCGATCTCCTGGGCGTACGTGCGCCTCATGGGCGGCGAGGGCCTCAAGCGCGCCACCCAGACGGCGGTGCTCGGCGCCAACTACATCGCCAAGCGCCTCGAACACCACTACCCGGTGCTCTACACCGGTCCCAACGGGCTGGTCGCGCACGAGTGCATCATCGACGTCCGGCCGCTGACCAAGGCGACCGGCGTGAGCATCGACGACGTGGCCAAGCGGCTCATCGACTACGGCTTCCACGCGCCGACGATGTCCTTCCCGGTCGCCGGGACGCTGATGATCGAGCCCACCGAGAGCGAGGACCTGGCCGAGCTCGACCGGTTCTGCGACGCGATGATCGCCATACGGGCGGAGATCGACAAGGTCGGCTCGGGGGAGTGGGACAAGGACGACAACCCGCTGCGCAACGCCCCCCACACGGCCGCCATGCTCGGTGGCGAGTGGACGCACCCCTACTCCCGCGAGGAGGCGGTGTTCCCGGAGGGCGTCGTGGCGTCGGACAAGTACTGGCCGCCGGTGCGCCGCATCGACGGTGCCTACGGTGACCGCAACCTCGTCTGCGCCTGCCCGCCGCTGGAGGACTACGAGGGCTGACCGCCCCCGCCCATGCGAAGGGCCCTCGGCTTCGCGCCGGGGGCCCTGGGCTTTCTCTGACTGGTGCTGTGCTTCTGGTGTTCAGCCGTTGTGCTTCCGATGCCGGAAGGTCGTCGGTGCGCGCCCGGACGGTCTCCCGCCGGTTCCGCTACGTGGTGCCGGCCCCGTTGGGGCGCTCGGGCCCCTCCGGCTCCGCGTACCGGTCCCGAACCGGGCGCCGGTCACCGCACGCCGCGGCTCAGGCGGCGGTGGCCACCCGGGTCACGTCCAGCGGTCGGTGCGGTGCGATGACCTGCCCGTCCGGCAGGAGCTCACCGGTGTCCTCGAACAGGAGGACGCCGTTGCACAGCAGGCTCCAGCCCTGCTCCGGGTGGTGCGCCACGAGAAGGGCGGCCTCCCGGTCGGTGGAATCTGCTGTCGGGCATGGCGGCTGGTGCTGGCACATGGATGCTGTCTTTCGCTGCGGTGTGATGAGTGTCGTGCTGCGGCTCGATGGACTGGACTTCGTGCTCACGGCCGCTCCCCCGTTTCGAATAGGTCGATACCCAGTGGGACCACCCCGCCCGCGCGGGGACCACACCAGTGTTGCCCTGCCCGCGCGATTCCGCAGGGATTTAGCAGCAGCGGTCCTCACCCGAAGAAGACGCGTCACCCATGCGGGCGGTTGCGCCAAGTGGAGGCCCGGCCCGGCGGGTTGAGCGGCCGGGTGCCGGTCAGGCACGGGCCGCGACGCGCACGACACGGCGCCCCGCGACCGGTGGGGTCGCGGGGCGCGTTTCCGCCGGGGTGGTGCGCCCGGCGCGCGTTCGTCAGGCCGTGGAGCCGAGCAGCGGTGCCGCCGGCGCGAGACGGAGCGTCAGACGGGGCAGCAGATCGGCGACCGGGTGCGTGCGGTGGGCGGCGATGCCGGGCGGCGCCGGGGCGAGCGGCACCAGCAGGTCCCCCGGCGCGGGCAGCCCCTCGGCCCCGTCCGCGGTGATGTCGTGGTGCAGCCACAGCGTCAGCATGTAGAGCTCCGGCACGAACAGCAGACGCGGCTGATAGGGCGCGGGAAGCGACTCGGCCTGGCGCAGCGCACGCTCGGTCGAGGTCACGTACGGACCCTCGCAGAAGTGCGAGAAGGTCCAGCCGTCGGCGGTGAGCATCGCCTCGGCGGCGGCCACCGCCCGTTCGCCGCTGCGGACGATGAACCGCCAGCCGGTGAGCCGGGTGCGGGGCGAGCCGCGGTGGCTGACGTCGTCCAGGACGTCCAGGACGTGGACGGGCAGCGGGCTTTCGGGGCTGAGCGGGCCCTGCTGGGCGCGCAGAGAAGGGGTACGGGCCTCGCTGACGGCCGTGGGGGAACCGAGGGCGGCGAGGATGCTGCGCAGGGCGGGCGCGGGGGCAGGGGAAACATGCAGCGGCATGGTGGGTCGCCTCTCACTTGGGAGACACGGTGGTGCGGGGCAAGTGCGGACGCCTTTGTCAGCGTGTGGGGTCAGAGCAAGGCCGACCGGGGGGCTGCGGCCCGGTGGGGTCAGCCGCTGTGCCGCAGGACCGGGGGAAATACCGCGACGCTGGGCGCCAACTCTCTGCCTCCAGCGAAGTTTATACGACGGATGTTCACACCTTGTTTCCGCTAGCCGCCGGGAGCATTTCCGGCAAGGCGGATTCCGGCCTTGCCGGACAGGTGTTTTCGGCCTATTCGCACGGGGTTACCCGGCCGTCACCTGGCCCTTTTTCACCGGTGTGGTAGGCCGAAACTCGTCGGTCTTTATCACGAGAGGAATGCGCACGGCCATGGACCGCGCCGTATGCCCATGGAATGTGCCGGACGGCGTTCTTCCCCGATCTTATCGGGCCCGCCCCGGCCATGAGGCGTTGTCGATCGGATTGCCGGGCATCATCGACCGTAGCGCGACCCCGGGAACCGCCGGGAAGGCCCACTGTGGCCGGTGGCCGCGGGCCTTCCACTCAAGGGAGGGACGCTTCGATGGGGGAGAAGGTTGCCGCGCACGCCGCCGAACTCACGGATCGGCAGTGTTATCGCCGGAAACTCCACGAGTGCCTCGCGGGATTGGGGATACTTCTGGAGGACAAGCGGTTCGACCGCCCGCGCAATCTCATGGGACTGGAGATAGAGCTGAATCTGGCGGGAGCCGACGGGCTGCCGCGCATGATGAACGCGCAGGTGCTGGAGCGCATCGCGAGCCGCGATTTCCAAACCGAACTGGCGCAGTGCAATTTAGAAGTAAACATTCTGCCGCACCGGTTGTCGGGCCGCGTTCTCGATCAGCTCGCCGAAGAACTCCGCACCGGACTGGCCTACGCCGACCGCAAATCCCGCGAGGTCGCCGCACGGATCGTGATGATAGGAATTCTGCCGACCCTGGGCATCGAGGACCTGGTCGCCGCGAACCTCTCCGAGATCGACCGCTACGTCCTCCTCAACGACCAGATGCGGGCGGCCCGCGGCGAGGACTTCGCCCTGGACATCCAGGGCGTCGAGCGGCTGGTCGCGGTCTCCTCCTCGATCGCCCCCGAAGCCGCCTGCACCTCGGTCCAACTGCACCTCCAGGTCACTCCCGGGCGGTTCGCCGCGGTGTGGAACGCCGCCCAGTCCGCCGCCGCCGTCCAAGTGGCGATCGGCGCCAACGCCCCCTTCGCCTTCGGCCGCGAGCTGTGGCGGGAGTCCCGGCCGCCGGTGTTCCAGCAGGCCACCGACACCCGCGCGCCGGAGCTGCGCGCGCAGGGCGTGCGCCCGCGCACGTGGTTCGGCGAGCGCTGGATCGAGTCGGCCTACGACCTCTTCGAGGAGAACCTGCGCTACTTCCCGCCGCTGCTGCCCATCGCCGGCAAGGAGGAGCCGCTGCGGGTCCTGGACGAGGGAGCCGTGCCGGAACTCGCGGAACTCGTGCTGCACAACGGGACGATCTACCGCTGGAACCGCCCGGTGTATGCCGTCTCCAACGGGGTGGCGCACCTCAGGGTGGAGAACCGGGTGCTGCCCGCCGGCCCCACCGTCACCGACGTCATCGCCAACGCCGCCTTCTACTACGGCCTCGTCCGCGCGCTGGCCGAGGAGCCGCGGCCCGTCTGGTCCCGGCTGCCGTTCGCCGCCGCCGAGGCCAACTTCGACAACGCCTGCCGCTACGGGATCGAGGCGAAACTCCACTGGCCCCGCTCCCAGCGCTCCGGCGGCATCGCCCAGATCCCCGCGGCACGGCTGGTGCGGCAGGAACTGCTGCCGATGGCGGCGTCCGGGCTGGACGCCTGGGGCGTGGAGCCCACCGACCGCGACCGGTACCTCGGCGTGATCGACCAGCGCTGCAAACGCCGCGCCAACGGGGCGTCCTGGCAGGCCGCCGCGTTCCACCACGCCCTGCGCAACGGGCTGGACCGGTACACGGCGCTGGCGGCGATGACCCGGCGGTACAGCGAACTCATGCACCGCGGCGACCCGGTGCACGCCTGGCCGGTCGCCTGGGCCGTGGAACGGCCGGCGGAGGAGGGACCGAAGGGGTACTGAGGCCTGGCCGGGATCGGTCGCTCAGGGATCCGGGGGCGTTCTGGTTCCGGTCGTTTCTGAGCTTGGCCGATCCTGAGCGGGGGGCTCGTGGTTCCGGCCGTTCTGGGCTGATTGCTCCCAGTTCCGGCTGCTTCTGGACCCGGCCGTTCCTGGGCCGGCCGCGACCGGTCCCGACAGCGACCGGTTCCGAGCACTCCTGGTTCCGGCCGCTCCTGATACTCGGTCAGCTACCGGCTCGTCGCCGTACCCGTCCCCGTCCCCGATCCCACGGCTGTGCCCTCGGCCTCCCGGATCCGTCCCGGCCCTCGCGTCCGTCGCCGCCCCCGGCGCGTCCGACGACGCCGGGCGCGCCGGAACGGGACCCGGTGCCGACCCGGGCGCGCGCCTCGGGCAAGCTGGGGTGTCCTCGTGCGGCGGCGCCTCTCCTCGGGGGCGCGGAGGACCACGAGGCGGTGGCGTGCAACGACCGGAGGTACCTGTGCAGTCGGACGCGAGCCCGGTGGCGGGCGCCGAGACCCCCGGGGCCGGTGAGCGGCGGGAGGAACGGACGGGAACGGGCCTGCCGCGCCGGGTGCTGCGGTCCGAGACGCTGCTGGTCCTCGCGCTCTCCTTGGGGGCGAGTGCCGTCTCGGCGGTCATCAGCTTCATCGGGGCGCTGACCCGGCCGGGCGGCCTGAAGGACCAGGCGGCGAACCTCAACGCGTCACACGCCCCCGGCCGGCCGTGGCTGGACCTGGCCTGGCAGCTGTTCGGCATCGCGACCGCCCTGGTACCGGTCGCGCTGGTGGCCCACCTGCTGACGCGGGAGCGGGCCGGCGGGTTGCGGGCGGTCGGCTTCGACCGGCGGCGGCCCTGGAGCGACCTGGGCCGCGGCGCGGGCGTGGCGGCGGTCATCGGGGGAAGCGGGCTGCTGCTCTATCTGGGGGCGCGGGCGGCCGGGTTCAACCTCACGGTGGTGCCGGAGTCGCTGCCCGAGGTGTGGTGGAAGTTCCCGGTACTGATCGCCTCCGCCGTGCAGAACGCGGTGGTGGAGGAGGTCATCGTCGTCGGATACCTGGTGCGTCGCCTGGGGCAGCTGAAGTGGACGCCGGTTGCCGTCCTGGCGGCGAGCGCCGTCCTGCGCGGCTCCTACCACCTCTACCAGGGCATCGGCGGGTTCGTCGGCAACATGGTGATGGGCGTGCTGTTCGTGCTGCTGTACCGCAGGTGGGGGCGGGTCGGGCCGTTGGTGGCGGCGCACGCGCTCATCGACATCGTGGCGTTCGTGGGGTACGCGCTCCTCGCGGGCAAGGTGGGCTGGCTGCCCACGGCCTGACGGTCGTTCCGACGGAGGACGAGGGCCCGCCGCCGACACGCGCACGTCGGTGGCGGGCCCTCGCGTATGTCGACGGGCGCCCGGATCGAGGCAGGTGTCCTCTATGGCCGGGCGGACGGGACCGGAGACGGCAGGGCGTCGGGGACCGGAGCGTGGAGTTCGCCGTCGATGACGGTGACGGCGGTACCGGTCAGCAGCGTGCGGTCGCCGCGCAGGCCGGTGCGGACGGTGCCCTTGCGCTTGGCCGTGCCCTGAAGGCCCGTGAGGTCGTCACGGCCGAGGCGGGCCGACCAGAAGGGGGCGAGCGCGGTGTGCGCGCTGCCCGTCACGGTGTCCTCGTCGATGCCCACGGCGGGGAAGAAGCAGCGGGAGACGAAGTCGTGGCCGCCGGCCGGGTCCTCGGCCCGCGCGGTGGCGATGACGCCGCGCCCGCCGTGGCCCGCCAGGGCCCGGAGGTCGGGGTCCAGGGCGCGCACGGACTTCTCGTCGGGCAGCTCGACCAGCAGGTCGCCGACGTTCTCCCCGGTGTCGTAGGCGGACAGGATCTCGACGCCCAGCGCGTCGGCGACCACCTGGGGCACCGGGACCGGCGTCAGTTCGGCGGTCGGGAAATCCATGGTGATCGCGCCGCTGTCGTCGGCCGTGGTGATCAGGATGCCGCTGCGGGTGCGGAAGCGGACGGTGCCGGTGGCGGTCCCGGTGGTGTGCAGGACGTGCGCGGTGGCCAAAGTGGCATGGCCGCACATGTCGACCTCGGTGGCCGGTGTGAACCAGCGCAGCGCCCAGTCGGCGTCGGCCCCTTCCGGCAGCGGGTGGGCGAAGGCGGTCTCGGCGAGATTGACCTCCGCGGCGACGTGCTGGAGCCACGCGTCGTCGGGGAATCCCGGGTGGTCCCCGGTGGGGTGGGAGCCGTCCCGGCCGACGGCGCCGCCGGTGTTCGCGGCGTCGAGGAGGACGACTCCGGCGGGGTTCCCTGAGAAGGGGCGGTCGGTGAAGGCGTCGACGATGCGGATTCTCATGACGGGAGCGTAGGTCCGCGACAAAGCCGCAGGCCAAGGCCAATTTCCGGAAATTGGACCGGGCAGGCTTGTCATGCCACTCGTACCGATATATCGTTGAAGCATCGCGACAGATCAGTAATAGATCAAAGAGAGTCGTGATAGATCGATAAGAGGCTGACCGACGAGGAAAGGATCATCACCATGCGTACGCACGGACCTCATGGACACGAGCACTGCGGACCCGGGCGCCAAGGCGGCTGGGGCGACTTCGAGGCGCGGGTCGAAGGGCTGCGCGCGGCCTTCGGCCCGTTCGGACCGCCGTTCGGCGGCCGGGGCCGGGGTGGCGGCCCGCGCGGGAGGGCGCGGCGCGGCGATGTCCGCGCCTCCATCCTGGCGCTGCTCAAGGACCGGCCGATGCACGGCTACGAAATGATCCAGGAGATCGCCGAGCGCAGCGGCGGCGCCTGGAAGCCGAGCCCCGGCTCGGTCTACCCCACCCTCCAGCTCCTGGAGGACGAGGGACTGATCACGAGCGCGACAGAAGGCGGCAAGAAGCTCTTCTCGCTGACCGAAACCGGTACCGCCGAAGCCGGAAACGGACCGGACGCACCCTGGGAGGCCGCCGGGCGCGGCATCGACTGGGAGGCGATGCACGAGATCCGCAAAGCCGGCGGCGGCCTGATCGAGGCCTTCAAGCAGGTCTGGGACACCGGCACGCCGGAGCAGCGGGAGAAGGCCATCGCCGTGGTCAACAAGGCCCGGAAGGAGCTGTACCTCATCCTCGCCGAGGATGAGTGAGCGCCGG
The DNA here is from genome assembly GCF_040611095.1 of Streptomyces sp. NPDC003077. Taxonomy (NCBI): domain Bacteria; kingdom Bacillati; phylum Actinomycetota; class Actinomycetes; order Kitasatosporales; family Streptomycetaceae; genus Streptomyces; species Streptomyces sp. NPDC003077. The sequence goes on along the minus strand of NZ_JBEXNM010000041.1, from coordinate 56,256 downwards.
CGGGGCATCCGCGTTCCGTCAGGGGCCTGTGTCCGCGTCCAGCAAGGGTGCGGACGCAGGCCCTCGGGGTTTTATAGGGGTGGCGACCCCGCCGATGACGTGCGTTTTCTCGTGACGCCAGAGGTGCCCCGTCTCGGGGGAGAAGATCCGGGACACCGGCCGCTCTCGTACCGGCCGGTTCTTTTCTCCTCCCCAGGGAGGAGGCGCCCTGCCGGAGTGCGCAACCAGGGTGGGACGCGCGAATGCTTCCCGGCGGGGATGCTCCGTCGGTGCGGGCCTGGTGGGGTGGGGAGGGTGTTGAACCGTACCGCGTATGACAGCGGAGCCGATCCGCGGCAGGAGGGCCCCGGCACCCGGCTCACCGCGGAACTCGCGGCCGTGCTCTCCGCCGCCCGCAGGCGGGCCACCCGCGACGGTGACCGCCAGGTGGACACCGCCCACCTGTTGCACGGCCTGCTGGAGTCGGACGCCGCCGTACGGGCGATGTTCGACGGCGCGGGCCCGCCGGTCGCGCGGCTGCTCGGCTACCTCGTGCAGCGCAGCATCGGGTACGGACTCCGGTGGCACGGCCGGGTGGAGGACTCCGGGACGGTGCCGGTGGTCGAGGGCGGGGCTCCCGGTTGGTCCCCGGCGGCGCTGGCGGCCGTCGACGGCGCGCGGACGCTCGCGCGCGCCCGCCGCGCCGATCACGCCGACTGCCTCGATCTGCTCGCCGCGCTGCTGGGCGACCCGGAGTCCCGTGCGGTCGAGGTGCTGCGCCGCGCGTCCGTGGACACGTCCCTGGTGGCCGCGCGGCTCGTGGGCGACGCGGCCCGGCGACGGGGGGACGCGGCGGCGCGGTGACGGGGCGACAGGGTGACGTGAGGGTGCGGTGAGCGGGTGCTCCTGTGCGCCGGTGGCCGCCTGGCATCCTGACTGTCGTCGCCACGCCCGATGAACCGATCCCCGGCCGGGCGGGCGCCGGCATCCGCCACGAGATCGCCGGTACGAGGCCGAGCGCGGTCCGCACCACGGCCGCCCCGCGCCACGGAGGGTCCCCCTTGACCCTGCCTGCCATCATGATCCGATGCACGCGACTTCGGGGAGTCACAACGTCCGGCGGAACACGGGACTCGGTCTGGCGCTGGTCTCGGCCTGCGCCTTCGGCGGATCGGGCGTCGCCGCCAAGCCGCTGATCGAGGCGGGGTTGCAGCCCCTGCACGTGACGTGGCTGCGGGTGGTGTGCGCCGCGCTCGTCATGCTGCCCGTCGCCTGGCGGCACCGCGGGCTGCTCAGGCGCCGGCCCGCGTTGCTCGTCGGCTTCGGGCTGCTCGCCGTGACGGGGGTGCAGGCGTGCTACTTCGCCGCGATCTCCCGGATACCCGTCGGCGTCGCCCTGCTGATCGAGTATCTGGCGCCCGCGCTGGTGCTGGGCTGGGTGCGCTTCGTCCAGCGCAAACCGGTGACGCGGGCCGCCGCCTGGGGCGTCGTCCTGGCGGCCGGCGGGTTGGTGTGCGTGGTGGAGGTGTGGTCGGGGCTGCGGTTCGACGCGGTGGGGCTGGCCCTCGCGCTCGGCGCGGCCTGCTGCCAGGTGGGGTATTTCGTCCTGTCCGACCAGGGAGGCGACGGCGCGGACACCGCGGATCCGCTGGGCGTGATCGCCTACGGGCTGCTGATCGGCGCGGTGGCCCTCACGCTGATCACGCAGCCCTGGCGACTGGACTGGTCCGTGCTGTCCGGCACCGCGTCCCTGAACGGCGTCTGGGTCCCCGCCGTGTTGCTGCTCGGCTGGGTCGTCCTGGTCTCGACGGTGCTGGCGTATCTGACCGGGGTGGTCTCGATCCGCAGGCTCTCGCCCCAGGTGGCCGGCGTGGTGGCCTGCCTGGAGGCGGTGATCGCGACCGTGCTGGCGTGGGTGCTGCTCGGTGAACACCTGTCCTTGCCGCAGATCGCGGGCGGCGTGATCGTGCTGATCGGCGCCTTCATCGCGCAGTCCGCCGCGCCGAAGGCGGGCGGGGCCGCGGCGTCGGAGGCCCTGGTGGGCGGTGCGGTGGGGGTCGCGACGGACGGGACGGACGGGACGGAGCGGCCGGACGAGGGGAGGCGCACGGGGTCGGCCGTTCCTTAACGGCGGGATCGGTTGCCTGTGAGGACAGTACGAACGTTTCCGGGATCAGCGTGCGCCGGTCAGCCCGTGGTGGCCTAACGCGGTGCGAGCGGCGATCCGAGCAGCCAGTTGCCGGGGGCCTCCGGGTCCGGGCTCAGGTAGAACTCCTCGATGGCGGTACGGAACTCCGCGTGGCTGATCACGCCGTTGCCGTCGCGGTCCAGCCGGTGGAAGGCGGGGGTGGATGTCGCGGGGTCGATGCCCAGCGCGTCATACATCCGTACGTATTCGTCGGTTGTGAGCTCGCCGTCGCGGTCCGTGTCGAGAGCGCGCATGAGCGCGTCGGCGATCGGCAGCACGACGTGCTCGAAGGTCTTCGGGTCGGTGACGTGCGAGCGCATGACGCCGATGAACGCCCCGCGCCCCACCCGCGCCTCGCCGTTCCCGGCACCCGCGTCGATCAGGACGTCCCACCACCTGGTGAACGCCTCCCGCAGGGCGTCCCTGTTCTCGTGGTCGTCGGGGCGCGCCACCGCCGTGAACAACTCGGCCATCTGCTCGAAGTCGTCACGGGTGAGCCAGCCGTCCTGGGTGCGGTCGAACCAGTCGAAGAGGATGCTGAACTTGCCCTCGGTGATGTCGTGAGCCATGGAGACCCACCTTCCTTTCGCGCTACCGGGGTGTTCCCTCTGGAGGAGCCTGCTGCGCGGATCGCGGCCCGTGTCGGATCCGTAAGGCGCCGATGACGACGGGGCAGCGGCGTCCTCCATGGAACTGCCGCCGATGAGGGTGGTCAACGGCGCTGTCCAGCCACCGGCGGGCGTCCTTGTCCGCGGTGGCCGGTGCTCCTGCCTGGGGCTCATCGGACGGGGCTGATCGCGCATGGTCGTGCTCAGGGCGGACCCGTGCTTGTGCTCGGAGCGGACCGTGCCTGTGCTCAGGGCGGGCCGTGCTTGTGCTCGGGCGGGCCGGCCCCGGCTTTCGTCCGCGTCCGTCCGTTCGCGGCCCCGTCCGTCGTCCCCTGGATCAGCGCTGTCTCGCCGTCAGCCGCCGCTGCTCGTGGGAGCGGGCGCGTCCGCAGGGGACGTCGCGCTCGGCGAGCCGGTCCTGCCGCGCGGAGTCGTCGGTGGGGGCGTCCCGCGGCTGGACGGGCATCGCCCCTCCTCAGCGGGCCGCGAGGTAGGCGGGGGCGGGCAGGCCCGGGGCCAGGTCGTCGGCGGGTATCGGGGTGCCGTACACGGGCGACACCGGCAGGACGCCGCTCCAGTAGGGGAGGGAGAGGTCTTCCGGTTCGTCGTTGGGGCCGCCGGTACGCGTCTTGGCCGACACCTCGCGCAGGTCGAGGCGGATCAGGGCGGTGGCGGCGAGTTCCTTGGCGTTCGCCGGACGGGAGTCGGCGGCGCGGCCCGGCAGGACGTGATCGACCAGGGCGTCCAGCGCGGCTCGCTTCTCGGCTTCGTCGATGACCTCGTAGGCGACGCCGTGCACGACGACGCTGCGGTAGTTGATGGAGTGGTGGAAGGCGGACCGGGCCAGGACCAGGCCGTCCACGTGCGTGACGGTGACGCACACCGGCAGGCCGGGGTCCTTGGCCGCGCCGGCCATCCGCAGCGGGCGCGAGCCGGTCGAACCGTGTACGTAGAGCCGGTCCTCCACGCGGCCGTACAGCGTGGGCAGGACCACCGGCGCGCCGTCGCGGACGAAGCCGAGGTGGCAGACGTAGCCGGCGTCGAGGATGGCGTGCACCGTTTCGTGGTCGTACGCGGCACGGTCGCGGGACCGCGTGGGGACCGTGCGATCGGTGGGGACGTAGGAAGCGGATTCGGCCATTGACATCTCCATTGCATTAGTGCAAAGTTGAGTTTGTGCTAGGAGAGTATCGGATCGAAGGGCGGCGCGCATCGGAGATTGCCGCCAGCGTCGAGCGAGCCATCGGTGCGGGCGAGCTCCTACCGGGCGAAGTCCTGCCCCCGCTGCGGGAGTTGGCCGTCTACTTGGAGGTCAATCCCAATACGGTCGCGTCCGCGTACCGGACGCTGCGCGACCGGGGAGTCATCGAAACGGCGGGTCGTCGCGGCAGTCGGGTGCGCCGGCGGCCGGCCACGACATCGCGCGAGGCGCTGCAAGTCCAGGTGCCCCCGGGGGTGCGGGACGTGTCGAGCGGCAACCCCGACCCCGGGCTGCTGCCTCCGCTCGAACGGGCGCTGGCGGAGGTGGCGGCGCGCTACGCCAAGGCGCCGACGCTGTACGGCGCGCCCGCGGTCGGCGTGGAGATCGGGGAGCTGGCCCGGGCGCACTTCGCCGCGGACGGGGTTCCGGAAGGCCCCATAGCCGTCACTTCCGGATCGCTGGACGCCATCGAGCGGGTGCTCGCCGCTCACCTGCGGCCCGGCGACACGGTCGCCGTGGAAGACCCCGGCTGGGGCAGTCTGCTGGATCTCATCCCGGCGCTCGGGCTGCGGGTCGCTCCGGTGGGCGTGGACGACGAGGGGCCGCTGGTCGGGCAGGTGAGCCGTGCGCTGGACGAGGGGGCCCGGGCGCTGGTGGTCACCGACCGGGCGCAGAACCCGACCGGCGCCGCGCTGACCGAGCGGCGCGCCACCGCGCTGCGGTCTCTGCTGGCCGAGTATCCGGACATCCTGCTGATCGAGGACGACCACGGCCACGCCATCGTCGACCTGCCGCTGCATCCGCTGGCCGGGGTGACGCGGCACTGGGTGCTGATGCGCTCGACGGCCAAGGCATACGGGCCCGACCTGCGGCTGGCGGTGCTGACCGGCGACGAGGTGACGGTGGACCGGGTCGGTGGGCGGCAGCGGCTCGGCCCCGGATGGGTGAGCCATCTCCTTCAGGACACGGTGGCGCACCTGTGGCGGCGGCAGGTGGTGCGGCCCGAGGAGGTCGCGGCCTCCTACGGGCGGCGACGGGAGGCTCTGACAGCGGCGCTGGGGGAGCGGGGCGTGGCGGCCCGGGGGCGCAGTGGGATGAACGTCTGGGTGCCGGTGCGCGACGAGACGGGCGCGGTGGCGCGGTTGCTGCACTCGGGGTGGGCGGTCGCGCCCGGGGCGCGGTTCCGCGTCGACTCCCCGCCGGGGATACGCGTCACCGTCTCGGGCCTGAGCGAGGAGGAGATCGAGACGGTGGCGGACGCGGTGGCCTCCGCCATCGGGCCCGGCGAGGCTCGTCGGTACGACTGACGAGGCGGGCGGGGGCGCGGTCCCGGCCGTGGCCCGGGCCGTTGGCGGGACGGCCGGGCTTCGGGGTGCTTCCGCCCTTCCCGTTGGGGCGCGGGGCTCCGGGCCTGGCGAAGAGGGGCGTGGCGGCGACGTCAGACGGGGGCGTGGCCGTTGGTCGAGGCGGCGGCTGGAGGTGCGGCGTTGGGGGACGGAGCGTCAGGGGACGGGGAAGAGGACGGGGAGGAGGGTGAGGCCGAGGGCGAGGATGGCGGCGACGCAGCCGGGGGAGAGGCGACTGCGTCGGGCGCGGAGCGAGCGGAAACGCCGGAATCGGTGCCGGTACCAGTGCCGTTGGTGGTGGTGTCAGTGCCCGTGACGGTGCGGCGAGGGCGGGTCTGGGTCAGGGCGGCGCCGGCGAGGACGATGAGAGCGCCGACGGGAGTGTTCCAGCCGAACTCCTCGTTCAGGACCAGCACGCCCGCCGCGGCGGCGATCACGGGAACGAAGTAGGTCACCATCTGCGCGGTGGTGGGCCCGACCTCCGCCACCAGGCCGTACTGCAGCAGGAAGGCGAAGCCGGTGCCGAGCGCTCCGAGGGCGGCCACCGCGAGCAGGGAGACGATCGAGAAGGAATGCGGAAGAGAGGTGAAGAACGCGGACACCACGCCCAGTTGGAGGGTGGCCAGGAGGAGTTGGGTGCCGGCTATCGAGAGGTGGGACTCCTCGGTGTCGCCGAGGGTGCGCCGGACGTAGATCCAGCCGATGGGGTAGCTCAGCGAAGCGCCCAGGGCCATCGCCGTCCCGGTCAGGTCCGTGCCGGCGAAACCCTGCCAGGCGCCGAGCACGGTGAGCACGCCCAGGAAACCCAGGCCCAGGCCCGCGACGCGGCGGCGGGTGGGGCGGTCCTCGGAGAGGGCCACCAGTGAGAGCGCCATGCCCCACAGGGGGGAGGTGGCGTTGCAGATGCCGGCCAGGGTGGAGGGGATGGTCAGTTCGGAGTAGGCGAAGAGCGAGAAGGGGAGGGCGTTGAGGAAGAACGCGGCGACCGTCAGATGGCCCCAGGTCCGGGCGAAGCGCGGCAGCCGTTCGCGCTTGAACACGAGCACGACGAGCAGGACCGCCGTGCCGAACACCATCCGGCCCAAGGTGACGTGCAGCGGCACGTAGGTCTGCATGCCGAGCTTGATGAACAGGAAGCTGAAGCCCCAGATCAGGGACAGGGCGCCGAAGCGGATGCGCCAGTCGAGCCGGGGTCGCCCAGGGACCGATGCGGCCTTGCGGGGGGATTCGGCCGTGGCGTCGTCGCCCGTGTCGGACTGCCGCCCGGCCGTCGGGGTGTCCGGGGCGGCCGGGGCGGCCGGGGGCGCGGTGGGCGCCGGGAGAGGCGGGGCGGTCGGTGGGGCCGGGGTGGAGGCCGCGTCGGTGGGATGCGAGAGGAGGGGGACGCGGAACGGGGGTGAGGTGAGGGAGCGGGCGGCGGGGGAGCCGTTCGGTTCGGAGGGGCTGGTGGTGCTCATGAAGTCACGATGCTGGAGGTGATCGCGTAGTACAAGCGAAATTATCTGGGGGTGATCGCTTAGCATCGCTTACGTGATGAATCTGGAGCGCTTGCGCATTCTGAGCGCGGTGGCACGGCACGGGTCGGTGACCGCGGCGGCCGTGGGGCTGCACGTCACCAGCTCCGCCGTATCCCAGCAACTCGCCAAGCTGGAGCGGGAGACCGGTCAGCAACTGCTCACCAAGAACGGCCGGGGCGTGCGCCTGACCGATGCCGGCCAACTCCTCGCCGAACACGCCGACCGCATCCTGTCCCACGTCGAACTGGCCCGGTCCGACCTGGAGGCACACCGCGGCCAGGCGATCGGCGAACTGCGGCTGTGCGGGTTCCCCACCGCGGCACGCGGCCTCTTCCCCACCGCGCTCGCCACCCTGCGCCGTGAGCACCCCAAGCTCCGGGTGCGGACGCTGGAGAAGGAACCGGAGGAGGGCGTGCTCAGCGTGGTGCGGGGCGGTGCCGATCTCGCGGTCGTCCTGGACTGGTACAACCAGCCGCTGTCCCTGCCGGAGGGCCTGGCCAAGGCGCCGCTGCTGGACGACCCGGCCGACCTGGCGATGCCCGCGGACCACCCGCTGGCCGATCGCCGGACGGTGGAGCTGGAGGACTTCGCCGACGACGAGTGGATCTCCTGGCCGCAGGGCGAACTCTGCCACGAGTGGCTGACGTTCACGCTGCGGGGCAAGGGCATCGAACCGCGCATCGCGCACCTGGCCGGTGAGCACCACACCCAACTCGCCCTCATCGCGGCCGGGCTCGGAGTGGCGGTGGCGCCCCGGCTCGGCCGTGGGCCGGTGCCGGAAGGGGTGCGCGTGGTGCCCGTACGGCACACGATGCGCCGCCACATCTATGCCGTGTGGCGCGCGGACGCCGATCGCAGGCCGTCGATCCGGGCGGTGGTCGAGGCGCTGCGGGTGGTGGGGGCGTCGGTCGCGGACGGCTGAGCCCGTGTGGCGGGTGGGTGGGGTGGGGCGCCGTTCCGGAGCGTCGGAGAAGTCGCCGTCGCGGTCGGCTGTGACACGCCGGTCGGTCGGCTGTGACGCGTGCTCGGCTGACGCGGGACGGCTGACGCGCGCTCGGCTGTGAGGGAAGGCGGGGAAGTCGTCACCCGTGGGGCTCGCGGGCCGTGCATGCCCTGTCCGTCCGAGGCCGGTGGTGCGCCTGTCCATGGGGCTCCCGGATCAGCGACGTGTCCGTGCCCGGTGCGCCAGGCCGTGCGCGCGGGCCAAGGCGGAGCCGCGCGGGCCAGGGCAGAGCCGCGCGGGCCAGGGCGGAGCCCCGCGGGCCCCGCTTCTCGTCGTCCTGGTCCCCTGGGGCACGCGCGGCCCTGTATATCGCGTTCCCCGAGGTGGGCGATGCTCGTGTCCCCTGGGCTCCCGGATCAGTGACACGTCCCCGCCCGTCGTGCCAGGCCGTGGATGGAGGCTGTGCGCTGCGAGCCGTGCCTGCGGGCCGGGGGCAGGACCGCCCGCTGGCCTGTGGCTCTTCGTCGTCCTGGTTCCCCGGGCCGCTGCCGCCCGGCGGGTTCTGCTCGGGGTCTGCGCGGACGCAGGCGCGGACGCAGGCGCGGGTGCGGGCCCGGACGAGGGCCCGGACGAGGACTCGGAGGGCGGGCTCTCACCCGGGTCAGGGTGCAGGCCCGGCCCCGGGAGCCCTGGAGACGATGCCGCGGATGATGCCCAGGTCGAGCAAGTCCTGGGGGCGGAGGCGCAGTTGGTCGGCCGTGTGCCGGATCTCGTTCGCGTCGCGTTTGAGGATCGCGGCGGCCGATTCCGGGCCGATCACGGAGAAGTAGCTGTCCGGAGTGGCCCACAGCCGGTCCGGCGCGGCGAGTGCCAGCGCCCCGCCGGAGCCGCCCTCGCCGATGAGCAGGGAGGTGAGGGGAGTACGGGCCGTGGCCAGTGCGGCGAAGGCGTCCGCGATGGCCGGGCCGGCGCCCTCCTGTTCGGCCCGCGCGTCGTTGGCCGCGCCCGGCGTGTCCACCAGCGTGAGCACCGGGACGCACAGCTGGTCCGCCGACCGGATCAGCCGGGCGGCCGTGCGGAAACCGGCCGGCCGGGTGGGCGTGCCGCACTGCGCCGCGAACGCGATCGTCCGCCCGTCCCGCAGGCCGAAGCCGCAGCGGACGCCGTCGTCCACACCGCCGCAGCGGTCGCCGCTGATCTCCTCCCGCCAGTCGAAGTACGCGTCCAGGTACGCCTCGGCGCGTGGACGGCGGGGGTCCCGGGCACGCCGCACGGCCTCCCAGCCGGTGGCGGGGAGCTCGGCCGCGCCCAAGGCGTGCGGCGGTGGCGCGGGCGCCGGGGCCGGGGCGCTCTCGGCCGTCTCCGTACCGCCCGTCCCTCCTGCCGTCACGGGCCCGTGGCCGCCCAGGAGGCGCAGCCAGCGGGCCAGGGTGGGGCGGAGGCGGTGGGGCGGGACGAGGGCGTCGATGTGGCCGGCGGACCACTGGGCCTCGGCGGTGTAGGCGTGCGGGTCGGCGTCGCAGGGACGGACGCGGGAACCGGCGAAGCCGACCTGTGCGCGCGGCAGGGCCAGGATGACGTCGGCCCCCGCGCCCAGGGTGGCCCAGCCGCCGCCGGTCGCCGGGTCGCGCAGCACGGCGATCTGCGGCAGCCCCGCCGCGCGGGTCAGCGCCGACTGGCCGGCCAGCCGCTGCAACTGGCTCAGGGCCCGCATGCCCTCCTGCATCCGGCTGCCGCCCGTGGCGATCAGCGAGACGATCGGCAGCCGGAGCGCGCGGGCGTGGGCATGGGCGGTCGCGAGGCGGTCGCCGGTGCGCTCGCCGAGGGAGCCGCCCAGGTAACCGAACTCGAAGGAGACCAGCACCGCCCGGGCCCCGCCGATCGTGGCGACGCCCGTGACCACGGACTCCGGCTCGCCGGTGCGTTCCCGGGCGCGGTCGCGCGCGGCGTCGTAACCGTCCCACGAGAGCGGCCCGTCCACCGGCGACGCCGCGCGCGCGGGTGGCGCGGGCAGCTCCGAGAACTCCTCCGTCACCGCGGCGATGGCCTCCCGGGCGGACCAGCGCGGCGCGGCCGGGCCAGGCGCCGGCGCCTGGCCCGGCGGTGGGGAGCCGGAGGGCGGGGACTCAGGCACGGAGTTCCCGCTTGAGGATCTTGCCCATGTCGTTGCGCGGCAGGGCGTCCAGGAAGCGGACGACGCGCGGGCGCTTGTGCGGGGCGAGTTGCCGGGCGACGTGGTCGGCCAGTTCCTCCGCCGAAGGGGCGGCCGAGGTCCCTGTGGGTGACGTTCCTTCGTACGGTTCTGCCGGCACGTCCGCCCGCGCGGAGGACGCTCCGTCCGGGGCGGGGGCCCGGACGACCCAGGCGACGATGCGTTCCCCGAGGTCCTCGTCCGGTTCGGCGGTGACGGCGGCCTCGGCGACGCCCGGGTGTTCGAGCAGGGCGTTCTCGATCTCACCCGCGCCGATCTTGTACCCGCCGCTCTTGATGAGGTCGGTGGCCTTGCGGCCCACGATGCGGTAGTTGCCCGCGGCGTCCCGGGTGGCCATGTCCCCCGTACGGAACCAGCCGCCGTCGAACGCCGCGGCGGTGGCGTCCGGACGGTTGAGGTACTCGACGAACAGGTTCGGGCCGCGGACCTGGATCTCCCCCACGGTCTCGCCGTCGTCGTCCCGGATCGGCTCGCCGTGGTCGTCGACGAGCCGGACGTACACACCGGGAAGGGGGGAGCCGACCGTCCCCGTGGCCGGTTCGCCGTCGGCGCGCACGCTCGTGATCATGAGTGTTTCGGTCATGCCGTACCGCTCGACGACCCGGCGCCCGGTGGCCGCGGCGATCCGCTCGTGGTCCGTACGGGGCAGCGCCGCCGAGCCGGAGACCAGGAGGCGGGCCCGGCCGAGCGCCTTGGCGAGCGCCGGATCACCCTCCGCCTCGATGGCCAGCCGGTGGTACATCGTGGGCACCCCGAACAGCATCGTGCCGTCCGCAGCGAGCTCCCGGGCCACGCCCTCGGTGGAGAAGCGCCCCAAGTGGTGCAGGCTGCCGCCGCGGCGCAGCGGACCCAGGACGCCCAGCACCAGCCCGTGGACGTGGAAGAGCGGCAGGGCGTGCACGAGCACGTCGTCGGCCGTCCACCGCCAGACCTCCGCCAGGGCGTCCAGGGTGTGGGCGAGGGCACGGCGGGGGAGCACGACGCCCTTGGGCGGGCCCGTCGTGCCGGAGGTGTAGACGATCAGCGCGGGCGTCTCGGCGTTGGGCTCCTGGGGCAGGTCGTCCACGTACGCGGGCTCAGGATCGGCGATGGCGCCCGGGGGGATCGCCTCCGCGCCCGAGGGGGCCGCTTCGGGGGAGCGCTCCGGGGTGGCGGATTCCGGCGCCGCGCCCTGCCCGTCCTCCGCCGTCGCGCCCGGCCCGTCCTTCGGTGTCGCGTCCGCTCCCGTTGTCGGTGACACATGTGCGCCCCGAATCCGTGCCTCGTAGGGATCGACGACGTTCATACGAGGGAGGGCGGCCAGGGCGTCGGGGAGGACGGCGTCCGGCTCGGCCAGGACGAGGGTGGGGGCGCTGTCCGTCACGATGTGCGCCAGCTCGCGCTCGCCGATCTTCGGGTTCACCGGGACGGCGGGCACCCCCGCGAGCAGCGCGGCGACCGTGGCGACGGCGGTCTCCAGCGTGGGCGTGGCCCAGATCGCCACCCTCGTCTCCGCGCCGATCCGCTGGGCGAGCGGGCCCGCCACCGCGGCCAGCCGGCGGTAGGTCAGCAGGCGGTCACCGAAGCGCAGCGCGGGCGCGGACGACGCCTCGCGCAGCGCGGGGAAGAGCACGTTCACCGGTTCTCCTTCGTCCTCGTCGGCCCGGCACCCGGGCCGTCCGGCCGGGGCCGCCCCGCCACCGCGCCGCCCCGCCGCGGCCGGCTCCGCGGACACCGGCCGGACGGCCCGCGACGGCGCGGCACGGGCTGACGTCCACCACTGTCGCAGAGACCACTGACAAGCGATCAGCGCGGGTGGCCGACGACGTGGACAAAGGCCTCCGGGGCCGTCCGGGGCCGGAGGCGGGGCACTCCTCCGTGCGCCGTGTCCACGCGTACGCGAAGGCCCGGCCGCACGCAAGGGCCCGGCGGGCGGCCGGGCGGACAGCGGCGTTTCACAGGAGGGGCGCGGGCCGACGCGCCCCAGGACGGACGAATCCCAGCGCCCCGAGTGCCCGCGCCTGCTCTTTTCTTCCTCTCCCCCCACAAAGGGGCGGACGCGCAACCGACGGAAGGGGACGTCCCGGGGTGCCCCCGCAGCGGACTGGGGCGCGGCGGCCCCGTCACGAGATGACATCGGGTAAGCGCAACTGCCGCGAGGAGGTACCCCGGGGCGGCCCCGACCCCAAAACACACCGGGCGTCCGCCCCACACACCCCCCTCCCGCCGAAGGCGGCAAACCCCGCACCAACAGGTGGCGCCCCGGCCCCCGCTCGACGCGGCCCACGGGCGCGGAAGGCCGCCGCGGCCCGCCCGCCCACCGCGACCACCGCACCCCCCGGTACGACTACCGCACCCCCGCCGACCGCCCCCGCACCCGCGACACCGCGGCGGCCATCGGGGCCGCCGAGAACCCCCGTGCCCGTCCGGCACGGGACCGGTAGACCACATACGGGCGGACGAGGTAGCCGATAGGGGCGGCGAAGGCGTGGATGAGGCGACTGAAGGGCCACAGGGCGAAGAGGAGCATGGCGAGGAGGGTGTGGAGCTGGTAGACGAACGGGGCGTGCGCCATGGCGGGCACCGCGGGGTCGAGGGCGAACAGGCTGCGGAACCACACGGACAGGCCGGCGCGGTAGTCGTAGGGGTGGGGGAAGGCGAGGGTCACCGTCGCCACGAGGCCGCCCACCAGGACGGTGGCCAGCAGCGGGAAGAGCGCCAGGTCACCGCGGGTGGTGGCGCGCCGTACCGCGCGTACCCGTACGCGCCGCCACATCAGGAGCAGGAAACCGCCGACCGTCGCCAGGCCCGCCAGGCTGCCGAGGGCCAGGGCGGCGGCGTGGTACGTGCTCTCGCTGACGCGCAACCGCTCGGTGAGGGTTTCGGGGACGAGCAGGCCCACCACATGGCCGCCGATGACGAAGAGCAGGCCGTAGTGGAACAGCGGCGAGGCGACGCGCAGCAGGCGGTGTTCGTGGAGCTGGCTGGAACGGGTGGTGATGCCGAAGCGGTCGTGGCGAAAGCGCCACACGGTGCCGGCGACGAACAAGACGAGGCAGAGGTAGGGCAGGACGCCCCACAGCGCGGTGTGCAGGTGGTTCATCGGGGGGCACCTTCCGCCGGGCGGGCATCACGGCGAGACGGGGATGAGGCGGACCGAGACGAAGAAGAGACGGATGCGGGGAGGTCCCCGGGGCGTGTCTCCGACGGGCCTCCCCGGTTGACCTGTTCGGTCGGCGACGCGCCTTCCGGGCGGACTCGTTCGATCGGCCGCGGTTCTTCTTGGTCGGTCAGCTCGGTCGGCGACGCGCCTCCCCCGCCACCCCGCTCCATCGGCGGCGCGTCGTCCCCCACCCCCACCCGCTCGACCGGCGGCGGCGTCCGCGCCAGTCGGCGGGCCGCAGCCCGATTCGCCGGGCGGGGGCCGGGGAGCGTCGCCGAAAGGGACTCCAGCACCAGGGCGTACGGGGTGCCGCGCGCGTCGAGTGCGGTCCGCAGCAGTTCGACGGCGGCTCGGTGGTCGTGGAGGAGGCGCCGGCCGGGCCGGGGGCAGCGGGCGGCGAACTCCAGCATGAGGGCGAGGTGGTCGGGGAGTTCGTCGGGGGCGGGCTGCCAGCCGTGCTGCTGGTAGAGGGCCTTGAGACGGGCGAGGGCGGCGCCGCGGCGGCGGGTGTCCCCGTCGGTGTAGTAGGTCAGGTGCAGGGTGCGGCGCGGGGTGCGGTCGAACACGTCGGTGTAGTGGGCCGCCGCGTCGAGGACGGGCGTGTCGGCCATGCGGTCGCAGAAACGGACCAGGGGCCGGGCGGCCGGGCCGCGGACCGTGCCGAGCTGTTCGCGCACCAGCCCGAGGAGGCCCGGCCAGCCGTCCCCGGGGTAGTACAGGAGCAGCGAGGCGGCCTGGTGGACGGCGGTGGTGCCGTTCATGGGCGGGCCTCGTCCCCGAGGGTGGTGTCCCCGAGGGCGTTCCGCCGGGGGAACAGTCCCGCCGGGCGCCCCCGGCCGTCCCAGTTCAGGAGGTTGACGCGACCGCGGGTCGCGGTGCCGGCGGGCTCGGGGGCGGCCTCGTCCTCGGGCAGGGTGTGCAGCGCCTCGGCCGCGTACATGCCGGGGCCGTCCGCGCCGTCCAGGCTGCACCCGGTGTCCACGGCGCTGCCGGGCTCGGCGGTGTAGCTGGTCGGGATGACGTACCGCTCGGCGTACTTGGCCAGGGCCAGCAGCCGGTACATCCCCTCTATGCCCGCCGCGTCGAGCCCGACGGCGCGCGCGATGGCGGGGTCCTGCTCCTCGCCCAGGTTGACGCGCCGCATGTGGACGCGCATGGCCGCCAGCCGGCACAGCGCGGCCTCGACCGGGGCGGGGTCGCCCGCGGTGAACAGTTCGGCCAGGTAGGACAGCGGGATGCGCAGACTGTCGATGGCGCCGAACAGGGCGGCCGGGTCCTCCCCGTCGTGCCCGTCGCGGGTCAGCGCCTCGACGACGGGGGAGAGCGGCGGGACGTACCAGACCATGGGCAGGGTGCGGTACTCCGGGTGGAGCGGCAGCGCGATCCGGTACTTCACGATCAGGTCGCGGACGGGGGAGCGGCGCGCCGCGGTGATCCAGTCGTACGGGATGCCGGCCTGTTCGGCGGCGCGGGCCACTTCAGGGTCGTCGGGGTCGAGGAAGCAGCCGAGCTGCGCCTCGTACAGGTCCTTCTCGTTGGGGACGGAGGCGGCGCGGCCGACCGCGTCCGGGTCGTAGAGCATGACGCCGAGGTAGCGCAGCCGGCCCACGCACGTCTCGGAGCAGACGGTGGGCTCACCGGCCTCGATGCGCGGGTAGCACAGGGTGCACTTCTCGGCCTTGCCGGTGGAGTGGTTGAAGTAGACCTTCTTGTACGGGCAGCCGCTGACGCACATCCGCCAGCCCCGGCAGCGGTCCTGGTCCACCAGGACGATGCCGTCCTCCATCCGCTTGTAGAGCGCGCCCGAGGGGCAGACGGCCACGCACGACGGGTTGAGGCAGTGCTCGCAGATGCGGGGCAGGTAGAACATGAACGCCTGCTCGTACTCCAGCCGCACCTGCTCACCGATCTTCCGCAAAATCGGGTCGCCGGCGGTGTGCGCCGGTCCGCCGCCCAGGTCGTCGTCCCAGTTCGGGCCGCCGGTGACGGAGATGGGCCGGCCGTCGATCAGGGACCGGGGCGGGGCGGTCGGCACGTCGTCGCCCAAAGGGGCGGTGGTGAGGTTGGCGTAGTCGTAGGTCCAGGGCTCGTAGTAGTCCTCCAGGGAGGGCAGTTCGGGGTTGGCGAACAGGCGGGCCAGCCGCCGCGCCCGGCCGCCGGAACGCGGCACGAGCCGGCCACGCCGCAGCTCCCAGCCGCCCCGCCACCGGTCCTGGTCCTCGTAGCCGTGCGGGTAGCCCTGGCCGGGGCGGGTCTCGACGTTGTTGAACCAGGCGTACTCGGTGCCCGTGCGGTTGGTCCAGGTCTGTTTGCACGTGACCGAACAGGTGTGGCAGCCGATGCATTTGTCGAGGTTCATGACCATGGCGATCTGCGCCATCACACGCATTGTCGGAGCTCCACTCGTGGTGTCGTCGGGCAGGGGAGCGGCGCGCTCCCGGGGGCGCGGGGAGGGCGCCGCTCCCCACGCGGCGGTCGCACGTTCCCGAGGGCCCCGGGGCCTCGCGCGGTCCGTGCGGCGGGGCCCCGCACGGTCCGCACCGCGCGTCGGGAAGCCGCTCGCCGCCGGCCCACCGTCAGAACTCCACGTCCTGCGATCGCCGCCGGATGACGGTGACCGCGTCCCGCTGGTTGCCGGTGGGCCCGTAGTAGTTGGGGGCGAAGGAGAGCTGGGCGTGGCCGCCGATGAGGTGGGTCGGCTTGATCAGCAGCCGGGTCAGGGCGTTGTGCACGCCGCCGCGCCGGCCGGTGGTCTCGGACTTGGGCACGTTCACCAGGCGTTCCTGCACGTGGTACATGAACACGGTGCCCACCGGCATCCGGTGCGAGACGATCGCGCGCGCCACCACGACGCCGTTGGCGTTGACCGCCTCGATCCAGTCGTTGTCCGCCGCCTCGATCGCCTCGGCGTCCTGGGGGCTGAGCCAGATCGTGGGCCCTCCCCGGGAGAGCGTCTGCATGAGGGGGTTCTCCTGGTACTCGGAGTGGATGGACCACTTCGAGTGCGGCGTGACGTACCGCACCGTCACCGAGCGCCCCGTCCCGCCGCCCTCCCGGGGGCGTTCCCCGAGGGCGGCCAGGTCCAGCGGCGGGCGGTACAGGGGGAGCTGTTCGCCGTACTCGGCGATCCAGTCGTGATCGAGGTAGAAGTGCTGGCGGCCGGTGAGGGTGTGCCAGGGCTTGCGGTGCTCGGTGTTGATGGTGAAGGGCGCGTAGCGGCGCTCGGGGCCCTCCTTCCCGGACCACTCGAAGCTCGCGCCGACCTGGACGGGCCGGTCCTGGGTGTCGGAGAAGACCACCCGCCGCTCGGCCACCGACGCGGCCAGCTCCGCCAGCCCCGACGCGGACCCGCAGCGCTCGGCCAGCCGGGTGAACCCCTCCGCCGCGATCCGCCCGTTGGTGGTGCCGGACAGCGCCAGGATCGCCTCGCACAGCTTGACGTCCGTGTCCAGCAGCGGCCGTCCGCGCGCCGCGCCCCCGGCGGCGGTGCCGCACCGGGCGGCCAGCCACGCCGCCTCCGGGCCGGGACGCACGGTGACGCCCTTGACCGGCATCCCGGCGCGCTCGGCGAGCGGCCCGAAGGCGGCCAGGCGGTCGGCCACCGTCGTGTAGTCGCGTTCCACGACGGTGACGGCCGGTGCCGTCTCGCCCGGAGGCGGCGCCTCGCCCGGCGTGTCGTGCTGCAACGCGGTGGCCACCAGGTCGTACGCGGTGTCCAGGCGGCCGTTCGCGAGTTCGCCGAGTTTGGCGGCCAGCCCGTGGAAGATGTCGAAGTCGGTACGGGCCTGCCAGGGCGGGATGATCGCCGGGGAGAACGCGTGCACGTACGGGTGCAGGTCGGTGCTGGACAGGTCGTGCTTCTCGTACCAGGTCGCCGCGGGCAGCACCAGATCGGCGAAGAGCGTCGTCGACGTCATGCGGAAGTCGAGGGTGAGCAGCAGGTCGAGCTTGCCGTGCGGCGCCTCGTCCCGCCAGGCGACCTCGCGCGGACGCAGGTGCGGCGGGGTCTCCGGGGCCCGCGCGTGGCCGTCGGCGCCCAAGAGGTGCCGCAGGAAGAACTCGTTCCCCTTGGCCGAGGAACCGATCAGGTTCGCCCGCCATACGGTCAGCACCCGCGGCCAGTTCCGCGGCGCGTCCGGGTCCTCGCACGCGTACCGCACCCGGCCCGCCGCCCGCTCGTCGGCCAGCCAGCGGGCCGGGTCCCGTCCGGAGTCGCGGGCGCGCCGCCCCAGGTCCAGCGGGTTGGCGTCGAAGGTGGGGTACGACGGCATCCAGCCCCGGCGGGCGGACTCCGCCACCAGATCGGCGGTGTGCCGCCCGGCGAACAGGCCCCGGCCGGCCGGGGAGGCCAGCGCGTCGGCCGGGGCCTGTTCGTAACGCCACTGGTCGGTGTGCACGTACCAGTACGGCGTCCCGGCCATCTGCCGCGAGGGACGGACCCAGTCCGCGGCGGTGGCCAACTGCTGCCAGCCGGCGTACGGGCGGATCTTCTCCTGGCCCACGTAGTGCGCCCAGCCGCCCCCGTTGACGCCCTGGCAGCCGGTGAGCAGGAGCAGCGAGAGGAACGAGCGGTAGACGGTGTCGGAGTGGAACCAGTGGTTGGTGCCCGCGCCCATCACGATCATGCAGCGGCCCCGGGTCTGCTCCGCGGTGCGGGCGAACTCCCGCGCCACCCGCACCGCCGCCCCCGCGGGCACCGAGGTGATCGCCTCCTGCCACGCCGGGGTGCCCGGCTGGGACCCGTCCTCGTACGAGGCGGGCCACCGGCCCGGCAGCCCGGGCCGGCCGACCCCGTACCGGGCCAGCAGCAGGTCGAACACCGTGGTCACCAGCCGGCCGCCGACCTCGCGCACCGGCACCCCGCGCCGGACCACCGCCCCCGGCTCGTCGAAACGCGGCAGCACCACCTCGGCGGTGCGCCCGCCCTCGGGCCGGTGCAGCGTCAGCAGCGGGTCGGTGCCGCCCAGGTCCAGGTTCCAGCGGCCCCGGCCCCGCTCGGACCAGCGGTCGCCCAGCGTGCCGTTGGGGGCGACGATCGCGCCGGAGACAGCGTCCACCAGGAGCGTGCGGTAGCGGTCCGCGTCGGCGTCCGGGGCCTCGTCCGGGGCCGCCCCCAGATCCGCGGCGGTGAGGAACTTCCCCGGGACGCGGGCGCCGTCGTGCTCCTCCAGCGCCACCAGGAACGGCAGGTCGGTGAAGCGCTTGACGTAGTCGGTGAAGTACGGCACCCGCCGCTCCACGAAGCACTCGCGCAGGATCACGTGCCCCATCGCCATGGCCAGCGCCCCGTCCGTCCCCGGGTGTGGGTGCAGCCACTCGTCGGCGAACTTCGTCGCGTCCGCGTAGTCGGGCGAGACCACCACGACCTTCTGGCCCCGGTAGCGGGCCTCGGCCATCCAGTGGGCGTCCGGCGTGCGGGTGACCGGCACGTTGGAACCCCACAGCATCAGATAGGCAGCGTCCCACCAGTCGCCGGACTCCGGCACGTCCGTCTGGTCGCCGAAGACCTGCGGGGAGGCGATCGGCAGGTCCGCGTACCAGTCGTAGAAGGAGAGCATCGGCGCGCCGATCAGCGACATGAAGCGGGCGCCGACCGCGTGCGAGGCCATCGACATCGCCGGGATCGGCGAGAACCCGGCGATCCGGTCCGGACCGTACTCCGCCAACGTGTGCACATGCGCGGCGGCGGCGAGCTCCAGCGCCTCGTCCCATCCGACGCGCACCAGCCCGCCCGTGCCGCGCGCCGACTGGTAGCGCCGCCGCTTCTCCGGATCGGCGGTGATCTCCGCCCAGGCCGCCACCGGGTCACCGAGCCGCGCCCTGGCCTCCCGGTACAGCTCCACCAGGACTCCCCGCGCGTGCGGGTAGCGGATCCGGGTCGGCGAGTAGGTGTACCAGGAGAAGGAGGCCCCCCGGGGGCAGCCGCGCGGCTCGTACTCGGGGCGGTCGGGACCGGTGGAGGGGTAGTCCGTGGCCTGCGTCTCCCAGGTGATCAGCCCGTCCTTGACGTACACCTTCCAGGAACAGGACCCCGTGCAGTTCACCCCGTGGGTGGAACGCACCACTTTGTCGTGCGCCCAGCGCTCCCGGTACGGAGCGTCGTTGACGCCCTGACCGGTACGGAAGACCGCCCGCGCGTCGGGGGTCACCGGCGCCCGGCTCAGGAGCCGCCCCGCCCGCAGCAGTCGTTCCGCCGCCGCGTCGGCGGACCGCCCGCCGCGCGCCCGCAACCTGCCCGTACCCACCAGACGGCTCCCCTCGGTGGCCCCTGCGATCGTCGAAGAGCGATCCCGCCGTGATCGCGACGAGCGGCTCGCGGCGATCACCGAAGCGCGCCGAAGGGCGGTTCCCGCGATCGCCAAGAAGCAGGGTGCGCCCGCCGCCCCCGTCAGGGGCACCCGACAGCAGCGCCCTTGGGTGAGGCCCAGAGAAGAATTTCCGTCCGCTTTGCCGTCGTATCTGGCCGAAACCGGACTCTCCGGGTACCGGTGCGGTCGATTCCGGTCCGGATGTGTGCGGTAGGCGCGGGGGGCCTCCTACGGGGCCGGCGAGGATCGCGCCGGGTTCCGGGAGCGGGTGTCGAGGGGACTCGTCCGCCGCGGGCACGGCACGGCACGCGCGGGCGCGCGGGCCGGTCGGGGACGGGCGGCGAGGGGGACGCGGCTGACGGGGCGGAGCGGGACGAGGCTGGTGAGAGGGACGAGGACATGGTTGGCGGGACAGGAGGGAGGCGCCGCCGGGCCGACGGGACGGCCCGCGCTCTCCCCTCCCGCCGCCGGTCCCGGAGGCCGCGGAGCAGGGCCCGTCGGCGGACTTTCCCGCTCACGGCGGGCCGCTTGCCGCCCGTCCGGCCGGCTGGCGACGAAACGGCCCCTCACCGCCTTCGAACCGGCCACGCCCCGGCGGCCGGTTCTGCCCACCCAGGTTTGCGCACGCTTTGCCCGCAGCAGAGCTTTTCGAGAGTTGGTATGGACCGCAGCCCCGGGTCTCGGTTGATCCCGCGCCTCAACCGAGCCAGAGCATGCCGTTCCGCACGTGCACGCGGGCGCTCGGCAGCCCCTGTGTGGCGGGGCCGTGCCGGACGCTGCCGTCGGCGATGGCGTATTTGCTGCCGTGGCACGGGCAGTTGATCGTGCCGCCGGAGACGTCGCCCACCACGCAGCCCTGATGCCGGCAGATCGCCGAGAACGCCTTGAACTGCCCGGACTCCGGCTGCGTCACCACGACCTTCCGGTCTTTGAAGACCTTGCCTCCGCCTTGGGGGATCCCGGAGGCCGGGCCGAGTTCCTCGCCGCTGCCCGGGCCGCTGGTTCCGCCTTGCTTGGCGTTCCCGTCGCTCCCGTTCCCGCTGCCGCTTCCACTGTCGTCCCCGCTGCCTTTCCCGCTGTCGTCCCCGCTGTCGTCCTCGGATGGGGACGGTGGTGCGGACGCGCCTCCGCCGGTCGCCGGGTTTCCGGAGCCGCCCCCGCACGCCGCGAGTGCGGCGACCAACCCGGCCGCCCCGGCCGCCGCCACGACGGCGCGGCGGGTCGCGGGTGGGCCGGGAGCGCGATGCGGGGTGGCCTGGACCGGGAGGACCGGGCGGCGGTCGCCGGCGCCGCGTTCGGCGGGTCGCCTTTCCGCCGAGGTGTGGTCCGGCGTGGGAACCGGTGTCTGTGTCGATGCGGATTCTGGAGTCGGGTCCGGCGTCCGCGCCGGGGGCTGTCCCGACGTCCGCCCTGGCGTCTGTCCTGATGTCCGGCCCGACGATGGCTGTCGCGTCATGGCCTGCCTCCGGTCGCTGGTGCCTTTCGCCCGCCGCGGGGTGCGTTGGCGGCCGGCGTCCACCGCCACCCGTTCCACGGCGGTTGCACCTGTTCCATACGGATGGCGGGGCGCCGGCGTTCAGCCTCAAGCGCCTTATGGGGCAGCCGGGTTGGCACGGATCGCGTCTCGTCCCGAGAGGCTCCCCATCCGACGGACTTCCTCCCGGACCTCCTCGCGAACTTCCCCCGCGCCTCCCGGCCTCCTGGAACTCCTCGCGGACTTCCCCCGCACTTCCCGGCCTCCTGGAACTCCTCGCGGACTTCCCCCGCACTTCCCGGCCCCCTGGAACTCCTCGCGAACTTCCCCCGCGCCTCCCGACCGTCCGGGCCCCCTCGCGAACTCTCTGCGCGCCTCCTGACTGCCCTCCCCGGGCCGAGGTTGAGACCACCACGCACCGGGCATGGGCCGGATGGGGCGATCACACCCCGTAAGGGCCACCCCACCCCACCCCGTACGGGTTCACCCCCAAACCCCCCGGAATTTTGCCTTCGCGACCTAACCCGACGTCACACCCTCCCCGGCCCACCCCAGCGCCCGGTGCAGGAAATCGCTCTGGAAGCGCAGCAGGTTCTCGTTGACCGCGTCGTCGGCGGGCGAGTGGCTCGCCCCCGGCAGCGGCAGCACGCTGTGCTGCTTCCCGGCCGCCAGCAGCTCCGCCGAGAACCGCAGCGTGTGCGCGGGCGCCACGTTGTCGTCCACGAGCCCGTGGACGAGGAGCAGGGGACGGCGCAGCAGGTGGCCATTGCCGACCAGTGAGGAGCGGGCGTAGTTCTCCGGGACGGCGTCCGGGTGGCCGAGGAAGCGCTCTTTCCAATGGGTGTCGTACAGGCGCTGGTCGGTGGGCGGCGCCCCGGCGACCGCCGCGTGAAAGACGTCGGGGCGGTGCAGCACCGCCGCCGCGGCCAGGAACCCGCCGAACGACCAGCCGCGGATCGCCACCCGGTCCACATCCAGCTCCGGATACCGCGCGGCGGCGGCGCGCAGGGCGTCCACCTGGTCCTCCAGCGCGGGCGTGAGCTGGTCCCCGTGGATGGCCTTCTCCCACTTCGGGCCGCGGCCGGGTGTGCCGCGCCCGTCGACCACCAGGACGGCGAACCCTTCCTCCGCGAACCACTGCGACACGCAACCGGTCCACCCGCGCGCCCGTACCGCCATCTGGATGCCCGGCCCTCCATAGGGGTCGAGCAGCACGGGCAGCTTCCCCGTCCCCGGCTCGTGCCAGGACGGGAGGTACAGCGCCGCGCGCAACTCGCGCTCGCCGAGCGTGAGATGGGCCGGGCGCAGGACGACCGACGGTTCCTCGGCGAGCGAGGCGATGGTGCCGGCGGGGCGGCCGTCGCGCAGCACGGTCACCCGCTGCCCGTCCGGCGTGCGGCTGTCGAGGACGAGGGCAGGCCCGGCGGCCACCGCCGTGTGCAGGCCGGGCCCGTCGCTCAGCCGCGTACAGCCCGTGCCGGGCTCGTACCGCCACACGTGCGTCTCGGTCGGGTCCTCGCTCGCGGTGAACAGCACCCGCTCGCCCTGGACGCCGAGCACCTCGCGCAACTGGAGGCCCGCGGGTGTGACCGGCCCGCCGCCGTCCGCCGTCTCGACGCTCAGGTGCCGGGTGGCGTCCACGTCCCGGGCCACCACCAGGGCCCCCGACGCGGTACGGGCCGGGGTGCCGTGGACGAGTTCGACCCACGCCGGGTCGGTCCGCTCGTGCAGCGGCGTGGTCTTTCCGGTGTCCGGGTCGACGGCGAGCGTGCGCAGGACGCGCTGGTCGCGGCTCTGGACGCCGATGAGCGGGCCGTGCGCGTCCCAGCCCGCGGTGGCGAGGTATTCGTACGCGTCCCGGTCCCACCTCACCTCCGTCCCCGGGAGCGGACGCGCGCCTTCCACGGGGGCGTCCGGGGCCTCGGCGGCGTCCAGCGCCTCCGCGGGGGCGTCGGGGGCCTCGTCGACGGTCAGGACGCGCAGCGACACGTCCGCGTTCGCCGTGCCCGCGGCCGGGTACGGGATGGCGCGCGGCGCCCTCGTCGGGTGCGCCGGGTCGCTCAGGTAGCGGCGCTCCACCCGGGAGGTGTCCACCCGCGCCACCAGAAGGCGGCGGCTGTCGGGCGACCACCAGTAGCCGCGGTGCCGCCCCATGGACTCGGCGGCCACGTACTCGGCGAGCCCGTAGGTGACGTCCGGTCCCTCGGCGGCGGCCAGCCGCCGGTCCCGGCCCTCCAGATCGACGACGTGCAGCGAGCGGCCCGTCACGTAGGCGATGTGCCGTCCGTCGGGGGAGGGGCGGGGATCGACGACCGGACCGGCGGCGGACACGGGGAAGGGCTTCCCGTCGTCCGTGCGGACGACCCACAGCGCGCCCGACAGCGCGAAGGCCACGACGCGCGCCTCATGGTCGGCCGCGTACGTCACCACCCCGGTGGAACGTTCCCGCGCCCGCTCCCGCCGTGCCCGTTCGGCCTCCGGCACCCGCTCCGAGGAGGGGTCCGCAGTCCCTGTCCCGACCAGCTGTTCCGGGTCCGCGAGCAGCCGCTCCGCGCCGTCCTCGTGCAGCCAGAGCCGTCCTACGGGATCGGCCCCGCCGCCGGTACGGACGAACAGGACCCGGCGGCCGTCCGGGGAGAGGGCGAAATGGCGCGGCACCCCCAGGGAGAAGCGGCGGGTGCGGGCGAACTGGCGGGGGAAGGCGGCGGCGCCCGGGGGATTCGTGTGTGAAGAGGAAGACATTTCTATCTCCTATCTCATGGGAGAGCCGCGCCGCCTCCGGTTTTCGTGAACCGGGCGGCCGGGCAGAGCGCCATCTGGCACGGCATCAAGGGCCGCGACACCACCGCTGCGGGGGGCCGCCGCGGCGGTTCAGGCGACGGCCAGTACCTCGGCCGGGCGGTCGCGCAGGGCGGCGCGCGTGGGCAGCAGGGTGGCGGCCGGCGTCAGGAGGACCGCGAAGCCGATGACGGACAGGTAGATCCACACCGGGCCGCGAGGTATCCAGGAGCCGTCGAGCCCGATCCCGAAGGGTGCCAGCGTGGCGAGGGCGACGAAGGTGCCGAGCAGGGTGCCCAGCAGGGCGACGAGGACCGACTCGACCGTCATCATCCGCATGATCTGTCCCTGGGAGGCCCCCACCAGCCGCTGCAGCGCGAACTCGCGGCGCCGCTCGGCCGCGGCCACGATCAGGGTGTTGACCAGCGAGATCACGGCGTAGCCGATGATGGTGCCGGCCAGCAGGTAGTTGATCCAGGTGCTGGTGGCGTTGTCGTCGGCGGAGTCCTCCAGGGTGGCCCGGTCGGCGACCACGAGACCGGGCGGCCCGTCCTGGGCCAGGCCGCGCAGGGCGGCGAGCAGTGCGCGGGTGTCGGTGCCCTGTTCGCCGGAGACGAGGATCTGCGGGACGAGACCGGTGTCGGTGTGCGCGAGGACCAGCTCCGAGGGCAGGAAGGCGATCTCGAAGCCGGGCTGTGCCTCGTAGGAGCCCACGACCTTCACGGGCAGCCGGGTGCCGTCGCCGAGCACCATCTGCACGGTGTCCCCGACGTGCTGCCCGGCGTCCCCGGTCAGCGACGTGGGCAGGACGACGGTGTCGCCGCGCAGCCGCTCGAAGGAGCCCTCGGTGAGCCGCGGGGTGAGTGTGCCGGCCGCGCCCTTGGCGGAGACGCCGCGGACCGTCAGCTCGACCGTGTCGGGTTCCTCGTCCGGGTCCTCGTCGGCCGGGAGCGGCTGGACGATGAAGGCCTCGCCCGCCGTGTACGCCGTGGCCGCAAAGACCTCGGGCAGCGCCGAGACGCGGTCCACGAGCGCCGGGTCGAGCCCGTCCACCGACGAGGTCACGACCGCGTCGGCGCGGATCAGCGCGGCCTCCGCGTTCTTGGACGCCTCGGCCTGCCCGGTCTGCATGTAGAGGAGCGCGGTGGCGAGGCCGGTGACGAGCACCACGGGGGTGACCGCGCCAGCCAGCCGGACGCGCCGGGCCTTGGCGTTGTCCATGGCGAGCCGGCCGGGGAACCCGGACAGGGCGCGCAGCGGCCACTGGAGCAGGGCGGTGAGGACCCGCGTGATGCCGGGGCTCAGCAGGGCGATGCCACCGGCCCACAGCATGGCCGCCGGACCGGAGGTCGCCGCGGCCAGCGGGCCGTCCATGACCAGGGCGGTGACGAGGGCGAGCGCGGTGCCGCCGCCCAGGCACAGCAGCGCGAACAGCAGCCGGGGCACGGACAGCCACCGGCTCTGCACGGCGGACTCGGCCAGCGCGTCGGAGGGCCGGGCGAGCGCGGCGCGCCGGGAGGCGATGAACGCGGCGGCGATCGCGGCCGCCGCGGAGGCGCCGGCGCCGACGACCATGGGCACCCAACCGGCACGGTAGGCGATCTCGGGGCTGACCACGCCGCCGTCCGCGAGCAGGCCGAGCATCCAGCGGCCCGCGAACCAGCCGGGGACCAGGGCCAGCAGGGTCGCGCCGGCGGCGATGACCAGGGTCTCCCCGACGACCATGCGGCGGATCTGCCCCGGCAGCGAGCCGATGGCCCGCAGCATCGCCATCTCGCGCAGCCGCTGCTGGACCAGCAGCGCGAGGGTGGAGCCGACCACGAACACGGACACCATCACGGCGAGGCCGCCGAACACCGCGGACATCGAGATGAGCCGGGTCGAGGCGGCGAGCGCGTCGGGGAACTCGGCCTCGCCGCGGGCGTCGCCGGTCAGGGTGCGCGCCTGCGTGCCGGCCAGGGCCTTGCCGACGGCGTCGGCGAGTTCCGCGGTGGAGGCGCCCTCGGCGGGCAGCACGGCGATCGCGTCGGCCTGCCCCTGGATCCCGCCGAGCCGGGCCGCCTCGGCGTCGGTGACGTAGAACGAGGCGTCGGCGCCGGTGGCCGGGCGCAGCACCCCGGTGACGCGCAACTGTGCGCTGCCGCCGCCGACGGCGAGGGTCAGCCGGTCGCCGGTGCCGACGCCGAGCCGGTCCGCGAGCCGCCGGTCCAGGGCCGTCTCGCCCTGGGCGCGGGGCGCGGCCCCGTCGGCGAGCGGCGCGCCGGAGAGTTCGGCGGAGGACCAGCCGTGCCCGGTCAGACCGCGCTCGGGCGCCCCGTCACCGTCGGGCAGAGCTGACGCCGGGAACGACACGTCGGGCAGCGCCCGGTCGGCCTCGGGCAGCGCGGCCAGCTTCCGGGCCAGGCCCGCGTCGACCCGGGACCGCTCGGGCAGCGCGTCCCCGTCGAAGGTCTGCTCACCGGTGACCACGACGGGCGCGGCGGCCAGGCGCCGCGGCGGTACGGCGCTGTGCACGCCGGTCTCCAGCAGGGAGCC
Organism: Streptomyces sp. NPDC003077; assembly: GCF_040611095.1. NCBI lineage: Bacteria > Bacillati > Actinomycetota > Actinomycetes > Kitasatosporales > Streptomycetaceae > Streptomyces > Streptomyces sp. NPDC003077. The sequence goes on along the minus strand of NZ_JBEXNM010000041.1, from coordinate 30,025 downwards.
GCAGGCCACCAGGATGGTGGCGCCGAAGAACAGCGCCACGAAGGAGGCGGCGAATCCGCCCTTGCGGAATCTCAGGGTCTGGAGGGCGAGCCCGAACATCACACGGCCCCTTCCGCGTACGACCGGCCCGCCGGGTCGCCCCAGGCACCCAGGTGGGTCATGCGCTCGGCGATCCGGTCCGCGGACGCGCCGCGCAGTTCGTCCACGATCCGCCCGTCGGCGAGGAAGACGACGCGGTCGGCGTGCGAGGCGGCGACGGGGTCGTGGGTGACGACGATGGCGGTCTGGCCGCCCTGGTGCACGGACTCGCGCAGCAGCCGCAGCACCTCCAGGGCGGTGCGGGTGTCGAGGGCGCCGGTGGGCTCGTCGCCGAAGACGACCGCGGGCCGGGTGATCAGCGCGCGGGCGATGGCGACACGCTGCTGCTGCCCGCCCGACAACTCACCGGGACGGTGCTTCTTGCGGTCTCCGAGGCCGACGCGCTCCAGCACCCGGTCCACGCTGCCCGGCTCGGGCTTGCGGCCGGCCAGGCGCAGCGGCAGCGCCACGTTGTCGGCGACGGTGAGGGCGGGCAGCAGGTTGAACGCCTGGAAGACGAAGCCGATCCGCTCCCGCCGCAGCCGGGTGAGCTGCTTCTCGTCGAGCCCGGTGAGATCCTGCCCGTCCAGGACCACCGAACCGGCGGACGGCCGGTCGAGTCCCGCGGCGCACTGGAGCAGCGTGGTCTTGCCGGAGCCCGAGGGGCCCATCACGGCAGTGAAGGTACCGCGTGCGAAACCGATCGACACCTGGTCCAGTGCCGTGACGCGGTTGCGTTGGCCGCCGTAGGTCCGGCTGACGCCGGTCAGCCGGACCACGTCGTCGCCGAGGGCCGGGTGCGCCGCGGGCGCGGATGCGGTGTTCATGTGGTCATCCCCCTGAGTGCTTGGAAAGTCGGGAAGAGGTCCGGGGCCCGGCGGCCGGTGGCCCGGCGGCTCCGGAGAGCGGACCGGGTCCGGCCAGCAGCCGCTTGGCGGCGGCCAGCGGATCGGTCCGTGGTCCGAGCAGCTTGTGGGCGACGGCGGCGTGCAGCCGGGCCGCGCCGACCGCCGCGCAGACGGTGAGCGGGGCGCACGCACAGGCGGCCACGGCCACCAGGAGCGCGAGCGGGAGGTTGTCGACGTACAGCAGGCCCAGGGCACTGCCGTCGGGGAAGGCCCAGTACCACGCGGGGAAGAGCACGAGGGCGAGGGTGGTGAGCCACAGGAGCAGGGCCACCACGTCGAGCAGGAGCAGCGGGACGAAGAGGGCGACGAGGTAGAGCAGGTCGCGCAGGGTGGCCGGGTCGCTCCAGCGCGCCTTGACGGCGGCGAGCACGCCGGTCGGCTCGACGTGGCGGTAGTCGGCCGGCACCGGGGGGCCGACCAGGGCGGCGCGCGACCGCTCGATGTGCGCGGCGCCGCGCAGCACGGCGGCGGCACCGATGAGGAGGGGGAGCCCCAGGAGGCTGATGTTGAGGGCGGCCGAGACGACGAGGGTGGCCAGGCAGAAGGCGAACAGGACGGGTCCGAGTACGGCGTAACCCGCGAGGTAGGCGGTCGCGCGCCACGGCTCCGACGAGCGGAGCAGGGGTAACGGGCGGAGACCGGATAACAGGCGGGGCGCGCCCGGACGTGGGGTCGGGCTCGTAGTCATGGCGGCGTCACTCGTCCACGGTGCGCAGCAGGGCCTCGACGGAGGCGAGCCGGGCGGACAGGTCCTTCAACTCCGCGTTCAGCGCGGCCTGGTTGGCCACGGCCTCCTCGGCCAGCTTGCGATAGCCGGCCATGGCCACGGCGTCGGCGCGGTGGCGTTGCAGCGTGAAGTAGGCGACCGTGCTCAGGCTGATTCCGCCGACGACGATCAGAGTGATGACGATGGCGATGAGGCCGCCGTTCATATGGATTTTCCCTTCCTCCCGGCCTCGCGGTCCGCTTGTGCGGATTGCAGCGTGTCCTCCCGGAGCGCGGTGAGGACGGTGTCCAGCGTGATGTGTATGTCGAAGGGCATGAGTTCGAAGAACTTCATCGCCTTGCCCGTGTCGGACAACTCCAGTGAGCCGGCGACCAGTCCGGCCTTCTCCAACCGCTCCAGGTGCATGTACAGAAGCGGCCGGGAGAGGCCGAGACGACGGGCCAGTTCGCTCACGTGCACGCGCCCGTCGGCCAGTTCGCCGATGATGCGCAGTCGCTGCGCGTGGCCGACGGCCGCGAGTCGCGCCAGCAGCTCTTCACTCGTCAGGACACTCACCCCCTTCCTTCACCTGTAAAAAGAATCTGACAGGTGTAATCGGGGATGTCAATCCAACCGCCTCCCAACTCGCCCTACTCTCAATGGAGATGACCGTGCTTACGCGTCGACGGGAGCACCCCGCCTGTGCCGCCCCGGCGCCGCCACCGCCGGGCGTCACTCCCGGCCGCGTGAACGGCGCCGCACCCGAGGGATCGGCACCCGGCGGGAACGGCCGCACCGGCCACCGGACCCGCAGCGGGACGACCACGGTGATCCGGCGCTTCAAGGAACCCGCCGCCGGCCAGGCCGCCACCTGCGTGCCCCACGGCGAGGCCACCGGGCAAACACACCGATCGAACGTGAGTACGTGACGCAGCGCCTTTGAGTACCTGCCCCCGCGCCAGGCCCTCGCCGGGCGGACAGGATGGCGGCATGAGCACTTCCAGTACGCCTCACGAACCGGCTCCCGGCTCCCTCGCGGGGCCGCCCACCGACCGCCCGGCCGAGGAGACCGCGGTCGCCGGGACGGACGATCCGTACGCGGTCCCGGTGCGGTCGTTGCGCGTCTTCGCCGGGCTCGGCTTCCTGGCGCTGGCCGTGGCGTGGGTCCTGTCCCTCGTCATCAGCCTCCACCAGGCGTACAGCGGTGACGGGGCGAGCGGGCCGCTGCTGGAGGCGGGGCAGTGGGCGATGGGCTTCTCCCTGCCCGTCGGCCTCCTTGCGCTCTCCCTGCCGACCGGCATGCTGGGCCGCGCGGGCCGAAGGAATCTGGTGCTGGCCCAGTACGCCCTGGTGGTCGCCGGTCCGGTGCTGATCGCGGTGGACTGAGCGGCGGGTCCGTGCGCCGCGCCCCAGCCGGCCGGGGTCCTCCGGGGGATCGCCGCTGATCCGCTGCTGGTTCGCCGCTGGCCTGCGCAAGGGGCGAGGCGGAGCGGGTCCCTCCGGGCCGTGTCCGGAGCGGTTCGCCGCAGGGTGGGATTGGGTAATCGGGTCGATCCGATGCGGCTGCACCGATACGATTGCATCAGTATCGGTGGCCGAATCGACCGCACGTCGCTGACCTGCGGCAAAGCCCAGGAAGTAGCCTGATCCGCATGTTGTCCGAAGTCATCGCGACGCGCTACGTCACGCCCTTGCGTGAGGGCGGGTCGCTCCCGGGAGTCGTCGAAGCCGACGATCTTGGTACCTATGTCATGAAATTCACCGGGGCGGGACAGGGCCGTAAGACGCTCGTCGCCGAGGTCGTCTGCGGCGAGCTGGGCCGGCGGCTCGGCCTGCGGGTGCCCGACCTGGTGCGGATGCAGCTCGACCCGGTGATCGGGCTCGGCGAGCCCGACCAGGAGGTGCAGGAGCTCCTGAAGGCCAGTGGCGGCCTCAACCTGGGCATGGACTACCTGCCGGGATCGCTCGGGTTCGACCCGCTCGCCTTCGAGGTCTCCTCCCGCGAGGCGGGCCGGGTGGTGTGGTTCGACGCCCTGATCAACAACGTCGACCGGTCGTGGCGCAACCCCAACCTCCTGGTCTGGCACGGGCAGCTGTGGCTCATCGACCACGGGGCCACCATGATCTGGCACCACAACTGGCCCACCGCCAAGACCGCCGCCGCCAAGCCGTACAACGCCTCGGACCACGTCCTGGCCACCTTCGCGCCGGACCTGGCGTCCGCGGCGGCCGAGTTCGTGCCGCGGGTCACCGAGGACCTCCTGGCCGAGGTCACCGCTCTGGTCCCCGACGAGTGGCTGGTGGACGAGCCGGGCTTCGACTCGCCGGACGACCTGCGCCGCGCGTACGTCGAGACGCTGCTGGCGCGTGCCGGCACGATCAGCGATCAGATCGTCATGGGAGAGCGCACGGAGGACCGGCCCTCCCAGGCGCCGGGCTGGCTGGCGGCCAAGCTGCCGCCGCGGAGGGCAGTGAAGTGAGCGGGCTGCACAATGGCCGCGACGTGTTCGAGTACGCCCTCCTGAAGGTCGTACCGCGGGTCGAGCGCGGAGAAATGATCAATGCAGGTGTGGTCGTCTACTGCCACGCCCGCCGGTTCGTGGAGGCCCGGACGCATCTGGACGAGGCCCGGCTGCGGGCGCTGGACCCGTCCGTGGACGTCGAGGGGGTACGCGCCGCCCTCAACGCGGTCGAGGGCGTGTGCCTGGGTGGCGAGCGGGCCGGGCAGGCGGCGGGGGACGACGCGGGGCGCAGGTTCCGCTGGCTGATCGCGCCGCGCAGCACCGTCGTCCAGGCGGGACCGGTGCACTCCGGACTGACGACGGACCCGGCGGCCGAGACGGCCCGGCTCCTGGACCTGCTGGTGAAGTGATCCGGGAGCCGAGAGCCCGGTGATTCGCGCGGGCCGTCCGGGCGGTGCTCTCCGGCCCCTGGTGGGGAGTCGGCGGGTCCGCTCGGCGGTGATCCACCGGAGCGCCGGCGAGGTGGCCGGCAGGGCCGCTGTGGCGGCGGCCCGCGCTGGTCATAGCCGAGCTGTGGCGAGGCGTTGACAGTCGGTGGCCGGGCTTCTAGCGTCAGCTCTGCTCAAGCTACTAAGCGGTTGCTCACCTGCCACTCCTGGTGGCCCTCCCGCGCGGGACCGGTTACGCCTGATGGCCGTCTCCCGCGCCGGACCGGTGCGGCGGGCCGCTTGCCGAGGTTTCGAGACGAGGAGAACCCCGCATGTCGTCCAGCACCGAGCAGCGCACCGCCATCGTGACGGGCGCGGCCCGCGGCATCGGCGCGGCCACCGCCGTCCGCCTGGCCGCCGAGGGCCGCGCCGTCGCCGTCCTCGACCTGGACGAGGCGGCCTGCGCGGGCACCGTCGAGGAGATCACCGCGGCCGGGGGCAGGGCGCTCGCCGTCGGGTGCGACGTCTCGGACGCCGCGCGGGTGGACGCGGCGGTCGCGCGGGTCGCGGCCGAACTCGGCGCGCCGACCGTCCTCGTCAACAACGCCGGTGTGCTCCGCGACAACCTGCTGTTCAAGATGAGCGAGGACGACTGGGACACCGTCATGAACGTGCACCTGCGCGGCGCGTTCCTGATGACCCGAGCCTGTCAGAAGCACATGGTGGACGCCGGGTTCGGCCGGGTCGTCAACCTCTCCTCCAGCTCCGCCCTCGGCAACCGCGGCCAGGTCAACTACTCGGCGGCCAAGGCGGGTCTCCAGGGCTTCACCAAGACCCTCGCCAAGGAACTGGGCAAGTTCGGCGTCACCGCCAACGCCGTCGCCCCCGGCTTCATCGCCACCGACATGACGGCGGCCACCGCCGAGCGCGTCGGCATGGGCTTCGAGGACTTCCAGGCTGCGGCGGCCACCCAGATTCCGGTGCAGCGCGTCGGCCGCCCCGACGACGTCGCCAACGCCATCGCCTTCTTCACGGGCGACGCGGCCGGCTTCGTCTCCGGCCAGGTCCTGTACGTGGCCGGCGGCCCGCTCGACTGACCTGCCCACCGACCCCTCCAAGGAGCACCGGACATGACCGTGCAGGACAACGAGCTCCCCGAGCTCTCCGGCCGCGCCGCGCTCGTCACGGGCGCCAGCCGCGGCATCGGCTACGGCATCGCGCGGGCGCTGGTCGCCCGCGGCGACCGGGTGTGCATCACCGGCCGCAACAAGGAAACGCTCGACGAGGCGGTGCGCGGCCTGGGCGCGGACCGGGTGATCGGCGTCGCGGGCAAGGCCCATGACGAGGACCACCAGGCCACCGCCGTCGAGCGCGCGATGGAGGCGTTCGGCCGGCTGGACTACCTCGTCAACAACGCGGGCACCAACCCGGTCTTCGGCCCGCTCGCCGACCTCGACCTGGGCGCCGCCCGCAAGATCTTCGAGATGAACGTCCTGTCCGCCCTCGGGTTCGCCCAGCGGACCTGGCACGCGTGGCAGAAGGAGCACGGCGGCGCGATCGTCAACATCGCCTCCATCGCCGGCATCAGCGCCTCGCCGTTCCTCGGCGCGTACGGGATGAGCAAGGCGGCGATGGCCAACCTGTCGTTGCAGCTCGCCCACGAGTTCGCGCCGGTCGTCCGCGTCAACGCCATCGCGCCGGCGGTCGTGAAGACGAAGTTCGCCGCGGCGCTCTACGAGGACCGCGAGGAGGAGGCCGCCGCCCGCTACCCCATGGGACGGCTGGGCGAACCGGAGGACGTCGGCGGGGCGGCGGCCTTCCTGCTCTCCGACGACGCGAGCTGGATCACCGGTCAGACGCTGCTGCTGGACGGCGGGCTGTTCCTCAACGCCGGGGTGTGACGGGCGGGGCGCTCCTGGGGCCGCGCACGGGTGGGGGCGCCGGGCCCGGTCCGCGGCCGGTGCGGGGCGGGTGGGGCCGTCGGTCCGGCATGGGAACGGGCCGCTGAGTCGGGGTCTGGGCGTTCGTCCGCCTGCCGGAGAAGGCCGCGGGAACCGGGCGGTGGTGGGCGTGGTCGGCGTTGTCAGTGGTCGCCGGTAGGTTCTTCGGGTGAGAACGGATCGCACACCGGAGGTTGCACAGTGATGACCGACATGCTGCCCGAGTCCTGGCGCGGCGTCCTCGGCGAGGAGTTGGAGAAGCCCTATTTCAAGGAGCTCGCCGAGTTCGTCGAGCAGGAGCGGGCGCGGGGCCCCGTCTACCCGCCCCGCGAGGAGGTCTTCGCGGCGCTGGACGCGACGCCGTACGAGCAGGTGAAGGTCCTGATCCTGGGCCAGGACCCGTACCACGGCGAGGGGCAGGGGCACGGGCTGTGCTTCTCCGTCCGCCCCGGGGTCAAGACTCCGCCCTCGCTGCGCAACATCTACAAGGAGATGCACGAGGAGCTCGGCCACCCGATCCCGGACAACGGCTACCTGATGCCGTGGGCCAAGCAGGGCGTGCTGCTGCTGAACGCGGTGCTCACCGTCCGGGGCGGCGAGGCCAACTCCCACAAGGGCAAGGGCTGGGAGAAGGTCACCGACGCGGTGATCCGGGCCGTGGCCGAGCGGCCCGATCCGGCGGTCTTCGTGCTCTGGGGCAATTACGCGAAGAAGAAGCTCCCCCTCATAGACCAGACCCGCCACGCGGTGGTGCAGGGCGCCCACCCCTCCCCGCTCTCCGCGAAGAAGTTCTTCGGCTCCCGCCCCTTCACCCAGATCAACGAGGCGATCGCCGCGCAGGGGCACGAGCCGATCGACTGGCGCATTCCGAACCTGGCCGGCTGAGGGGGCGGCTTCCGGGGAGACGGCGGGCCGGGTCGCGGGGCGGATCGGCGGCTTCCGGACGGGGATGGGCCGGGCCGGGGGCGTCGGCGTTGGGGGGCGGCTGGACTGAGGGGGTGGGGTCCTCGTACGGCTCGGGTCGGTCGGTTGCGCAGGCGAGCCGGTCCGGGGAGGGGTGCGCATGCGTGGCGGGTCCTTCGGCTCGTGCGCTCGTGTGCGGGGCACGGTCGCGCGGCAGGGGCAGGGGCAGGGGCAGGGGCGGGGCCGCCGTATGCGTCCGCAGACCTCCCCGGTACGCCGCGCACGCCGAGCGCATCGGGCCGGAGCCGGTTAGCGTCGCCGGGGAAGCGCGTGCGGCGACCGGTGAGCGAGTGCGGGAGAGCGTGTGGCGGAGGAGCGGTGCGCCCGGGCGGCCGAGGACGCCGTACTGGTCCGGATGGGCCAGGCGGTCATGCTGCACCGGGGCGGCGACAGGGAAGAGGCCCGCAACCGCCTCCGCGCCCTGTGGGAGGAGGTCGGCCCACGCGGGGACCCCTTCCACCGCTGTGCCCTGGCGCACTACCTGGCCGACACCCAGGATGATCCTCTGGACGAGTTGCACTGGGACCTGATGGCCCTGGACGCGGCGGAACGCTCGACGGCCACCGCCGCCGGTCCGGAGCGGGGGAGCGCCGGGCCTGAGCAGCATGGGGCCGCTCGGGGGCAGGGGAGTGCCGGGCCTGAGCAGGACGGCGCCGGTCCGGAGCAGGACGAGGCGGGACGGCCCGGGGCGGAACGGTCCGGGGCGGGACGGTCCGGGGCTGCCGATGACCGGTCGGCGGCGCGTCGGTTCCCTCCGGCGCTCCGGGCGTTCTTCCCCTCCCTGCACCTCAGCTTGGCCGCCGACTACGCCCGCCTGGACTGCCGCCGGGAGGCCCGCGCCCAGCTCGGCCAGGCCCGGGCGGCGGTCGACGCACTGGCTGACGGCGCCTATCGCCAGAGCCTCCGCGAGGCCATCGTGCGGCTGGCCCGGAACGTCGAGGGGACCCCCGGCCAGGAGCCGTGAGGGGCGGGGCAGGAGCCCGTCACCGCCGCGCCCCGGCCCAGGGGTGTACTCCACTGCCCTCCGGCCTTCGCCTTCTTCCTGCCCTCTGGGCCCCCTGGATGGCATGCCCATGCTGCCCCTGATCCCTTGCCCTATTGCCGTCTGGCCCCCCGTAAATCGGTTGCCGGCCGGTGCCGCCATCTGTTGCACTACCCGGCGACGTCCAACGACCCCAGGAGGGGAAATGCGCACAGCTTTCGTGTCCATCCAGCAGGAGATCGCCCGCCACGCGAAGGACACGAGGCTTGATGCGCACGTTGAACTTGGGAATCCTGGCGCACGTCGACGCCGGTAAGACCTCCCTGACCGAGCGGCTGCTGCACGCCGCCGGCGTCATCGACGAGATCGGCAGCGTCGATGACGGCAATACCCAGACCGATTCCCTGGCACTGGAACGACAGCGCGGTATCACCATCAAATCCGCGGTCGTGTCGTTCCCCCTGGACGACATCACCGTCAATCTCATCGACACGCCAGGCCACCCGGATTTCATCGCCGAGGTGGAGCGAGTGCTGAGCGTGCTCGACGGCGCGGTGCTGGTCGTCTCCGCGGTGGAGGGCGTACAGGCGCAGACACGGGTGCTGATGCGGACGCTGCGCCGACTGCGCATTCCCACGCTTCTTTTCGTCAACAAGGTCGACCGCCGTGGTGCGCGGTACGACGAGGTGCTGCGCGGAATTTCCGACAGGCTGACTCCGGCCGTGATCCCGATGGGAACGGTCCACGGGAGGGAAACCGAACCGGAACCAGGTCGGGAAATCGGGTGGGGACCGGGAACGGCGGCATCCGGAAGCGCCCACTATCTGCCCTACACCGCCGCCGACGCCGTCTTCACTTCTGCACTGGCCGAAGTGCTGGCCGAGCACGACGAGGCGTTGCTGGCCGCGTACGTCGATGACGAGACGCTGATTCCCTATTCCGCGTTGCGCGCCGCACTGGTGGCGCAGACGCGGCGGGCGCTGGTGCATCCGGTCTTTTTCGGTTCGGCCGTGACCGGTACGGGGGTGGACGCACTCGTCGACGGCATCCGGGAACTGCTGCCCGCCGTGGAGGGCGACGCCGGCGGTCAGGTCTCGGGCACCGTCTTCAAGGTGGAACGCGGCCCGGCCGGAGAGAAGGTCGCGTACGTCCGTATGTGGTCCGGTGCGGTGCGCACGCGGGACCGCCTGCGGTTCCGACGCGGTGGCGGGGAAAGCGGCGAGAAGAACGGGAAAGAAGTGGCCGGGGCTGACCGGCTCGGCGGGCCCGGCGCAAGCACCAGGAAGAGCGCCGGCACCAAGAAGCGGGCGGCCAAGCGGGCCGGTGAGGAAAGGGTCACCGCGATCGGTGTGTTCCGTCGGGGTGCGCTGGCCGAACCGAGCGGGTCGGTCGTCGCCGGGCAGATCGGAAAGTTGTGGGGTCTCGGCGATGTCCGGATCGGCGATGAGATCGGTAAGGGGATCAACGAGGGGACAGGCGAGGGGACGGGCGAGAAGACGGGTGAGGAGATCGCCGAGGTGATCGGCGGCCGGGGCGGCGCGCCTCGTACGGCGAAGGGCGAGCGGCGCCATTTCGCTCCGCCGACTCTGGAAACGGTCGTGGTTCCCCGTGACCCCGCCCAAAAGGGCGCACTCCACGCCGCTCTTACCCAACTCGCGGAACAGGACCCGCTGATCAACCTCCGGCAGGACGAAATCCGGGGGGAGGTGTCCGTGTCGCTCTACGGAGAGGTGCAGAAAGAAGTCATCCAGGCCACGCTCGCGAACGACTTCGGTATGGACGTCGCCTTCCGCGCGACCACGACCCTCTGTGTGGAACGGCCGATCGGCACCGGCGCCGCCGTCGAGGTCATCGCCAAGGACCCCAATCCGTTCCTGGCGACCGTCGGACTCCGCGTCGATCCGGCCCCGCCCGGCGCCGGTGTGTCCTTCCGGTTGGAGGTCGAACTCGGTTCGATGCCGTTCTCCTTCTTCCGGGCGGTCGAGGAAACCGTGAAAGAGGCGTTGCGGCAGGGAATGCACGGCTGGGAAGTCATCGACTGCACGGTGACGATGACGCATTCCGGCTATTGGGCGCGGCAGAGTCACAGCGGCGGCGTTTTCGACCGCAGCATGTCGAGCACGGCGGGGGATTTCCGCAATCTGACGCCCCTGGTGTTGTTCAGTGCCCTGCGGCACGCCGGTACCCGGGTGTACGAGCCGCTGCACCGTTTCCGTCTGGAACTTCCGGCGGACGCCCTCGGGGCGGTGACACCGGTCCTGGCGCGGCTGCGTGCCGTCCCGGGAGCGCCCGTGCCGCGGGGTGCCGAATGCACGCTGGAGGGGGAGATCCCGGCGGCCCGCGTCCATGAACTGGAGCGGCTCCTGCCGTCGCTGACCCGTGGCGAGGGACTGCTGGAATCCGCCTTCGACCGCTACCAACCCGTGTCCGGCACGCCGCCGAGCCGGCCCAGGACGGACCACAATCCGCTGGACCGGGAGGAATACCTGCTGCGTGTCGTGCGCAGGGTCCGCGGGGGTGCCGGAGGGTAGGGAGCCACCGGCCGCGGGGCAGGGGGTCTGCGTGTTCCGGGGCCGGTGACGCCGCGTTCGTCCGGGGGCCGCGCCTTCGGACGAGCGGGAGCCCGCACGCTCCCGTCGCGCACCGAACGAGCGGGAGCCCGCACGCTCCCGCCGCGCACCGGCTGTCAGATCGGTGGCCAGTTCCGCAGTGCCGCGTCGGCCACCTTCTGGAGTTCGGAGCGGGTGGCACCGCCGACGGCCTGGACGGCGATGCCGTTCGCCACCGTCATGAGGTAACGGGCGAGCAGTTCGGGGTCCGTGCCGGGGGGCAGGTCACCCTCGTCGACGGCTCGCTGGAACCGCCGGCGGAAGCGAGCGCGGCCGTCGTCGCGCCAGGCGATGAGGGCGTCCTGGGCCACCCGGCCGGAGTCGCCGGAGGCCAGCGAGCCCTGCACGCCGAGGCACCCGGCGGGGCAGTCGGGGCGGGTGGTCGTGTCGACCGAGCCGGCGAGGAACGCCGTGGCCACCTCTCGGGCGGTCGGCTTCTCCAGCGCGCGGGCCGCGTAGGCGGCGGGACCGTCGGTGTAGCGCTCCAGGGCCTTGCGGAACAGCTCCTCCTTGTTGCCGAAGGCCGCGTACATGCTCTTGCGGGTGATGCCCATGGCGCGGGTCAGGTCGGTCAGGCTGGCGCCTTCGTAGCCCTGCTCCCAGAAGACCATCATCGCCCGCTCCAGGGCCTCGTCCGCGTCGAAGCCTCTCGGCCGGCCGATCGGCGCTTTCCGGGTGATCTCCATAGCCCCATCCTACCCTTCGATACCGATCGGTGCAGAAGTGCTACGGTTCCGTTCTGCACCGATCGGTATCTAACTTCAGGGAGATCAGGCAATGGGACAGCTGGAAGGCAAGACCGCCGTCGTCACCGGCGGCAGCACCGGAATCGGACTGGCCACCGCCGCGCGGCTGGCGTCCGAGGGTGCCCATGTGTTCATCACCGGCCGGCGCCAGGACGCGCTCGACAGGGCCGTCGAGTCGATCGGCTCCGCCGTCACCGCGGTGCGGGGCGACATAGCGGAGCCGGCCGACCTGGACCGGCTCTACGACGCGATCCGCGACCGCGGCCGGGGCCTGGACGTGCTCTTCGCCAACGCGGGCGCGGCCACGCTCGCACCGCTGGCGCAGGCCACCGAGGAGCAGTTCGATCAGATCTTCGGCGTCAACGTCCGGGGCACGCTGCTCACCGTGCAGAAGGCACTGCCGCTGCTCAACGACGGTGCCTCGGTGATCTTGAACGACTCGATCCGTGCCGACGACGGCCGGGAGGCCTTCGGCCTGTACGCGGCGTCGAAGGCCGCGGTCCGTTCCCTCGCGCGGACCTGGGCCAATGAGCTGAAGGATCGGGGCATCCGGGTCAACACGGTCGCGCCGGGAGCGATCGACACCCCCGGAGCCGACGCCGCCATCGGCGAGGAGAACGCCGCCGTCAAGGCGGAACTCGTGGCGGGGATCCCGATCGGCCGGGTCGGACGCCCTGAGGAGGTCGCCGCCGCCGTGGCCTTCCTCGCCTCCGCGGACAGCAGCTTCATGCTCGGCACCACCTTGCACGTCAACGGGGGCGAGAACCAGTTCTGACCCCGCGGGGCGGAGCCCCGACCGGCTGCGGGTGGCAAAGTGCCCGTGCATCCCTGCACCCGTGCACCCGTGTACCCGTCAGCCGGGAGGGTGCTGGGCGCGCGGAAGTTCTTCGTCCCCCTGGATGCGCTCGACTTCCGCGTCGCGATCCCGTTCGCGTTGGCGGAGTGATCGGGCAAGGAGTTTCGCAAGTCCGCCGTCCCGGTGGCGGGGCTCCCGTAGCCCGTTCGGGAGGGGCGCCCGCCCTGCCCCTTCCGGAGGGGCCGGGCGCCCATCCGCTCCCGAAGCGGTGCGGGCTCAGACTCCTGTGGCCCCGTCGATTCCCGAAGCGGTGCGGCTCAGACTCCCGTGGCCCCGTCGATGCGCTCCCGGATCAGGTCGGCGTGGCCGTTGTGCCGCGCGTACTCCTCGATCATGTGCACGTAGATCCAGCGCAGGCCGTAGTCCTTGCCGTCCGACCGGCGGTGGCCCACGTCGTCCAGCTCGAACCGGGCGGCCGTCCGGCGGGCGGCCTCCACTTCGGCGCGCCAGGTGGTGAGCGCCTCGGCGCCGGTGTCCTCCTCGGTGACGTGCCAGTCCCGGTCCATGTCGGCCTCGTCGCAGTAGACCCACGGCACGTCCTCGCCGGCGAGGACCCTGCGGAACCAGGACCGTTCGACCTCGGCCATGTGCCGGACCAGACCCAGCAGGGTCAGGTCGGAGGGTTCCGCCGATGCGGTGCGGAGCTGTTCGTCACTCAGGCCGGAGCACTTGGTTTCCAGCGTGGCGCGGTGGAATTCGAGCCAGCGCTCCAGCATGGTGCGCTCGTCGGCGACACCCGGCGGGACAGCACGCTCGGGGACCTGGGGCTGAGGGGTGTCTGCAGTGGTCATGGCGCACAGCATGCTGCCGGGTGACCCGCCTGGCCAGCGATTATCCGGAGCGTGGATGGCTGGTGCGATGCGGCGGTCCATCCTCGCGCATCGCGGAGTTCCGTCTCGTCCCACGAGCGGCGACCACGGGAACTCGGGGCTTGCCTCGTGGGGCGGTCATCTCCGTACAGCGGAGTCTCAGCCCTCACCCGCCGCCGCCCACCATCCCGGTGAGCAATTCCGTGCAACTGGCCCGCAGTTCCTGGCGGCTGGGCGAATCGGCGTGGAACTGGCCGGCCGTGCAGGAGAACAGGACGCCGTCGCACCACGCGACGAGATCGCGCGCGTGCCGCCGCGGGTCGGGGGAGCCGGCGGCCGTCAGCATCGTCGTCAACGGTTCGCGGAAGGCCTGGCCGGCCCGGTCGTAGATCGCCCGCAGTTCGGGGCGCCGGGTGGCCTCCAATGCCAACTCGTAACGGGCGACGAGCAGATCGCGGTGGCGGGCCAGGTAGCGGTGCAGGGCCCGGGACAGGGCGTCGGCGAGCGTCTCGATGCCACCGGCCGCGGCGTCCGGCATCTCCTCCGGCGCGAGCACGGACCCCTCGCGCTCGGCCAGCCGTCGTACCGCCGCTTCCAGTAGCGCCGCACGGGTGCGCGCCAGGTTGGACGTCGATCCCGGCGGCAGTCCGGCGGCCTCGTCGACGGCGCGGTGGGTGAGGCCCCGCAGGCCGCGTTCGACGAGCAGGGACACGGCCGTGTCGGCGACGAGTTCGCGGCGGGGAGCGGTGCGGGCGGTGCTGCTCATGGTGCCGATCTTAGCGCGCGGGACTACGAGCGTAGTGGCCTGTGGACTACGGCTGTAGTAACGTCGCTCTCGCACTACACATGTAGTTGCCGAGGGGGTCGGTGGTCGGTCCGGGGCGCCCGGCCGGGGCCGTCCGCACGGCCCGGCGTCACGGCATGGACAGCGCCCGGCGTCATGGCATGGACAGCGTCCGCGCCACGACACAGGCGGTCGTCCCGAAGCCCGGTCGACGCGTCATCGCCGCCCTCACTCCTCGTCCCACGTCCCGACCCAGGGAGGAAAACCATGCGGCAGTGCACCGCGATCGTCATGGGTGGCGGGATCGGCGGACTCACTGCCGGTGTCGCCCTGCACCGTGCGGGCTGGTCCGTCACCGTCCTCGAACGGGCCCGTTCTCTGGAACCGGTGGGTGCGGGCATCGCCCTGGCCCCGAACGCGCAGCGCGCCCTGGACACCATCGGCGCCGGTGACGCCGTCCGTGCCATGGCCGTCTGGCAGGTCGAGGGCGAGCTGCGGCTTCCGAGCGGGCGCCGGCTGGCCCGGACGGACAACGCGGCGTCCGTACGGCGGTTCGGGGGGCCGGTCGTCGTCGCTCACCGTGCCGATGTCGTCGGCCTGCTCGCTTCCCTCCTGCCCGAAGGGACGGTACGGACCGGGGTGACGGCCGAGCTGGCCGAACCCGGCGATCCGGGCGACCCCGCGCGCCCCGCGCGCGTCCGGCTGATCACGTCGGACGCCGTCCCGGGCGTCGTCCCGGGCGTCGAGTCGGAGGTCGAGCCGGGCGTCGAGTCGGAGGTCGAGCCGGGCGTCGAGTCGGACGTGGACGAGAACGGTGGCCACCCGCCCTCGAACCCCTCCGGCAACGTCCCCCACCTCACCGCCGATCTCGTCGTGGCCGCGGACGGCATCCGATCCGCCACCCGGCGCGCGCTCTTCCCCGGTCACCCCGGACCCCGCTACGCCGGTTTCACGACCTGGCGGGTCGTCGTCCCCACCCCCGACCGGCCCTTCCCGGCCCACGAGACCTGGGGCCCCGGACAACTGTGGGGCACCTTCCCGCTGTACGACGGCCGGACCTACGCGTACGGCCTCGCCGTCCTCCCGCCCGGCGGACGGGCGCCGGACGACGAGCGCGCCGAGTTGCTGCGCCGGTTCGGGAACTGGCACCACCCCGTCCCGGACATCCTCCGGATCGCCGACCCGGCGGCCGTCCTGCGCAACGACGTCTACTGGATGGCCCACCCGCTGCCCGCCTACCACCGGGGCCGGGTCGCGCTCCTCGGGGACGCGGCCCACGCCATGACGCCCAACCTCGGACAGGGCGGCTGCCAGGCCATCGAGGACGCGATCGTGCTGGCCCACCTGGCCGCGCCGGACGCCGACCTCGCCGCAGCCCTGCGCCGCTACACGGACGAACGGCTGCCGCGCACCATGGATGTCGTCCGCCGTGCCGCGCGGATAGCCCGCGCCGTCCGCTGGAAGGCCGCGCCCGTTCGCGCGCTGCGCGCCGCAGTCATGACGACCATGGCCCGGTGCGCCCCGGACCTGGCGCTGCGGGCCCTCGACGGCATCGCGGACTGGCGGCCTCCGGTCGGCCCGTATGCTGCCGGGACGCCGGACGCCCGCCCGGTGACGCGAACGAAGGAGGCCCCGTGAAGGTCGGCTGCATCGGACTCGGAGACATCGCCCAGAAGGCCTACCTGCCGGTGCTCGGCGCCCAACCGGGCGTGGAACTGCACCTCCAGACGCGCTCCCCGGACACCCTCCAGACGGTCGCCGACCGCTACCACCTGCCCGCCGCGCAGCGGCACAAGGACCTGGACTCGCTGCTGGCCGCGGGCCTGGACGCGGCCTTCGTCCACGCGCCGACCGTCGTCCACCCGGAGATCGTCACCCGTCTGGTCGAGGCCGGCGTACCGACATACGTCGACAAGCCGATCGCCTACGAACTCGCCGACACCGAACGGGTCGTGCGGCTCGCGCGGGAACGCGGCGTCGGCCTGGCCGTCGGCTTCAACCGCCGCCACGCCCCCGGTTACGTGTCGTGCCTGGAGCACCCGCGCGAGCTGATCCTGATGCAGAAGAACCGCGTCGGGCTGCCCGAGGACCCGCGCACGCTCGTCCTGGACGACTTCATCCACGTCGTCGACACGCTGCGCTTCCTGGCGCCCGGTCCCGTCGAGCACGTCGATGTCCGCGCCCGGATGCGGGACGGGCTGATGCACCACGTCGTGCTCCAGCTCTCGGGGGACGGGTTCACCGCCATCGGGACGATGAACCGCCGGAGCGGATCGAGCGAGGAGATCCTCGACGTCTCGGGCCAGGACGCCAAACGCCAGGTCGTGGACCTCGCCGAGGTCGTCGATCACCAGGGACGGCCCACCGTCAGCCGCCGCGGCGACTGGGTGCCGGTCGCCCGCCAGCGCGGCATCGAGCAGGTCGCGCTGGGGTTCCTCAAGGCCGTGCGGGAAGGGGAGCCGCTCACCGCCGAGGACGCGCTGCGGACGCATGAGCTGTGCGAGCGGGTGGTGACGGAGGCGCTGGCGCAGGCGGGCTGAGGGGCGGTCGGCATCGGGGGCTGGGGGCGGGCGGGGGTCCGGATGGTCGCGGATCGTTCGGCGAACCGTCCGTTGGGCGTCCGTCTGTCGTCCGTCTGTCGTCCGTCTGTCGTTCGTCTGTCGTCCGTCGGTTCCTGGAGGGCGGATGTGTCCGCAGGTTATCGGTCGGTCAGGTGGCGGACGCTGCAGAGTCCTCCCGGCGGCGGATCGTCCGCGCGCACGTCAGCGTGCCGGTGGCGACGAGTGCCGCGACCGCCGCGTACAGGAGCCAGTCGCCGAAGCGGACGTACAGGGTGGTGCCCCGGGCGAGCGGTACGTCGTACACGGCACTGCCGCTCGTCTCCGTACCGAGCCGCGGGCCCACCGGCTCGCCCCGAGGGCCGTACACCGCGCTCACCCCGGTCAGCGTCGCGTGGACCATCGGGCGCCCGGTCTCGGCCGCGCGCAGGGCGGCCAGCGAAGCGTGCTGCGCGGGTGCCCAACTGTTCTGGAACGTCGCTGTGGAGGACTGCCCGACCAGTATGTCGGCGCCGTCCTGCACCAGATGGCGGCTCATGTCCGGGAAGGCCGACTCGAAGCACACCAGCGGCCCCACCCTTGGTCCGTCCGTGCCCGGGACGGACATGACCACCTGCCGGGTGCCGCGCAGCCGGTTCTCCTCGGCGGCCCGGCCGACGCGGGTGGCCCAGCCGAGAACGGGGCGGACGGGCACGTACTCGCCGAAGGGCACCAGCCGCATCTTGTCGTAACGTTCGCCGATCGGCCCGTTCGCGCCCATCAGGACGGAACTCTTGTGGATGCCGGGACGCCCCGGCCGCCGCCCGTCCACGTTGAGCAGCACCGGCGCGCCGACCTCGGCCGAGAGGGCGGCCAGGCGGGTGCGTACGGCCGGATGGCTGTCCAGGTCGCGGTGCACGCTGCTCTCTCCCCACACCACCAGGCGCGCCCCGCGCCCCGCGAGAGAACGGGTCAGCTCCTCACTCCGTTGCAGCCGTGGCGCCGGGCCCGGGATGTCGCCCGGCTGGACCAGTGCGATCCGGACCGATCCGGCCGGTCGCGGCAACGGTGCCCACCACCAGGCCGCGCCGACGACGAGGGCACAGACGATCAGCGCGGCCACGGCGGGCGGCCGGGCGGCGGGCAGGGCGACCAGTTCGGCCAGCGCGGTGTTCACCACCACGATCAGCGCGCTCACCAGCCACACACCACCGACCGAGGCCAACCGCAGCGCGGGCGGCACCTGCCACTGCCCGGCGCCCAGCAACCCCCACGGCCCGCCCAGGTACTCCCACGACCGGACCAGCTCCACCATCAGCCAGCCGGAGGGCAGCAGCACGAGGGCCGCGAGGTAGCGCCGGGGGTGGGCGGCTGCTTGGTGGTCGGTTGCGGTCGTCGTACGGCCCCCGGTCAGCAACGTTCGTACGAGCACACCCCACGGGGCCCACAGCGCGCCGAGCAGACCGGCCACCACGAACGTGAAGACGTGCAGGCTCGGCAGCAGCCAGTGGTGCACCGCCAGCATGAAGCCCATCCCACCGAGCCACCCTTCCCATGCGGCCCGCCGCCAGGTGCCGGCCGTCCGCAGCAGCAGCATCCACGGCACCAGCGAGACGGGCGCCAGCCACCAGAGGGAGGGGGCGGGGAAGGTGAGCGCGGGAGGGGCGCCGACCAGGAGGGCGGAGGCGCCGCGGGCCCATGAACGTGTGCGTGGAGGACCGAGCCCTTGCGCCCGCAGGCCGGCTGTCGTCGGCATAGGGCCCCTCTTTCTGGTGGGTGGCATATCGGGGCGCGTGTCGGGTGTCGGCTGGTTGGTGCAGCGGTCCGCACGCGAGGTACCTGATATGTGATGCTCCCGCCGTTCGTGGGAGGGGGCCAGCCCTGCGTGTGCGGGGATCGCGCTTTGAACCGCCTGGTGTCGTCTTGCGCCTTTTGATTCGTACGGGGTTGGGCTCTGGGGCGGGTGGCGCTCGGTGGGTTGTGCGCCTTCTGTTTCGTACGGGGTCGGGGCCGCCCCGGGGTACCTCCTCGCGGCAGTTGCGCTTACCCGACGAGATCTCGTCACCGGCCGCCGCGCCCCAGTCCGCTGCGGGGGCACCCCGGGACGTCCCCTTCCGTCGGTTTGGCGACTGATCGCCGGTGGGGGGGCCGTGCCTTGAGCAGAGGGGATGGGACCGTCCCTGCACGCGCGGGGACCACCTCAACATCGAGGAGATGGCGGCGATCGTCCCAGGACCACCCCCGCACGCGCGGGGACCACTTGAGCCTCGCCACCGAGGGGGTGGTGGGCCGGGGACCACCCCCGCACGCGCGGGGACCACTTTCCCTTCGTCGTGGTGGTGTGGGTGCGCTGGGGACCACCCCCGCACGCGCGGGGACCACTCGATTGGGCTGGGTTCGCCGCCGGGCATCCAGGGACCACCCCCGCACGCGCGGGGACCACAACCCTGGCACGATCGTCCACGACTCGCCAAAGGGACCACCCCCGCACGCGCGGGGACCACCCGGCGAGTTCGTCGGCGAGGGCACCGCGCTTGGGACCACCCCCGCACGCGCGGGGACCACACGATCAGTGACTTGGTGTCGAGACCGAACATGGGACCACCCCCGCACGCGCGGGGACCACAGGCCGCGACCTGGGGCTTTATGACTGGCGGGCGCGGTTTTTACTCACTTTCAGAGATTCTCGCATAGCGCAGTTTCCGGACTTTCCGGGCTGGCTGCCGTAAGCCCTCACCATCGCCTCCCACCAGCACGGAATACCGGCCAGGCCATCTAACCAACTCGCCCCCCACCCCAGGCCCTACCCCTCACTTCGCACCCACCCGCTCCCCGGCCCCCGCGTCATCCAGCGGCTCCCCATCCGGACCAGCGGACAGCTCGGCAGGCTCACCGGACCCGGTAAGTTCACCGGCTCCCCGGACGGCCCCGGCCCCGTCCCCATCCCCCTCCCCACTGAACTGCGTCCGATACAACTCCTCATACCGCCCACCCGCGGCAAGCAACGCCTCATGGCTGCCCCGCTCCACGATCCGCCCGTCCTCTACCACGAGGATCAGGTCCGCGGCCCGCACGGTGGACAGGCGATGGGCGATCACCACGGCTGTGCGGCCCTCCAGTGCTTCGGTCAGGGCCTCTTGTACGGCCGCTTCCGAGGTGTTGTCCAGGTGGGCGGTGGCCTCGTCCAGGATGACGACGCGGGGGCGGGCCAGGAGGAGGCGGGCGATGGTCAGGCGTTGGCGTTCGCCGCCGGAGAGGCGGTAGCCGCGTTCGCCGACGACGGTGTCCAGGCCGTCGGGGAGGGAGGCGATCAGGCCGTCGAGGCGGGCGCGGCGCAGGGCGTCCCACAGTGCGTCCTCGGTCGCCTCCGGGTCGGCGAGCAGCAGGTTTTCGCGGATGGAGTCGTGGAAGAGGTGGCCGTCCTGGGTGACCATGCCCAGGGTGTCGCGGAGGGAGGAGGCGGTCAGGTCGCGGACGTCGACGCCCGCGAGGCGGACGGCGCCCGCGTCGGCGTCGTAGAGGCGGGGGAGGAGCTGGGCGATCGTCGACTTGCCGGCTCCGGAGGAGCCGACGAGGGCGACCATCTGGCCCGGTTCGGCGCGGAAGGAGATGCCGTGCAGGACCTCGGCGCCGCCGCGGGTGTCCAGGGTGGCCACCTCCTCAAGGGAGGCGAGGGAGACCTTGTCGGCGGAGGGGTAGGCGAAGCGGACGGAGTCGAACTCCACCGACACCGGGCCGTCGGGTACGGCGCGGGCGTCCGGCTTCTCCTGGATGAGCGGCTTCAGGTCCAGGACCTCGAAGACCCGCTCGAAGCTGACCAGGGCGCTCATCACCTCGACGTGCGCGCCGGACAGCGCGGTCAGTGGCGCGTACAGGCGGGTCAGCAGCAGCGCGAGGGAGACGATGGCGCCCGCGTCGAGTTGGCCGCGCAGGGCCAGGAACCCGCCGAGGCCGTAGACGACGGCCAGCGCCAGGGCGGAGACGAGGGTGAGGGCGGTGACGAAGGAGGTCTGCACCATCGCGGAGCGGATGCCGATGTCGCGCACCCGCCGTGCCCGCGCGGCGAACTCGGCGGACTCGCGGGACGGTCGGCCGAAGAGTTTGACGAGTGTGGCGCCGGGGGCGGAGAACCGTTCGGTCATCTGCGTCCCCATCGCCGCGTTGTGGTCGGCGCCCTCGCGGCGCAGTGCGGCCAGCCTGCGTCCCACCCGCCGCGCGGGCAGGACGAAGACCGGCAGCAGTACCAGGGCGATCAGGGTGATCTGCCAGGACAGGGCCAGCATCGCGGTCAGTGTCAGCAGCAGGGTCACGAGGTTGCCGACGACGCCGGAGAGGGTGTCGCTGAAGGCCCGTTGGGCGCCGATCACGTCGTTGTTGAGGCGGCTGACGAGCGCGCCGGTGCGGGTGCGGGTGAAGAAGGCGACGGGCATCCGCTGGACGTGGTCGTACACGGTGGTGCGCAGGTCCAGGATCAGGCCCTCGCCGATGCTCGCCGACAGCCAGCGGGTCAGCAGCCCGAGCCCGGCCTCCACCACCGCGATGGCGGCGATGAGGCCGGAGAGCCACAGGACGGTGCCGGCCGCCGCGCCGCCCACGATTCCGTCCACGACCCGGCCCGCGAGCAGGGGAGTGGCCACCGCGAGCGCCGCCGTCACCGTGCTCAGCAGCAGGAAGAACGTCAGGTGGCGGCGGTGCGGGCGGGCGAAGGCGGCGATGCGGCGCAGGGTCGCCCGGGAGATCGGGCGGCGGTCCTGTTGGGCGGTGAGCGTGCTGTGCAGCGAGTGCCAGGCGGTGACTTCCATGTCCATCGTGGTTCTCCCGTACCTCGTGTGCGTCGTGGCCATCACGGATCGCGGGCCGTGACGACCGGCGACGGACTGGAACCTAGGACCTCAACCAATGTTGAGGTCAAGGTGTTCCTTGAGGTGGGGACTTGTCGGCAGAAGAGCCCCCCGCCTCGCCGTCGGCTTCAGCTTCCCCCGGCCCGCCGCCACGCGGCCGTCCGCAGCAGGCGCAGTCCGTTCAGGCCCACCAGGACCGTCGAGCCCTCGTGCCCCAACACGCCCAGGGGGAGCGGAAGATGGCCGACGAGGTCCCAGATCACCAGGCCCCCGATGCACACGGAGGCCAGGACGAGGTTCTGCGCCACCAGGCGGCGGGCGCGGCGGGAGAGGGCGACGACGGCCGGAACCGCGCCCACCTCGTCGCGGACCACGACCGCGTCCGCCGTCTCCAAGGCGAGGTCCGAGCCGACCCGGCCCATCGCCACGCCGCTGTCCGCCGCCGCGAGCGCGGGCGCGTCGTTCACGCCGTCCCCGACGACCAGCACCCGGGCGCCTTCCCGCTGCCAGCCGCGCACCGCGGCCACCTTGTCCTGCGGCAGCAGCCCGGCGCGTACGTCGGTGATGCCCGTCTCGCGGGCCGTGTGCGCGGCGGCGCCGGAGTTGTCGCCGGTCAGGAGGGTCACGTCGGTGCCGGTCAGGTGGCGCAGGCGGGCCACGGCGTCCGGGGCGCCGGGGCGGAGCCGGTCGGCGAGCGCGAGGACGGCGAGCGGCGCGTCGTCCGCCGTCACGATCACGGCGGTGCGGCCCGCCTCCTCGGTTGCGGCCACGGCGGCGCGGGTGTCGGCGGCCTCGTTCTCCGGCGCGGGCAGCGCGGCCGGGCTGCACACCCGGACCGTCCGGCCCTCGACCACCGCGTGGACGCCGCGTCCCGGGGCCGCGCCGAAGTCCCGGGCCGCGGCGATCGGCAGGCCCCGTTCCCGGGCGGCGGTGACCACGGCGCGGGCGAGCGGGTGTTCGCTGGGGAACTCGGCCGCGGCGGCGAGGGCGAGCGCCTCGTCCGGGTCCGCGCCGCCCACCGGGTGGACGGCGGCGACGTGCGGCGCGCCTTCGGTGAGGGTGCCGGTCTTGTCCATGGCCACGCGCGTGACGGCTCCCAACTGCTCCATCGCCACGGCCGACTTGACCAGGACGCCGTGCCGCCCGGCGGTGGCGATGGCGGAGAGCAGGGGCGGCATGGTGGCCAGCACCACCGCGCACGGCGAGGCGACGATCATGAAGGTCATGGCCCGCAGCAGCGTCGGGGTCAGCTCCGCCCCGAAGGCCAGCGGCAGGGCGAAGAGGGCGAGGGTGGCGGCCACCACCACGAGGGAGTAGCGCTGCTCGATCTTCTCCACGAACAACTGGGTCGGCGCCTTGGTGCGGCTCGCCTCCTCGACCATGGCCACGATCCGCGCGATCACCGAACCGGACGCGTCGCGGTCCACCCGCACCCGTAGCGCGCCGGTCCCGTTCAGCGTGCCGGCGAACACCGCGTCGCCCATGGTCTTGTCCACGGGCAGCGGCTCGCCGGTGATCGTGGCCTGGTCCACCTCGCTCGCCCCGGACATCACCGTGCCGTCCGCGGGCAGCCGTTCGCCGGGCCGGACCAGGACGGTGTCGCCCACTTGGAGCGCGGTCGCGGGGATCGTCTCCTCGGTGCCGTTCGCGTCGTCGGTGAGCCGTACGGCGGTGGCCGGCGCCAGGTCGAGCAGGCCGCGTACGGAGTCTTCGGTGCGCCGGGTGGCCAGGGCCTCCAGTGCGCCGGACACCGCGAAGATGACGATCAGCAGCCCGCCGTCCAGGAACTGCCCGATCGCCGCCGCGCCGATCGCCGCCACGATCATCAGCAGGTCGACGTCCAGCGTCCGTTCGCGCAGCGCCGTCAGCCCGGCCCAGCCGGGCTCCCAGCCGCCGGCCGCGTAGCACACCGCGTACAGCGGGCCCCACGTCCAGCCCGGGGCGCCCGCCAGGTCCAGCGGGAAGGCGAGCAGGAAAGCGAGCGCGGAGAGGGCGGCCCAGCGCACTTCGGGGAGCGCCAGGAGACCGGTGCGGCGCGGGGGCGCGGGCCGCGCGGGCGCGACGGCCCGGCCGGACCGGTCCTCGACGAGCGTGGATGTCATGGAGGCACCTCGGAAAAGGAGGGGACGGGAAGGGAGATTGCCCCACACCATAGCCGAACACATGAAGAGATCTTCAAGTGTATTGTCCAAGCGAAGATACGATGAGCGCATGGGACATGGAGTCGACGGCCGGACCACGCCGGCAGCGCACCTGGACGCGGACTCGGCCGCGACCATCGCCGCCACCCTCCAGGCGCTGGCCACACCCTCGCGCCTGATGATCCTGACCCGGCTGCGCCAAGGGCCGTGCCCGGTCGGCGAACTGGCCGAGGCCGTCGGCATGGAGCAGTCGGCCGTCTCCCACCAACTGCGGCTGCTCCGGGCGCTGGGCCTGGTCACCGGCTCCCGGCAGGGGCGCCGCATCGTCTACAGCCTGTACGACACGCACGTCGCCCAGCTCCTGGACGAGGCGGTGTATCACATCGAGCACCTGCGCCTGGGCGCCCGCGACCTGCCGGACGAGCAGGGGCCGGCGTGAGAACGGGTGGGGCGTAGGGGAAGCGGGCTTTACCCCGCCTTCCCCTCCGCCATCTGCTTCCGCACGTCCTCCGGCGACAGGTAGACGTCCGTCCGCTCGAAGTCGCGCAGCGTCGCGGGCTGCCGGGAGAGGAAGCCGGTGCGGACGAAGTCGTCCCCGGCCGTGGCGTTGATCAGCCAGTTCGCGACCGTGCGGAACCGCGCCACCCCCGTGTGCAGGGCCATCAGGTGATAGCTGCGGGCCACCGCCTGCGCGGGCAGCCCGGCCAGCTCGTACCCCAGCGGCTTGGACACCGCGTCGATGCCGCCGAGATCCACGACCAGACCGAGGTCCTTGTGCTCGTACGGGGTGAGCTGCTGACCGCGCAGGGCGGCGATGACGTTCCGGGCCGCCTGCTTGCCCTGCCGCTGGGCGTGCTGGGCCGTGGGCGCGCAGATGGCGTCGCCGTCCTCCTTGGAGAGGTCGGGCACCGCCGCGGCGTCGCCGCAGGCCAGCACCTCGGGGAAGCCCGGGACGGTCAGGTCGGGGGAGACGGCGAGCCGCCCGCGTACGGTCTCGGCGCCCAGCGTGCCGATGAGCGGACTGGCGGTGACGCCCGCGGTCCAGATCAGGGTGCGGCAGGGCAGCAGCCGCCCGTCGGTGAACCGCACGGTGTCCTCGGTGACCTCCGACACCGACACACCGAGCGAGATCTCCGTACCGCGCTTCTTCAGCAGCTCCATCGCCTTGGCGCCGAGCCGGTCGCCGAGCTCCGGCATCAGCTTCGGCGCGATGTCGATGAGGTGCCACTTGATCAGGGACGGATCCAGTCGCGGGTAGCGCCGGGCCGCCGCGCCCGTGAGCCGCTGGAGGTAGGCGACGGTCTCCGTGCCCGCGTACCCGCCGCCCACCACGACGAACTGGAGCCGGGCGGCCCGCTCCTCCTCGTTCGAGCACGCCGCCGCGATGTCGAGCTGCGAGATGACGTGGTCCCGTACGTACGCGGCCTCGGCGAGGGTCTTCATGCCGCGCGCGTGCTCGGTCAGCCCCGGGATGTCGAAGGTGCGGGTGACGCTGCCGGGGGTGAGCACCAGCCGGTCGTAGCGGATGGAGACGACCTCGTTGTCGATGAGCCGGACCAGGCACACCTTGTCGGCGGTGTCGATGCCCACCACACCGCCGGGCACGATGCGCGTGCGGTGCAGCATCCGCCGCAGCGACGGCGCGATGGACTGCGGGGTCAGCACGCCCGCGGCCACTTGGGGCAGGAGGGGCAGGTAGAGCGAGTAGTTGTGCGGGGTGACGAGGGTGATCTCGGCTTCCCGGGCCGGGAGGCCGCGTTCGAGGCCCCGCGCGCACTCCACACCGGCGAAGCCGCCGCCCACGATCAGGACTCTGGGTCGTTCCATGAGGGTTCTCGCCTCTGTCGGCACGGTCGGTGGCCGGCACCGGCACCGAAGGGGTCGCCGGTGGCCGCGGACGCCGCCGATGCCCTACGTCACCGGCTGCCGCCCTCTCGGCAACGCTGGCACGGGGGTACGGGGCCCGCCACCGCGCCCGCCCCGGCTTCCTGCGAGCGGGTGAGAATCACCGGTTCCTGTGAGTGGGTGAGGAGTCGGCGCTTCTTGTGAGTGGGGGAGGAGCCGGCGGTTCCTGTGAGTGGGGGAGGATCACCGCTTGCCGCGAGCGGCCCGAATCATCGCGCCGCGTCCACCAGCGCCGCCGCCCCCACCGCGCACCACGCGCCCACCGCCACCGCCAGCAGGACGTCACCGAGCACCCGCAGCCCGGGAACGGCCTCGACCGCCGCCACCGACAGGCAGGCGACCGCCGTCATCCCGAGCGGGAAGACGGTGGACCAGCGGCGGATGTCGTACGTCGTGCGGGGGCGGCGGGCCTCGGCCCAGACCAGCAGCGCGTACCCGGCGAGGGCCAGGGCCAGCAGCACCAGGGTCGCCACCCGCACCACGCCGTACGCGCCGGGCAGCGCCCGTACCGCGCCGTGCGGGTCCATGACGGGCAGCAGCTTGGAGCCGGCCAGCGCCGAGATGGCCAGCGCGCCCGCCACCACCCAGTGGTCGCCGGTGCCGGTCCACACCTGGCGGGCGTCGAAGAGGGGGAACACCGCCACGTACAGGAGCACCCCGAGGAGGAAGAAGCCGGTGGCCGTCCCGGTCAGCCACCGCGTGCCGGGAACCGGGGCGAGGGTCGCGCCGAGGACGGCCGGCCCCTGGGTGGCCACGCAGACCAGGAAGACCGCGCCCGGCATCCGGCGCCGCAGGTGCCGGACGACCGAGGGCAGCAGCACCAGCCACAGCGCCACCGACAGCGCCAGCAGCGCGAGGGCGACCGGCCGCGCCCCGGTCAGGGCGAGCCGGGTGCCCAGGACGGTGGTGGCGGCGACCCCCGTCAGGGCGGGCGGGGTGTCCGCGTCCGCCCGCCACCGGTGGACGTCACGCCACAGCCGCCAGACGAAGACCCCGGCCAGCGCCACCCACAGGGCCACGGCGACGACCAGCAGCACGCCGGACGCCACGGGCCAGCCGGTCGTCCGCAGCCCGACGGAGACGATGCCGGTGGCCATCACGGCACCGCCCGCGGCCGGTGGGGGAAAGCGGTCCTTCGGCGGCGGAGCGCTCGTGTGCGAGCCGGCCGGGCGCGCACCGCTGACCGGTACCGCGTCACCCGTCCGCCTCACGGCGCGCCCTTCGGCCTCACCTACCGCCGCGCCCCGGCCCTGCCCCCGGCTCCGCGGCATCCCGGCGCCCCGTCCGGAACCCGGCGGTCCCGAGGCGTCCTCGTCCGGTCCCGGGCCCGGTGGTCCGGGCGCGTCCTCGTCCGGTCCCGGGCCCGGTGGTCCCGGCGCGTCCTCGTCCGGTCCCGGGCCCGGTGGTCCCGGCGCGTCCTCGTCCGGCCCCGGACCTGGTGGTCCCGGCGCGTCGTCATCCCCTCCGGGGGTCCGCCCATCCTGTTCCACAGCACCCCTTTCCGAGCGCCCCGCACGCCCGTCCCTTGGGGTGCACCGCCTTTCTGCCCCACCGCCCGGGAGATCACCCGCCGGGGTCCGGCAGCTCAGCCGTCCTTGCCCATGGCTTTACGGACCGCGTCCTTGGTGCGGTCCATCAGAGCCGCGAGCGGGCCCAGCGCCATGTTCTTCGCGCCCGATTCCACGCCCGGGTGCGGGTGGGTCGGGGCCATCGCCTCGGCGGCCCGGAAACCCTTGGCCATCGAGGCGAGCCGGGCCGCGTCGGCGTGCCGGCGGATGTGGGTGAACTCGTACCGCTCCTCGGCGCGGGCGTGCGCCATCACGCTGGTGCGCAGGGACTGGAGCCGCGGAAGGAACTTGGGGTCGTCGGTGTCGGTCTCGTCCAGCCGGGCCAGCACCTCCTTGGCCTCCTTCTCCTCCGTCAGCCGGTCGTCCACCACCTGCTCGCCACCGGGGACGGACCGGCGCGCGAAGGGGTGGACGACCTCCTCCTCCGCGGTCTCGTGCACGGCCAGCAGCCGGACCAGGCGCCGGAAGGCGTTCCGGCGGGCGTCGCCGTTGCTCCGCTCCACCTCGTCGAAGAGGTTGCGGATCTCGCCGTGCTGCGCCATCAGCAGCGCCACGACGTCACTGCCCGCGTCCGGGGCGCCCGCGGTCGGGGACTGGGGGTTCATCGTGTCCTCCTTCTCGCTCCTGTTCCCGGGGGCCGTCAGCTCTGCTCGCGCTGGGCGGGGTCCGGGTGTTCGCCCTCGGTCTGGGAGCGGTACTCGCGGCCGAACATCTGCCGGTGCTGCGCCATGACCCGCTCGCTGGGCGGCTGCTCACCGCCGTTGATCCGCTCCTGCATGGCCTCGAACCGCTCGTGGGCCTCGCGGACGTACCCGGCGCCGAGGGTGGTGAGGTCGATCTGGGTGTCGAGCAGCTCGCGCAGGTAGCCCTTGTTGGGCTCGAAGGTGAGGACGTTGGGGAGCCGCGGCGCCAGGACGGATTCCGGGTCCCGGCCGTCGTGGGTGCGCATGAGGTCGCAGGCGGTCCGCAGGTGCTCCAGCTCCATGTTCAGGTGCAGCTCCCAGAGGGACTTCACTCGGGGGTCGGGCTCCTGCTCCATGAAGGAGTAGTACAGGTAGCACTCGTTGTACTCGTGGTTGACGAGCTGCTCCCACCAGGTCTCGCCGGGGTCCACCAGCGACTCGTAGTGGGTGACGTGTTCCTCCTCGATGAGCCCGATCTCCTGGTAGAGCTGCCGGGCGATGGGCTCCATGTAGGTGGGCCCGGTGTTCATGTAGAAGTTCATGGTCTGCTGCTCCGCCGACATGATCGTCAACGCGTGCAGCTTGGAGAGCGGGTCGGTGCGGGTGCGGTCGTAGGGGTCCCGCACGTTGTCCACCGGGTCGCGGTGGTGGAACTTCGTCGGCCGGCCCGGCATGACCTCGGTGAGCTGGTCGACGATGCTGTCCGCCTTGCGGTGCTCGATCATCTCGTAGAGGTTGGCGTACCGGTACAGGTGGTCGAAGTCCTCCAGCACGCCGAACTGGTACGCCTGCTTGAGGTAGGGGTCCGGCTCCATCCGGGCGACCCAGGCGGTGAGGTCCACGGCCACCTGCTCGTAGGCGATCGTGGTCTCCAGCACCGAGGAGACCCCCGGCAGCAGCCAGTTCACGGCCTTCTGCTGCTGCGCCTCGATGTAGCGGGTGCGGGCGAGCTGCCGCTTGACCTCCGGGTCGGGGCAGTGCCGGGCCATCTGGTGGCTGAAGAGGACCGCCTCGACCTCGATGCCGTTCATGGTGATGACCCGGCAGCGGGTGTACGGATCGCAGTGGTCCGGGTCGATGGGCTGCACGTCGAGTTCCCGCCAGGTGCGCACTTGCCGTTCCAGCGGAATGCCGCGCTGCTCCAATGGATTGAACGTCATCAGGGATTTCCTTCCTCGTGCCGGGGGAGGGCGGGCTTCCGGAGTACCCGGGGCCGGTACCGGGAAACGGCGCGGGCGAGTGATCGCCGAAGGGCCTTCCGCGCTGGTGGGGCGTCCAGGAACGGGGGGGCAGGGGATGAGTTTGAGACAACCTCTTTACGTATTCCGCGCCGCGACTGAGCCCGCTGCCAGCGGGTAAGCCGTAGACACGTATGGGCACAGCCAACGACCCGGACCCCGCCGGAGGCTGGCACCGCGCGGATGCCGAGCGCCGTCGGTGGTATCCCCCGCCTGGTCCAGACCTGGCGAGTCCCCCAACTTCCGTACCGCTCCACCGCCACGCATGGGGGCATCGCGCGCTTGGCCACGGAGGTAGAGCGGTCATGGTGATCGAGGGACACGGATTCGGAAGCCGGGAACGCCCGGCGGGCTTCGGCATCGTGGTGGAACTGAGCGGAGAAATGGACATCCTGGCCGCCACCGAGCTGTCCGGGCGGCTGGACGAGATCACCGGCGGGCGCCACCCCGACGTGGTGCTGGACGTCCGCGCGGTGACCTTCATGGATTGCGGGGGACTGTCCCTGCTGTGCCGGGCCCGGCATCGCGCCGAGTCCCGGGGCGGCAGCCTGCGGCTGGCGGGCGTCGCGGCCAGCCGGAGCGTACGGCGACTGCTGGGCCTGACGGGACTGGCCCGCTACTTCGTGATCGACGAGGCCGCCGGGCTCGCCGGTCCGCTCCCCGGTGCCGCGGAAGAGTTCCCCGCTCGCGGGGACGCCTTCCCGGGGCTGGGAGACGCGTACCCGGGCATCGGTGGCGACGGCGACGACGGGGCCGCCGCCGGGGCGGCCATCGCCTGACCCCGCGCGACCGGCGGGGCGGCGGCGCCCCTTCCCGCGCCCGGCACTCTCACGGAGAGTGC
>NZ_JBEXNM010000040.1:0-78189 GCF_040611095.1 Streptomyces sp. NPDC003077 | reverse complement strand
GGCGGGGGTGTCCCCGCCACCCGGCGGAGGGTGTCCGGACCTCTGGCGGATAGGCCGGCGACCTGCGGGTTTTCCACTGTGGGGGCATGACCCAGTACGTGACTTCACAGGGTGTCCCCTCTGAGGCCGCTCACGCCCGGCACCCGCCCTCGACCGGTCGTCTGATCGGCGTGGACCTCGCGCGGGGGCTCGCCGTCTTCGGGATGTACGCGGCGCATGTCGGGCCCGACCCGAGCGAGGGCGGTGTCATCGGCTTCGTCATGGAGTTGGCGCACGGCCGTTCGTCCGCCCTCTTCGCCTTCCTCGCCGGCTTCTCCCTCGTCCTGCTCACCGGGCGCCGTGAGCCGAAGATCGGTGTGGAGGGGCGACAGGCGGTGCTCCGGGTCGTGGTCCGTGCCGCGATCCTTCTCCTCTTGGGCACCGCGCTCACCATGGCCGGAACGTCGGTCGAGGTGATCCTGGCCTATTACGGCCTCTTCTTCGTCCTGGTCCTCCCGCTGTACCGCCTGCGCCCCGCGACGTTGGCGATCCTGGCCGCCGGTACCGCCTTGGTGCTGCCGCAGGTCTGGTACGCGTCCCTGGGGCCGATCGAGAGCGACGCGTGGCACGAGACCGTCATCGCCCACGACCCGCTGGCCCGGCTCAGCGGCACGGACGGCTTCACCGACCTCTTCTTCACCGGCAGTTACCCGGCCCTGGTGTGGCTGCCCTTCGTCATCGCCGGTATGGCGGTGGCCCGCCTCGACCTCGCCTCCCGGCTCGTCCGCGTACGGCTGGGCCTGGTCGGGGCCGGTCTGGCGCTCGCCGGGCACGGTGGTTCGTGGCTCGCGCTGCACCTGGTGCCCGGTCTGCCCCGCACCCTGTCCGAAACCGCCTTCGACAGCAGTGCGGTGATGGAGTCCTGGTGGTCGGACAGGGCCGGGCTGCCGGACAGCCCCAGCGCGGCGTGGATGTGGGTGGCCGCACCGCACAGCGGCACCACGTTCTCCCTCCTGGCCAACACCGGGGTCGCGCTGTGCGTGCTGGTGGTGTGCCTCACCGTGATCGGGCGGTGGGTCCGCGTCCGGCGCGTCCTGACACCGGTGATCGCCGTGGGCACCATGTCCTTGACGGCCTACGTCTTCCACATCGGGCTCATCGCCGTCCTGGACCACCATGAGGAACCGCTCGGCCCGCCGCTGCTCGTCCTGCTCGGCTTCATCGCCGCAGCCATGCTGCCGGCCGTCCTGTGGTCCCGCTTCTTCCGCCGCGGCCCGTTGGAGTACCTGCTGTACCGCGCCACGACGGCGGCGGCCGAGCGGACGAAGGTCACGGCGGGGGTCGCTGCCGTGTTCGTCGTCATGGCGGTCGTTGGCGGGGCTTTGGTGGGGGCGCCTGGGGCGGCGTGAGGTTGTCGTCTGGATCGGCATGGGACCGTCCGGATCGGTGCGTACCGGTCACCGCCCGGCCCGGGCGGTCATGGGGGCCGGGCGGTCACGGGGCCTGCGGGGAGGCGGGCGCTGGCGTGAACAGGGCCTGGACGGTTTCGGTGGCCAGGTCGCGTAGCCAGATGTGGGCGCGGTCGTCGTCGTAGCGCTGGTGCCACAGCAGGTACAGCGGGATGTCGGGCGACTGGAGGGGCAGCGGCAGCGTGACCAGGCCGAGCTGGTCCCGGGTGGCGCGGGTGACCGCGTCGGGAAGGGTGACCACCAGGTCGGTTTCGAGGGCGAGTCGCAGCGCGAAGGTGGTGGTGGGCCCGGCGGCGACGATCCGGCGTTCGTGCCCGTGTGGCGTCAGGGCGTCGTCGATCGGGTCGTGCAGGCGTCCGCGCCGCGAGACGGTGAGGTGTTCGGCGGCGGCGTAGCGCTCGATGCTCAGTGGGCCTTCGGTGAGCGGGTGGCCGGGGCGGACGGCGACGACGAGCCGGTCGCTGCCGACGAGACGGTGGCGGACGTCGGGCAGCGCGGACCGGCTGGAGCTGGATGCGAGGTCGACTTCTCCTCGCCGCAGCTCGGGGGTGTCCGTGCCGGGTTCGGCGGGCAGGCGCAGTTGGACGCCGGGGGCCTGGCGGTGGACGGCGGCGACCAGGGCCGTGCCGCATGCGGCGGTCAGGGCGTCGTGCCAGCGCACGGTGAACACGCGCTCCAGAGCCGCCAGGTCGAGTTCCTGCTGCGCGGACAGAAGCCGGTGCGCCTGCTGTACGAGGGCGTGGACCTGGGCGCGCATGGCCAGCGCACGGGTGGTGGGGACCATGCTGCGGCCGGTGCGGACCAGGATCTGGTCACCGGTGGCCTTGCGGATGCGGCCCAGGGAGCGGCTCATCGCCGGCGCGGTGACGTGGAGGCGGGCCGCGGCACCGGCGACGCTGCCCTCTTCCAGCAGCGCGTCCAGGGCGGTGAGCAGGTTCAAGTCCAGTTGCATGAGAGTAACTGTACGAGTGAAAAGCATGCACTTGTTGCTAATGATCGGCTCGCCTACGGTCGCATTGCGGGTGCGGAACGAACCGCCCCGCATCGACCGACCCCAGGGAGCCCGCCATGAGCACAGCCATGCCTTTCGACGCCGGTACGACGCTGATGTCCGACACGACCGCCGCGGTCAGGACCGCCGGCCTCACCCTGCGCGAGCGCTACGTCCCGCACGCGCGAGGCGTGAGCCTGAGCGAGGTCGTCGAAGAGATCCACGCCAACGACGACGCGGTGCTGGACGTGCTGCGGGAACCGCTGCTGCGGGCCAGGCCGGGAGCGCGGTGGGCCGAGGACGAGCTGGCCGGCGGCGCGCTCCCCCCTGGGGAGTGGTGGGTCGTCGACCCCGCCGAGGGCAACATCAACCACGTCCACGGCATGCCGGACTGGGCCGTCACCGCCACCTTGGTCCGCGACAACCAGCCCGTCCTCACCGTCGTCCACCTGCCGCTGACCGGCGACACCTACACCGCCGTCGCCGGCGGCGGCGCCCGCCTCAACGACCTGCCTCTGAAGGTGTCCGCCAAGACGGACCTGGGCGCCGCGCTCACCGGCACCGGCCAGGCCAAGCCCGGTGAGGACCACCGCACCTTCCGGCGGATCGGCGAGTCGGTCGCCGCGATGCTCGCGGGCGGCCTCGTCGTGCGCGTCTCCGTTCCCGCCACCTTGCAGCTCATCCACGTCGCCGCCGGACGCATGGACGCGTTCTGGCAGTTCTCCGACGTCCGCTCCGGCCTAGTCGCCGGTGCCCTGCTGGTCTCGGAGGCCGGAGGCACCGTCACCGACCTGGCGGGCAAGCCGTGGAGCACGGGCAGCCCCGACTTCCTGGCCGCCGCCCCCGGCATCCACGCCGCCGCCCTCAAGGTCCTGTCGCCGAAGGCCCTGTC
The DNA here is from genome assembly GCF_040611095.1 of Streptomyces sp. NPDC003077. Lineage (NCBI taxonomy): Bacteria > Bacillati > Actinomycetota > Actinomycetes > Kitasatosporales > Streptomycetaceae > Streptomyces > Streptomyces sp. NPDC003077. Next base: position 74,858 of record NZ_JBEXNM010000040.1, on the reverse strand, counting down.
GTCCAAGGTCCTGTCGTCGGCCGCCTGAGCGCGGAGCGTTCGCAGCGGCCCGCGCTCCCTCCCGTTCATCCGTCTCGACGCGCGAGTCCGACTCGACGCGTGACCCGGCTGGACGCGCGACCCCGACCGGACGCGTGAGTCCCACTCGACAGGCGCGTCCGACTCGACACGCGATTTCTACCTGACACCACGAGCCCCACTCGACACCGCAAAGGAGCACCACCTCATGACCAGCATCGGCATCCTGGGCGCCGGACGCGTCGGCGCCAACCTCGCCGGCAAGCTCGCCTCGTCCGGGCACCACGTCATCCTCGGCAGCCGGAGCCCGAAGGAGCAGAGGGAACGGATGACAGCGCCCGCCGAAGGGACCGCCCCCGGCGTCTCCTTCGCCGACCAGCGCACCACCGCCCGCACCGCGGACATCGTGATCAACGCGACGCCCGGCGACAGCACCCTGGACCGCCTCACCGATCTGCGCGCCGAACTCGCCGGAAAGATACTCGTCGACGTCTCCAACGCGACCATCGACACCGAGGACGGCCTGCCCGGCGCCCTGTGCTACCCCGGCAGCAGCCTCGCCGAGCGACTTCAGGACGCCCTCCCGGACACCCGCGTGGTCAAGACCCTCAACACCATGTTGTTCATGGTCATGACCGCCCCCGAAACCCTGGCCACCCCGCCGACCGCCTATGTGTCGGGCAACGACGAACACGCGAAGAAGACGGTCACCGGCCTGCTCGGCGATCTGGGCTGGCAGCCCGCGTGGATCGAGGACCTCGGCGACATCACCACGGCCCGCGCCACCGAGGCCATGATCCTGGTGGTGCCCCACATCCTGCGCCGACACGGATTCCAGCCCTTCGCCGTATCCCTCGCCCGCTGATCCGCCAGGGTCGGCACCAGGGCGCGGGAGCCGCCCGGGCACGAGGAATCCGCCCCCGAACCGCGACTCCCCCTGGTCCTCCGACCCTGCCCTTCCTCGGAAGCGCGGGCAGGCGGAGACGCGCGACGGATCAGCCCCAGACCCGCCGTTCCCGGCCGCGAGGGTCGTCCACCTGGGTCCACTCTCCATCGATGCGCATGGTGGACCTGCGCTCGGTGTCGTACGGAGCCCAGCCGGGGTCGCCGGTCCTGGCGAACCGCACCCAGGTCTCGTGCACGCGGGCGGCGAGATCCGCCGGGGGCTCGTCTGGGCCGAGCAGGGCGGTGGGGCCGTGCAGTTGGGGGAGGTGCGCGAGGTCGAAGACGAAGGGGAGCTCGACGGCGTGGGTGGCACCGAGTTCTCCGTCCAGGGCCCGCGACCGCCAGGCGAACTCGTAGACGTGGGTGGCGGACCCGGGATGGGCGGCGTGTGCGTCGGCCAGGGCCCGGCTGCCCGCGCCGAACAGCGCGTCGCCCATGATGGCGGAGCGCAGCTCGCCGAAGGACGCCTCGGGACGTGCCGTTCGGTAGACCTCGACGAGCTGCTTCGGCTCCGGATGTGAGCGCGCCGCCGCGTCGTCGACGTCCCCGGCCGTCGAGGTGGCGTACTTGTTCACGGGCACCAGGTAGAGGTTTCCCTCCTCGGCGTTGGTGCCGATGAGGAGGTCGACGTCGGCGCCGAGGCCGACGGCGACGGACGCGGCGGGCTGGGTGTCCAGGACCAGGCTGAAGGGGCTGAGTCCGAGCAGCGGATCGTGGTGCGTCGCGGTCCGCAGGTCGATGCCCGTGAGGTGGGAGGCGGTCTCGACCAGGCGGTCGTCGGGGATCGCCGCGAAGGCGTCGACGTGCGGCTCGACGCCGAGGGCTTCGGCCGCCGCCCGGGTGACGCGGGCCGCCTGCTCGGTGGTGAACGCGCCCCGGCCGCTGCCGCTTTGGACGATCGCCCGCCGGAAGAGGCCCGCGGCCTCGGGCGTGGCGAGGACGCCGCCGACGATGGTGGCCCCGGCCGACTGCCCGAAGAGGGTGACGTTGTGCGGGTCACCGCCGAAGGCGGCGATGTTCTCCCGCACCCAGCGCAGCGCGGCGACGACATCGAGCAGACCGCGGTTGGCGGGCGCGCCGGGGAGGTCGAGGAACCCGGCGATGCCCAGCCGGTAGTTGAGGGTGACGAGGACGACGCCGTCGCGGGCGAAGGCGGAGCCGTCGTACAGCGCGGACCGCGTCGATCCGGCGACGAACCCGCCGCCGTGGACGAACACCATGACGGGCAGGTCGCCCTGCGCGGTGGCGGGCGTCCAGAGGCTGACGGTCAGGTAGTCCTCGCCACGGCTCCAACCGGCGCCGAAGTAGGGGGACATGTCCACACTGCCGAGCGTGCGCGCGGACTGCGGCGCGGTGGGCCCCGGCACGGTGGCGTCCCGGACGCCGTCCCACGGCGCGTGCGGTTGGGGCGGTGCGAACCGGTCGGCGCCTCTGGGTGGGGCGGCGTAGGGGATGTTCAGGAAGGCGGTGGTGCCGTCGTTCTGGCGCAGGCCGCGGACGGTTCCTTGGGCCGTGGTCACCAGGGGGTGTGTGTCAGCCGTGGTCTTTGGGGAGTGAGTGCCAGTTGTTGTCATTGGGGAGTCCATGTCAGCCGTGGTCTTTGGGGGGACGCGTGTCAGTCGTGGTTTTTGGGAGGACATGTGGCAGCCGTGGTCTTTGGGGGGACGCGTGTCAGCCGTGGTCACTGGGGAGTGGACGTCAGCCGTGGTGTCTGGGGGCGCATGCCGGGTGCCTTTCCGCGGGGCTCAGGTCCGCTTGCTGTACTTGCCGTACGGGGCGAAGGGGGCCCAGCCCTTCACGGCGAACTTCTCTCCGTCGCGGGTTACCTCGGCGGCGCCGTGGCCGCCCAGGTGGGCGGGGATCACGAGCGCGTTGTTGTCGGCCGCCCAGCCCAGCACCTTGCGGCGGGTGGCCCGGGCGCCGGCGGGGTCCTCGCAGAAGCAGCTGTTGGCGTCCGGTTCGAGGATCTGCACCGGGCTGTGCAGCATGTCGCCGACGAACACCGCGCGGTCCGTCCCGGAGGTGAGGGTCAGGATGGAGGAGCCGGGGGTGTGCCCGGGAGCCGCGTCCAGGCGGAGGGCGGTATCGATCCGGTGGCTGTTCTCCCACAGCAGCGTTTGGCCGGCCTGGTGTACGGGGGCCACGCTGTCCTCGAAGACGTTTTGGTTGCCTCGGCCGAGCAGCGGCTTATGGCCGTTCTCGGGATTCCAGAAGTCGAAATCGTCCTTCGGCATCAGATAGGTGGCGTTGGGGAAAGTGGGCACCCAGCGCCGACCGTCCAGATACGTGTTCCAGCCGACGTGATCGATGTGGAGATGCGTGTTGATGACGATGTCCACGTCCTCGGGCTCGACACCGGCCCGGGCGAGATTGGCGAGGAAATCGGTTTCGAGGCGGCTCCAGACCGGCGCGTAGGGGCGTTCCTTGTGGTTGCCCACGCCGGTGTCGACAAGGATGGTCCTGCCCTCGCTGCGCAGCAGCCAGGTCTGGATCGCGGAATTCACCATTCCCGACCCGGAATCCAGGAAATGCGGGACCAGCCAGGAGGCGCCGTCGTCCCACGCCTCCTTCGGGCTTTCCGGGAAGAAGGTGCCGGGCGTCATGTCGACGGAGCCGAAGTATTCCCATACGCGGGTGATGGTGACGTTTCCGAGTGTGATCTGTTCCATGGGGGATCCTTGCGGTTCTTTGGGAATGTATTGGGAATGCCCGGTAATTCGGGGATGGGAAATTCGGGGGATTTCCTGAACCGTACGAGCCGCCCCGGGCGCGCGGTATCCGTCACGTGACTGCACCTGTACGCACCTGCGCGTGCGCCGATATATGCGTAAATATGAGCATTATGTCGCCGTCCGTGGGCACGGCCGTGCGTAGGGTGGATGGGGCAAGACGCAAGGCGGCTCCGTTCGAAGGGCCACGAATTCTGGAGACCCGGTGGACGAGCACGCAGGCGACCTCGGGGCGGTCGGGAGGCCAAATCCGGGTCCGGGGCCGGATCCGGCTCTGGGGCCCGGGGAGCCGATCGTCGGCCGGGACGCGGAGCTGGCACGCCTGTTTCGCGCGGTGGACGCCGTAGGTGCGGTGGACGCGGTGGACCTGGTGTCGGACGACCTGGTGTCGACCGACCCGGTGGTGACGCTGGTCGGCGACATGGGCACGGGGAAGAGCGCGCTGCTGGACCGCGCGGTGCGTCGGGCCGAAGTCGGCGGCGCTCACGTTCTGCGTGCAGCGGGCAGCGAGTCGGAGTCGAGCCTGCCGTTCTCGGCCCTGCATCAGTTGCTGCGGCCGGTGTCGGCCGAGGTGGACGGTCTGCCGGAGAGACAACGCGCCGCGCTCCGGGACGCCTTCGGCGCGGAGCCGGCCACGTCCAGGCGGTCGAGCGCGACCGCCTGTATGGAACCCGCCATGCCCCGGCGATCGAGCGCGTCCCCTCGCATGCTGATCGGGGTCGCCGTGCTCGGTCTGCTCTCGGCCCTGGGTGAGCGGCGTCCCGTGCTCGTGGTGCTGGATGACGCGCAGTGGTGCGACCGGGCTTCCCTGGAAGCGCTGTCCTTCGCCGCCCGGCGGCTGGAAGGCGAACGGGTCACGATGCTGATCGCGGCGCGTGGCGCCGACCTCCTCCTGGAATTCGACCGGCACGCACCGACGCTCACCCTCGGACCACTCGACAACGCCGCGGCCAACCGGCTCCTCGACCTGCGGCCGAAGAGCCCCACCGGCCACCTCAGAACGCGCATCCTCGACGAGGCGCTCGGCAACCCCCTGGCCCTCGTGGAACTGACGCGGGCAGCCACCGCCCACGACGCGGCCGTACCGTTGCCGTCCGCGGGCCCGCTACCCGTCACGGACCACTTGGAGCGGGCCTTCGCCGCCCGCCTGAACGACCTCCCCGCCGCCACGACGCGGGCCCTGCTGCTCCTGTCGGCCATGGAGCCCGTGGATTCCGCCCTCGCCGTCTCGGCCGGGTTGCTGCGGGCCGAGGGGGAGGGCCGGCCGTGGGCGGGGGACGACGGCTGGCCGCGCGCCGAGGAGGCCGAGGGTCGTTCGCGTGCGGGGGAGGGCGCTGGGCCGCCGACCGAGCAGGGCACCCGGCGGTACGCCGGTCAGGATGCCAGGCTGCCTGTGCGGGGCGGTGCTTGGTCGCGTCCGGCGCAGGACGCTGCCCGACCACGCGCCGAGGAGGACGATCGTCCGCCCGCCGGGAACGGCACCCGGCTGCGTCCGGCGGATGACGGCACCTGGCCGCCCACCGGGGACGACACTCAGTCGCCCACCAAGGACGGCATCCGGCCGTCCACCGGGGACGACACTCAGTCGCCCACCAAGGACGACATCTGGCCGTTCACCAAGGACGAGGTCTGGTCGCCCACCAAGGACGACGGCTGGCCGTCCACCAAGGACGCCGTCTGGCCGCTGACCAATGAAGACGGCTGGCCCTCCACCAAGGACGACATCTGGCTCCCCGCCGAGCAGGCCGCGCTCATCCGGCGGACCGGCCCGGACCTCCGGTTCCGTCACCCGCTGGTCCGGTCCGCCGTCTACCACGCCGCGCCCCTGGGCGCCCGGCGCGAGGCCCACCTCGCGCTCGCCGAGTTGCTGCGCGACGAGCCGGACCGGCGAGCCTGGCACCTGGCCGCCGCCTGTCCGGGCCCGGACGCGGCCGTGTCGGCGGAGCTGGAGCGGACCGCAGGCCGGGCCCGCCGCCGTGGTGGCCACGCGGCGGCGGCCAAGGCCCTCCAGCGCGCCGCCGAGCTCGCGCCGAGGCGTGAGGAGAGCGCCCGGCTGCTGGTGGAAGCCGCTTCGGCGGCCGTGTTCACCGGGGACCTCGCCTGGGTCGAGGAACTGGCCGCCGCGGCCCGCGCCCGCACGGACGACCCGTCGCTCCTGGCCGACGTCGCCGTGCAGGCCGGACGACTGGCGATCCTGACCGCGCACCACACCGCCGTCTTCTCCCGACTGACCGAGGACGCCGAAGAGCTGGCGGCCTCGCGGCCCGCCGCCGCGCTGGACCTCCTGGCGGGCGCCGCCGTGGTCCGCTTCTACAGCGGAGAGGACCCCCAACGCCACCGCATCCGGGACCTCCTGCGACGCCTCCCCGAGGACGCCTCGTCCGTGGGCCTGCGCACCTGGGTGCGAACCGTCTCGGACCCCATCACCGACCGGGCCGCACTCGTTCCCCTCCTCCCGCGATTGGCCGCCGAGGCGGCAACCCGGCCGGAGCACCTCACCACCGTCGGGATCATGGCCTGGCTGCTGGACGAGACCCCGCAGGCCGTCCGCGCCTTCGACGCGGCCTTCGACCGCTGGGAACTGCGGGGGACGCTGCCGGAGGGGCTGGGCGGCGCGGTCGCCTGGGCCTACGTGGAGCGCGGACGGTGGGAACGAGCGCGCGCGGCCTGCGCCCGCACCACCGCGGTCGGCCGGGCGACCGGCCTCGACCACGCCGTCGCCTGCGCGGCCACCGTGGACGCCACCGTGCTGGCCTACCAGGGGCACACCGCGTCGGCCCGGGCCCGGGTGGAGGCGGCGCTCGCCCTGATCGATCCGCTGGAAAGCCGCTCCGTCGCCGTCTATGCCCGTCGCGCGCTGGGCGCCGCGGCAGCCGCGGACGGTGCGTACGAGACCGCGTACGACCACCTCCGCATGATCTTCACGGCGGAGGGCGCGCCCGTGCACTACCACGCCTCCTACCCGTCCCTCGCCGAACTGGCCGCCGCCGCCGTGCGCTGCGGCCGTCGCGAGGACGCCGCCGCGATCGTCGAGCGTTCCGCCCGCACGCTCGCGGAGGGCGCCTCACCCCGCCTGCGCGCGCTCCTCGCCCGGGCCCGTGGCCTGCTGGCCGACCCCGAGGACGCCGAGCCGCACTTCCGGGCGGCGCTTGCCGACCCGGCCCTCGCCCACTGGCCCTTCGAACGCGCCCAGACCCTGCTCGACCTCGCCGAGTGGCTGCGCCGCCGACGCCGCATCGCCGAGGCGCGGGGACCGCTCGCCGAAGCGCTGGAGACCTTCCGGCGCCTGGGCGCGCACCCGTGGACCGAGCGCGCCGAGGCCGAATCCCGGGCCGCCGGCCTCGGCGTCACGGACCCGTCCCCCGACGCGATCGCCCAACTCTCCCCGCAGCAGCGGCAGATCGTCAGCCTCGCCGCCCGGGGCCTGACCAACCGCGAGATCGGCGAAAAGCTCTACCTCTCCCCGCGCACGGTCGGCTCACACCTCTACCGCAGCTTCCCCAAGCTGGGCATCACCGCCCGCTCACAGCTGCGCGACCTCGTCGAGGGCACCGTCACGACGGCCGACGGCCGGGAATCGACGGCCGACGGTGGGGAACCGACGGCCGACGGTGGGGGCCTGTCGTCCGACCGCCAGAAATAGGGGCACATCCGGCGTCCGGCCGTGGAAGCGGTCGCCTGACGCGTGCCATCCGTCATCCCGCCAGACCGGAGCTGCCGACTCACACCGGGAGACGCCGAACGCCCCACCATGCAGGATGATTTCCCCAACGCACGCGAATCCGACCGTTCACGACGCCTTCGAAGCTGACGATGACCGATTCCGCGACCGATGTCCCTCCCTTACCCAACACCGGCCGCACCGGCGAGGAAGGCGGGGAAACCGTCCTCCGCCCACCGAGCAACCCGGTCAACCGTCGGGCGATCGGCTGGTGGCTGACGCGAGCCCTGCTCACCGTGGTGCCACCCGTCCTCGTCCTGGGCCTGCTCGCCCTGCTGATCGCCCCGGCCCGTCCGTGGCTGCTGCTGTCGGCGGCGGTCGTCGGGGTGCCGGGGCTGGTGTACGCGGTGGTGATGCCGCCGTGGCGGTACCGGATGCACCGCTGGGAGATGACGCGCGACGCGCTGTTCACGCGCGCGGGGTGGGTGCGCGAGCAGTGGTGGGTGGCGCCGATGGCGCGCATACAGACCGCCCATACGATCCGGGGCCCGTTGCAGCGGATGTTCCGTCTGTCCACGGTCGTGGTGACGACGGCCTCGGCGGCCGGACCGCTGAAGATCGACGGACTGGATTACAAACAGGCGTGGGACCTGGTCGATGAACTGGGCGACGTGGCGCAGACGGAGACCGGGGACGCGGCGTGAGCGGCGCTCTGGGGGCAGGGGAGGACTCGGACAGGCGCCAGGGCGCTCCTTGAGCCGCCACCGAACCGAACCGGCTAGATCCGCGCCGAACCGGCTAGATCCGCGCCGAACCGGCTAGACCCGAACCGAACCGGCTAGACCCGAACCGATCGGGCTGGGTCGCCCACCCCGAACCGGCTATGCCCGCGCGTCGGCCGGACGCTCCGGACGCTCCGAGAGCGCCCCGGTACAGGGCCCGGCGTCCGGCAGGTGGGTTTTCGCCCATTCCGCCAGTTCCCTGAGGGCGGGCTCCAGGGCGGCGCCGGCCTCGGTGAGCCGGTAGGAAACGCGCAGCGGCGGGCCCTCGTCGACCTGGCGCAGGACGAGGCCGGCGGCGCCGAGTTCCGCCAGCCGGTCGGAGAGCATGCGCTCGCTGATGCCGGGGATGGCCCGGCGCAGGTCGGCGAAGTGTGCGGGCTGTTCCACCAGGACGGCCACGATGGGGCCGCTCCAGCGCTTTCCGAGCAGGTGGAAGACGCGGGTGATGCCCTCGTCCACCCGCTTGCAGGCCGTGCTGCCGTGGTTCCGCTCCGTCGCCATGCCTTCCAGGGTACTACCTCCGGGTAGGGGGCTGAAAAAAAGTAAGTACCTATGCTAGAAATAGTTGAGTACGAAACAGCAGCCCAGTACCTCGCCGGTGCCGGGCTGTCCCGTCCGTTCTTCTGGAGACCCCCATGGCCACCCTGCTGCACATCGACTCCTCCGTGTTCCCGGGCGAGGCCTCGGCCTCGCGCGCCGTGACGGCCGCGTTCCGCGCGCACTGGCAGGAGCAGCACCCCGAGGGAACGGTTGTCTACCGCGACCTCGCGGCGCAGCCCGTCCCGCACATCACCGCCGACGCACACACCGCCGGCCTCACCGACCCGGCCTCGCACACCCCCGAGCAGGCCGCCGCCTTCGCCGAGCGCGTCCGGCTCATCGAGGAGCTGGAGCAGGCAGACGCGGTGCTGATCGGCGCCCCGATGTACAACTACACGATCCCCTCGACCCTCAAGGCCTGGCTGGACGCCGTGATCCTCATGGGCCGCACCGCCGGCGGCGCCCAGTCCGTCAAGGGCACCCCGGTCACCGTCGTCGCCAGCCGGGGCGGCTCCTACGCGCCGGGCACCCCGCGCGAGCCGTACGAGTACGTGCAGAACTACCTCAAGGCCGTCCTCGTCGACGGCTTCGGCATGGAGGCCGACTTCATCGTCCCGGAGCTGACCATGGCCCCGCACAACCCGGCGATGGCCGAACTGGTCCCGCTCTTCGAGGCCTCCCGCACCCGCGCCTTCGAAGAGGCCGAGGCGAAGGCGAAGGAACTCGCCGAGCGCCTCTCGGCCTGAGACCACCCCTGGCCCGGGTGCCGCCGACCGCGCGGCATCCGGGCTGCGGCGTCTGTCGATCCGGACGAAACGGTCCCAGCCCGAGACGGTGCCCCGGCGTCCCCAAGGCCGCCCACCGGCAAGGGCCGCCGCGCGCCAGATCATCCGGCCGCGCGCCGACTCGTCCGTCCATGAGGCGGAGCGCAAGCCGTCCCGCCGCGCGATGAAGCACTCGCGCGATGAAGCACCAAGCCCCACCCGACGGAACCCCCGCTCGGTCAGGAAGCCGGTTCGAGCAGGCGTCGGCGCAGAGCGGCCACCAGCTCGTCATCGACACCCAGCAGGTCACGGGCATACCCGCGCACGGACCCGTGCCGCTGCGCCAAGGAGACAAGGAACAGACGCATGACCTCCGCAGGCGCGCGGCCGTAACCGGGCCACCTCGGCTCCTGCCCGGGACGGTCGGCCCGCCAGTCGGCCAGGAGCCCTTCCGTGGCACGTTCCGTGAGCGTGAAGTCTTCGACGATCCGCGCCTCCGGGACCCCGAGCAGGTCCAGGACGAGGGCGGCCACCAGTCCGGTGCGGTCCTTGCCGGACTGGCAGTGGAACACCACGGGTGCGTCCCCGGTGGCGATCGCTTCGAGGGTCCGGCGCAGTTCCTTGACGCCGTCATGCGTGACTTCCCCGTACTTCTCGGCGAGGAAGGGCCCCACCTCCACCTCCGGTCCCAGGCCCGCCTGGTCGTAAGGGCGGTGCTCGATGCTGAAGTTGTGGTAGGCGAAGGACGCGTGCTCGGGGACGCGGCCCTTGGCGTCGATCTCCCACGGATACCGCAGGTCGATGACCGTACGCACCCCCAGGCCGAGGAACCGTTCCCAGTCCCCGCCGCCCAGCTTGCCCAGGGAGTCGGAGCGGAAGATCCTGCCCCACCGCACCGCTTGGCCGTCCGTCGTCGGATAGCCGCCCAGGTCGCGGAAGTTGTGCAGCCGCGCGAAAGGTATGTGTCTGTTCACGGGGCGGAAGCCTATGCGGGGGGCGCTTGTCCTGATGGGTGCGCCTCACCGTGAGGGGAGCGCGGGGGAGGAAGATCCCGCGGTGCGGCACGAGAGGATGAGTGCGACGCTCGACCTCTTCGAAGGGCACCGCCGTGAACGTTTCCCTCGCACGCCTCGTCCGACTGGTCCCGCCACCCCCGCACCCGCGGGAAACGGACTGGGAGCCGGTCGAGGAGGCGCTGGGCGTGGCCTTGCCGAGCGACTACAAGGAACTCGTCCACGTCTATGGCGGGAGCAACTGGGACGACTACCTCTACGTCCTCGAACCCGGCTGCCCCAACGACAACTACGACCTCCTGAAGTGGGCGGACTGGAAAACCGAAGACCTGGAGGGCCTGTGGGAGTACGAGAAGAAGCCGGACGAACTGGAGGAGGCAGGCGCCCGGCTCATTCCCTGGGCCACCACCGACAACGGTGAGTACTTGTACTGGCTCGTCCGTCCCGGTCGGCAGCCGGACGACTGGACCGTCATGATCAACGAAGCCCGTGGTGACCGCTGGGAGCACTTCCCCCTCACCTGCACGCGATTCCTGGCCTCGGCGCTTACAGGGGAGCTGCGCTCCGCGCTCCTCTCCACCTGTTTTCCGCTGCCGGTCCACGAGTACCGGCGGTTGGCTCCGATGTGAGGCTCCGCGATGACGTGCCGGTGCGGGCCGCTTGGCCCTGAGCACCTTGCGCGGTCTGAGGGCATAAGGGGGAGCGGTCGGAGCACCGGCCCCCCACCCTGCTCCTCCGCCCCCGACGGCATGGCCGCCGGAGTGGCGTCGGAGCAGGGCAGCGCGCTGGCAGTCGCCGCGCGTGGTCAGCGCTGCCGTACGAAGGGCCGTCGCCGGATCAGGAAATCCGCGCCTCCTGAGAGGCGGGGCGGCGCGTCGGGGTCTTCTTCTTTTCCGTGGGGCGTTTGCCGCGGTCGCTCAGTTCGATGGCCAGCGGTGCGGCGGTGAACATCGAGGAGTAGGTGCCGACGACGATGCCGATGAGCAGGGCGATGGCGAAGTCGGTCAGGGAGTCGCCGCCGAGCAGGGCGAGGCTGGCCAGGATGAACATCGCGCCCATGCCGGTGTTGACGGTGCGGGGCACGGTTTGGAGCAGGGCCGTGTTGGCGATGCGGGCGAGGGGGGTGCCGGGGCGGGTGCCTTCCAGTTCTCTGACGCGGTCGAAGACGACGACCGAGTCGTTCACCGAGTAGCCGATCACGGTGAGCAGCGCGGCCAGGAACACCCCGTCGACGGGTTTGCCGAGCCAGGCGAACACGCCGACGAGGATCACCACGTCATGGGCCATCGCGACGACCGCCGCCGCGCCGAGTGTCCAGCGGAACCGGAAGGCCAGATAGAGCAGTTGGGCGCCCAGCGCCACCGCCAGGGCGATGAGGGCGCCCCGGCGCAGCTCGTCGCCCAGGCTCGGGCCGATCAGCTCGTCACGGACCTTCTCCGCCTTGCCGCCGCCCAGGTCGCGGATCTTCTCGCGTACCTCCGTCTCCTCGTCGTGCGAGAGGCGGTCGGTGCGGACGGTCAGGTCGCCTTCGCCGGAGGTCTGGACGACGGCGCGCGGGAAGCCGGCGTCGGCCAGGGCGTCGCGGGCGCGGTCGGCGTCCACGGGGGCGGCGGTGGAGTACGAGATCAGCCGACCGCCGGTGAACTCCACACCGAAGTCCAGGCCGCGGGCGACGATCCCGGCGACCGCCAGGATGAGCGCGGCGGCGGAGACGGCCAGCCAGCGCCGCCGGTGACGCATCAGGTCCGGGTCGCGGCGGGTGAGCCAGGCCCGGACGGCGCCGGTGTTGGCGATACCGGTGATGCGGGGGCGCCGCCGCACGGGGCCGCGGGCCACCGCGAACTCCGCGAGGACGCGGGAGATGACCAGGGCGCTGACCATGGAGGCCAGGACACCGATGCCCAGGGTGACGCCGAACCCCTGGACGGGCCCGGAGGCCAGGACGAACAGCAGCCCGGCCGCGATGAGCGTGGTGATGTTGGAGTCCGCGATGGCGCTGAAGGCGTTGCGGAACCCGGCGGCCAGCGCCGACCGCAGACTCTTGCGCCCGTGGGCGCCGGGGTTGGCGTATTCCTCCCGAGCGCGTTCGAAGACCAGCACGTTGGCGTCGACGGCCATGCCGATGGCCAGGACGAAACCGGCCAGGCCCGGGAGCGTCAGGGTGGCGCCCAAGGCGGCCAGCAGGGCGTAGGACAGCAGGCCGTAACAGGCCAGCGCCAGCGCCGCCAGACCACCCAGCAGCCGGTAGACGACGATGATGAACAGGCAGGTCAGCGCGGTGCCGATGATGGCGGCCCAGGCGCTGGCCTCGATGGCCGCAGCGCCGAGGGTAGGGCCGACAGTGCGCTGTTCGACGGTCTCCACCGGCACCGGCAGGGCACCGCCGCTGATGAGCGCGGCCAGTTCCTTGGCTTCCTCGGGGCTGAAACCGCCGGTGATCTGGGTGAACCCGCCGGCGATCCCCGTACCGCAGGCGACCGTGCGCTCCACCTGCGGCGACGAGATGACCTTGCCATCGAGGACGATGGCGACCCGGCGGGCCGGGTCACCCACCTGCGCACAGGCGGCCTTGCCCGTCAGGTCGGCCCACCGGTCCTTGCCCGCGTTCTTGAAGTCGATACCGACGAACCAGCCCACGCTGTTCTGCGGGTCCGTCTGCGCCTGCGCGTCGTCGACATGGGCACCGGTCATCGCGGACGGTCCCAGGCGCAGCCGCTGCCCGCTCTCGTCGGGCAGGATCTGTTCCTTGGACGCGTTGGATGTGTTGGATTCGTTGGTCGCGTTGGCTTCGTTGGATGCGTTGGCTTCGTTGGATGCGTTGGATGCGTTGGATGCGTTGGATGCGTTGGATGCGTTGGGTGCGTTGGATGCGGACTTTTCGGGTTGGGGCTTTCGTTCCTGAGACCGTTCCGGGCCCGCCACAGCGAGTACGGGGTGGAAGGTGAGCTGGGCGGTGCGGCCCAGGACGGCGGCGGCTTCCCGGGGCTCTTGCACACCCGGCAGCTCGACGATGATCCGGCGGTCTCCGGAACGGGTGAGGGAGGGCTCGCTCACGCCGAGCGCGTCGACGCGGCGGCGCAGGACCTCCAAGGTGCGGTCGGTGGCCTCGGCGTCGGCCTTTGCGGTGGGGGAGTCGCGGGTCTCCAGCACGATCTGGGTGCCGCCGCGCAGGTCGAGACCGAGCCGGGCGGGGACGGTGATCGTGATGTAGATCGACACGGCGACGACGGCGAGGGCGAGCAGGGCCCGCACGCGCATGGCGCGCGACAGACGTGTCGGGTGCGCGGAACGTGCCGATCGAGTTGAACGTGCTGATCGAGTTGCACGTTCCGATTGCGTTGCACGTGCCGATCGCGTTGCACGCGTCGGGCGTGTTGAACGTTTCAAAGGGTGCCTCCAGCAGGCATGCCGGCTGCCGCGTCCGCGGTGAGCGGCGCGGGAGCGACGAGCAGGGGAACTCAGATGCCTGGAGGAGTGGGCGGTGCCCGGCCGGTGTGGCAGGTGGTGTGCTGCGGACGAGCCGCGCCCGACGGGGGCGGCGGCAGCGGCGCCCCCGCGGCGGGCGAGGGAAGGACGAGGTGGGGCGGGGGCGCGCCGATTCCGGAAAGGGGAGGTGCGGCGGGCGGGGCGTTCCGGAGCAGACGCGGCGCGGAGGAACGGATGACCGCGCGGGCGTCGTCCGGGCCGGGGGTGGGGGACCAGAGGTTCTTGTCGGGGGTGGGGGTGGGGGCAGAGGTGGAGTGGCGGGTTTGAGTGGTTTCGGGGTGGAGGTCTTCGGGGTTCCAGGGGTTCCCGGTGTTCTCGATGTTCCCGGTGTCCCCGGAGTTCTCGGTATCCCCGGTGTTCTCGGCAGCGACGGGGTGGGGGGAAGCGGTGATCGCCGTGGGCGTCGGCGTTCCCTGCGCGTACGAGACCGGGGGCAGGACGCCCAGAAAGACGAGGCTGAGGCCGAGGAGGGTGGTGAGGAGAGCCGCCACCCGCGCACGCGGAACCGTCCCGCGGCAGGGGGCGGACCCCCATGCGCGCCGCTGTGGCATGGCGTCTCCTCGTTCGGTCGCCGCGCGGGTGCGGGCGGGCGGGCTCAGGGCTCGATCAGGCCGGCGCGGATCGCGTAACGGGTGAGTTCCAGGCGGTCGCGCAGGCCGAGTTTCTGCAACAGGTTCGCCCGGTGGCGCTGCACGGTCTTGACGCTGATGACGAGCATGGCGGCGATGTCCTTGGAGGAGTGGCCCTCGGCGATGAGCTTGAGGATCTCCTCCTCGCGGGCGGTGAGGACCCGGTCGGGGAGTTCGTCGCCGTCGCGGGCCCGGTCGAGGTAGTTGCGGATGAGGGCGGTGACGGCGCCGGGGTACAGGAACGGCTCACCGCGCATCGCGGCCCGGCAGGCCGCCACCAGGTCGCGGTCGGCGACGGACTTCAGCACGTAACCGCAGGCCCCGGCCCGGAGCGCCTGGAAGAAGTACTGCTCGTTGTCGTACATGGACAGCATGAGGATGCGCAGTCCGGGCCGGAGCGCGGCCAGCTCCCGGGCCGCCTGCAACCCGGTCATGCGGGGCATGGCGACGTCCAGGACGGCCAGGTCGACGGTGTGGGTGCGGGCCATGGCGATGGCCTCGGCGCCGTCACCGGCCTCGGCCACGACCTCCAGATCGGGTTCGCCGTCGAGGATGAGCCGTACGCCGCGGCGGACCAGCGCGTGGTCGTCGGCGAGCAGAATGCGGGTGGTGGGGGTGGCGGGGGTGGTAGGGGAGCCGGGCGGGTTCACGCGTTCTCTCCGGTGGTGGGTACGGACAGGGACACGCGGGTGCCGATCCGGGAACGGGGCCCGGTACCCGTCCCGGTCCCGCGGCCGATGTCGAGGGTGGCGCCGGCGAGCAGGGCGCGTTCGCGCATGCCGCGGATGCCGGCGCCTTCGCGGGCGACGCCGATGCCGCGTCCGTTGTCGGTGATGGACAGCACCACGGCGGTGGGTTCGCGGCGCAAGGTCAGTTCGATGCGGGTGGCGTCGGCGTGCCGGGCGGCGTTGGTCAGCCCTTCCTGCGCGACGCGGTAGAGCACCAGTTCCGTCTGCCGGTCCAGCTCGGGCAGGTCGGTCGCGAAGCGGCGCCGCACCTCCAGCCCGGTGTGCGTGGCGAAGTCGCCGGCCAGCGAGGTCAGCGCGCTGACGAGCCCCAGGTCGTCCAGCACGCCGGGGCGCAGGCGGCGGGCGAGCTGCCGCACCTCGTCCAGGCTCTCGCGGGTGATCTCCTGCGCCTGCCGCAACTCGTCCCGCAAGGACTCCGGGGCCCGGTCCGCCGCCCGCTTGAGGCCCAGCAGGACCGCCGTCATGCTCTGCCCGACCTCGTCGTGCAACTCCTGGGCGATGCGCCGCCGCTCGGCCTCCTGCGCGGACAGCGCCCGGGTGCTGCTGGCGGCGCGCTCGGCCTCCAGCCGGTCCAGCATGGCGTTGAACGTACGGATCAGCTCGGCCACGCCCCCGTGCCCGCGCACCGGCAACCGCTGACCGGGACGCAGCAGGTCCACCGTGGCCATCAGACGGGTGAGCCGCTCCAGCGGGGCCAGCCCGACGCGCAGCAGGGCGGCGTTGGCGACGAGCATGACGCCCAGCCCGCCCACCAGGACGACGGCCTCGGTGAGCACCACCGGCACCGAAACGGTCACCGGCGCCCACAACAGCAGCGCCGTGGCCGCACCGAGCACCAGGGCGTTGAGCCCGAATATCCGCCAGAACAAGGACACGGCGTGCAGAACCCTCCTATAGGCCGTCATGAGTCGTCACCACTATCGGCCACGCCGCAGCCGAGCCCGCCACCGGGCGGCGGCCATCGCGACGACCCCGCTGTGAGCCCCGCCTTCATCGCCGTGTCACTCGGTGCCTTCATCACCGTGTCACTCGGTCTTGTCGGTCCGGTCGCCTGATCGTCAATCCGCGTCTGAAGTCTGACGGCCGGTCCTTCCGTCTGGCGGTTGGTCTTGCGGTCGGTCGGTTCTTCGGGCTGGCGGTCTGTCTTGCGGGCTGGCAGTCGGTTGCCCGCTTGATGGTCGGTTGTCCGTCCGACGGTTGGTCGTCCGCCTGACCGTCGGCCGTCCGTCTGGCCGGCAGCCCCATCATCCGACGCCCGCTCGAACGTCTGATCACCGGCCCGACGGTTACGGATGATCGTCGGCCCGATGGTCACGTGGTCCAGCCTGCCGGAGCGGACCCCGTGCGGTCGATGGACCGCGTGACCCATCCGCGGGCTCCCGCCCGCCCCGCACCCCCGGGCTTCTGCATCCTCCGCACCCCCGGAAATGGGTGCTGTGCCCCATAGCCCCGCGCCGCCGGACCGGCCAGGCTCGTCATCAGTCGCCTGGCTGCCGCTCCCGTGTCGGCGGCCAGGCGCGCCATTTTTCGTCCCCCTCCCCCCAGGAAGGACCACACCCATGACCCCCGATACGGCCCCATCCACATCCAAGGCCGGCCGGCTGACCGCCGAGGAGGCCCGGCAGCGCCTCGATCACGAGCGGGAGTCCCGCCTGATGCAGCTCAAGGCGATCGAGGAGGCCGAGCAGCAGGCGTCGGACGACCTCCTGTCGGCGCAGAAGGCCGCCACGAAGCACATCCTGTCGGAGATCGACGCCGCCATCGGCCGCCTGGACAACGGCGTCTACGGCATCTGCCAGGACTGCGCCAAGCCCATCCCGGCCGAACGGCTGGAGATCCTGCCCTACACCCGGCACTGCGTCGGCTGCCGACGCCAGTCCGCCTGACGGGCCGGCCGCCGACCGCGGCCGGCCCCGCCGGCCTCTTCGCCCTTCCGCCGCCCTGCCCGCGCCCGTCCGCTGTCTCGCGGTACCGTCATCGGTCCGCTGTGCTTCGGCAACCGTCATCCATCCGCCGTGTTCCGAAAAATACTGGCGCGGCATCGGGCCGAAGGTGAGGATCGACTGGCAATGGCCGACGATGAAAGGGAGAGGGAGACGGACGTGGACGGGAAGGTGTTATTGCACCAGGTGGACGAGGACACCCTCGAAGAACTCCTCGCCGTGGCCGTCGGCGACGCGGACCCGGAGGACGTCATGCCCCCCGTGCCCGGCCCGCCAGGATGGACGACGGAACGTCAGGACGCCTTCCGGTCCTGGCACCGCGCTCGACGACCCGGCCTCGCCGGACCGCTCCGCGAGAGCACGTTCGCGATCATCCACCAGGGGAAGGTGGTCGGTTCGGGCCGCCTGGCGTTCCGTGAAGGTCAGGAAGTCCTCGAAACGGGCATGTGGCTCGCCCGTTCGCAGCGCGGACGCGGGATCGGCACCCGCGCCCTCCGCATGCTTCTCCACGTGGCCGCGAAAGCCGGGGCGCGTTCCGTCGTCGCGGACACCACGGCTCGGAACAAGGCGGCCCTCGTCGCTTTGCAGCGCAACGGCGCAACGCTCATCGCGATCCAGGACAGCATCGATGTCCACGCCGAGTTGGTGCCGACGGAGCTGCCGCCGGCTCCGGTATCCCGCGCGAGCACGTGAACACCTCGACACGTGAACGCGAGCCTGTGGGCCGCGTGAACGCGTGAGAGGTGTCTCCCATCGCCTTCATGGTGAGACGTCAGCGGTCCGTCGTCGGCCGGGAGTACGAGGACGGGGCGAGCCGTCCGTGTGTCGGTCAGGGTGCGGGGGCCCGTCCAGCCGTGGCGGGTGGCTTTGGTGCCGTCCAGGATGATGCCGCGGGCCAGTTGGTCGACGGTGTAGAGGGTGAGCCAGGGGCCGGTGTGCGGGCGCAGGCGGGCCAGGGCTTGGGCCGCCGTGATGGCTGAGCGGGGCGCTCGGTCATTGGTCACCTCCAATGGCGGCCCGGCAAGGTCGCTCTGAAGGGATTCACCATGACGCGGTTGTCAGCCCGGCGGCTGTGGTGACTGATCGGGTTGTTCTGCCGGTCCGCGTGTTGTCTTCTTTTGCTGGGGCGGCATACTCGGCGCCGGGTGTGTCTGCCGTCGTGGGGGCGATGATGACCTGTTTTGGTGTTATCGGCCATGAAGCTATGGAGTGACCAATATGGGTAATTCCTGGGAAGTGAGTAAAAACCGCTCCCTGCTCCGCTAAACGCGCAGGTCGCGGCCTGTCGTCCCCGCGCGTGCGGGGGTGGTCCCGTCGCCGTGCACACGCCCAAGTCGTTCGTGAAGTCGTCCCCGCGCGTGCGGGGGTGGTCCCGCGACTGGTGCCCGCGCTGCGAGCGCGTCACCGTCGTCCCCGCGCGTGCGGGGGTGGTCCCCTGTCGTCGACCGGCGCGATGCAATGCGAGACGTCGTCCCCGCGCGTGCGGGGGTGGTCCCCCGGCGGCAGCACCCTGGTCATCCAGACCCGCGTCGTCCCCGCGCGTGCGGGGGTGGTCCCCGCTCGTCCCGGACCGACACGGCCAAGGAGCGGTCGTCCCCGCGCGTGCGGGGGTGGTCCCCGACTCCCGGCCGGGTCTCGCCCGGTTTCTGCGTCGTCCCCGCGCGTGCGGGGGGTGGTCCCCAGCTCGGGGAGCCCGGCTGGAAGAAGCTGCGGTCGTCCCCGCGCGTGCGGGGGTGGTCCCCCGGCGGCAGCACCCTGGTCATCCAGACCCGCGTCGTCCCCGCGCCTGCGGGAATGGTCCCCTTCACCCTCGCGCCCGTCCACCGCGTCATCCGTCGTCCCCCCCGCATGCAGGGGCCGTCCCGCAGCCGGGACATCACCGGCGTCTCCCGGCGGTGCAGACGGGACCCCGATAATCAGGCCGACTACCTGAGCGTCTGCCGAACACGGTTGATCAGGTGCTGGGCCTCGGCCCCGTAGACGGCGGAATCGTGCAAGGTGCTCCAGGCCCTGCGGTACAGGGCGATGGTCTGCGTGTCGTCCACCCACAGTTCGGCGTGCCAGTCCTCCGTGATGACCAGGCGGTCGTTCAGGATCCAGAAGCCGTTCGCTGTGGGGATCTTCAAAGAGGCGTCCAGGGGAATGATGCCGAGTTCGACGGTGTCCAGGCCGATGGTGCCGGCCAGCCGGTCCAGCTGGGCGGCCAGCACGCCGGGCGGGCACACCCGGGCGTGCAACGCCGCTTCCCACATCAGCGCGTGCAGCATCCGGCCCGCCTGGTAGAGCCATTCCTGGCGCTGGAGCCGGGCCCGGACGGCGTCCTCGATGTCCTGCGCGGACATTTGGTGCAGGCGGGCGTACCGGGTCAGCACATGCCGGGCGTAGTCGGCTGTCTGGAGCATGCCGACGACGACGGCTTCCTCCCAGAGATGCAGGACGCTGCTGCGGGCGATCTCCTGGTTCAGGGTCTCCTGGACGGGACGGAACCCGGCGGCCAGCTGCCGGCGGAAGGACCGGATGTGGGACTCGAAGCCCTTCAGGCGGCTTTGCAGTTCCTGTTCGCTGCCGGGCCGACCGGTGGCTTGGGCCCAGGCGCGCAGGTCCGCAGGCGTGGCGGTCTGCTTGCCGTTTTCCAGCTTGGAGACTTTCGAGACCGGCCAGTTGAGCCGCCCGGCCAGCTGGACTCCGGTGAGCCGGCCGTCGGGGCAGGACAGGCGCAGTTCCCGCAGTCGTGCTCCGAGGGCCGCCCGGGCCTGCTGGTAATCCGTGCTCACCGCGGCGCGCCTCCTTACTCGGCGGCGGCCACCTCCGCCGCGAAGTCGGTGTACGGGACGGCGTGATGCCAGGCGGCGTCCCGGGCTTGCAGGTAGCGGACGACCCGTGCGGGCTCGGTGATCAGCTCGATGTGCAGCAGCTCGTCCGCGTCGTCGAAGTGCAGCAGTGCGACGAGCCGCGAGTCGAAGATCCAGAAATCCTCCTCGGGCAGGCCGATCCGGAGGGCGTCCGCGCGCCAGAGGTTGCGGACGTCCTCGCCGGTGGCCGCGTTCCCCTCGGCGCAGCCGAGGAGGAACCTCTGGCCGGGGGTGGGCGGGCGGTCCACGATGCGCACCCGCCCGACCTGCTTGCCGGCCGCTGTCTGGGCCCGCATGTTCGTGCTCCACGCATCGGTCAGGTCCCACCGCACGGTGCCGGTCTCGAAGAACTCCTCGTAACTCTCGTCCCGACGGTCGGAGGCGTAGCCCCGGCGCGTTTCGAGCCGCCAGGCGGTGTGCTCGAAGACGGCGAACAGGTGGTGGAACTCCTCCGGCGTGATCAATTCGGGTTCGGGTGTCATGTCTTTCGGCCCCCAGTGGACGAGCAGATGCCGGGGTACGACCACGGCGCAGTCTCCCGGGCTGAAGTGCCGGAGCTGGGCGAGGTCGGCGGGATCGGTCAGCGGTGTTCCCTGCACGACGACTTCCCCGGTGTCCAGATCGTCGTGGAGAGCCGGACAGCCGGCGATTTTGCTGTCGGTGCCCGTGAAACGCAGGCGTCGCGCCATGGCCGTTCCTTTTCCTTGAGAGTCGGGTCCCCTTCATCGTCGGGGGCAGCACCCGTCCCAGCCAGAGCATCTGCCAGCCGGTAGAAGAAAAACAGTGAAATACCGTCTGGATCAAGAGAAAAAGCGAGAAAATCACCCGGCCTCGCGAACAGCCCAGGTCTAGCGTCCGAGCCATGACGACTCCGGACTTTCCGACCGTTGCCCCGAACACGGCAACCGACACCCTGTGCGCGGCACTGGCGAAGGCGGGGATCGTCCTGCCCTCCCTGACCGTCGACACCGCTTCCCCGGAACTGGGTCTGGTGCAGCTCGGCCGGGTGCGTGCGGACGTGGCCCTGCGACTGGCCGACCTCATCGAGCGAGGGGCGGGCGGTGACCGTGACTGAGGTGCCGTTCGGGTCTCTCGCCTTCGACACCGCCCGCCACCGCGTCGGCCACGTCATGGACCGCCTCGGCACCCGGATCCAGCTGCGCCCACTCGGCGGCGGAGTCGAGTGGGACGCCCAGCCGGAAGACGTGCGCCCCGCCACCGCCCTGGAGGAGCTGACGGCCCGCCTGGCGGCGCGCGACGCACGCAGCCGGGGCCGGCGGTGAGGCCCCGACCGCCGAATGCGCTGCGGCCGTCCCCCCTCCAGGTGGCGGGCTTGCGCTGCGCGCTGTGCGACGCCCCGCTGTTCCGGGACCGGCTGCTGGGCGAGTTCGAGGTGGCCGTCCGGGGCCGGCGCGCCCGCGTGCCGCTGTGGGCCTGCGCCCCCTCCTGCCCGGCCGTGGCCGCGCTCCGCCAGGCCGCCGCGGTCCAGCGCGACGGACGCCGGCAGACCCCGCCGACGTGCCACCAGCACCACGACCCCACCGGCCGCCCGATCGCCGTCGCCATGATCGCGACCGGGCGCCGGGCCTACCTGAGCCTCTGGCGCTGCCCACGATGCGACGCGGAACCACGCCCGGGCCGCCGCCGCACCGTTCCCCCACCCCCCGGCTCCCCGTCCCGGCCGCGCGAAGGATGACCACCGGCCCGGACGGGGCACGCGCCCTCCCCGCAACCCCTCACCGGCCCCCCAGCCGGGCGGGGAGGGCGCTCATCCCGTCTCTTGCGGCTGAGCCCGAAAGGGAAACCGCACCACCGCTCACCGACCAGCGGCACCCCCCACCGTCGGCAGATACCGCGGCGCCCGCCACGCATCCAGCCGACGTTCGACCGCGGCCCCCAGCGACAGCAACTCGGCGTCCTCACGATCACCGGCCATCAGGAGCAGCCCGACCGGCAGCTCGCCCACGAACCCGGCCGGTACCGACAACGACGGGTACCCGGACACGGCGGCCGGGGTGGAGGACGGGATCACGTCGTTGTCGCCCCGCGCGCAGTCGGTCGTCCAGGCGGGCGGGTTCGCCGGCGAGGCGATGGCGTCCAGGCGGTGGGCGGCCATGGCCTCGTCAATCGAACGCCGGGAGAGGTCCTTCAGCTCCGCGCGCATCGCCCGGTACTTCGGGTCGGTGGTGGGAGGCGCGGCGAGGGCCTGCTCGAACAGTTCCTGACCGGCGAAGCAGGTGCGCTCGGCCGGGTGGGCGCGGTTGAACTCGATCAGCTCGGCGAGGTTCCGCGGCCCCTTGCGCGTGGCGAGGTAGGCGTCGATGTCCCGGTGGAACTCGCTCAGCAGCGCCGGGAACTCAAGCTCCGCCAAGCGCTCCTGGTACGGCAACGTCACCTCGACGACCTGCGCCCCCGCCTTGCGCAGCCGCTGCGCCGTACGCGTCATCAGGGCGTCCACCTCCGCCCCGAGCGAGGGCAGCCGCCACAGGCCGATCCGCTTGCCACGCAGCCCGCCGGAGCGCGTCGGTCCGTCCGACAGCCCATATGACCGTACGTTCGTCAGCCCGGCACGTGCGCCGGAGCGCAAGGCGTCGTCCTCGCTGAGCACGGACAGCGTGAGCGCGGTGTCGATCACATTGCGCGCCATGGGCCCCGCGGTGTCCTGCTCGGCCGAGATCGGCACCACGCCCGCTTGGCTGACCACGCCGAGGCTGGGCTTGTGCCCGACCACCCCGTTCATCCCGGCCGGGCACACGATGGAACCGTCCGTCTCGGTGCCGATCGCCACCTGCGCCAACGACGCGGCGAGCGCGGCGGCCGAACCGGAGGACGACCCGCACGGGTTGCGGTCCAGTACATACGGATTGTTGGTCTGCCCGCCCACCGCCGACCACCCCGAAGTCGGCTTCGCCGCGCGGAAGTTGGCCCACTCGGACAGGTTGGTCTTGCCGAGGATCACCGCCCCCGCGTCCCGCAGCCGGGTCACGAGGGCGGCGTCGGTGGCCGGCGGCCTCCCGGCCAGCGCGAGCGAACCGGCCGTCGTCGGCGTGCCGCGGGTGTTCACGTTGTCCTTCAGCAGGACGGGTATGCCGTCGAGCGGACCACGGGTGCGACCGTGCCGGTGCCGGGCGTCGCTGGCGGCGGCCTGGCGCAGGGCCGTCGGATCGGTGCGCAGCACCGCGTTGATCTTCGGATCGACGGCCTCGATCCGTCGTAAGTAGGCGCTGGTCAGGGCGGACGAGGTCAGCGAACCGTCCTCCATACGGGCCTGCAACTCCGGAATCGTCACCGTGTCGAGATCGACTCCGAGCCCCGATGCCGAACCGGCCGGTGTCGGGCTTCCGGCGCCGCTCCCAGCGGCTTCCGCTTGCGGCTGCGCCGCGCCCGTCACGAGCGACCCCGCCGCCAGGGCGGAAATCAGCGTGATGATGCTCTTCTTCACCATGCGGGCCAGCCGACTACATGTCGTCCGCCTGACGCAAGGATTCCACCGGGCCCACGCATAACACCTCACCCGACCATGGGCCGTGCTGCCCCCGCGCCTTCTGTGGTGGATGACGACGCAACGTGCCGTCACGATCATGAGGTCGGGGTCGGGGTCGGGGTCGGGGTCGAGAACGAGAACGAGAACGAGAACGAGAAGGAGGTCGAGAACGAGAACGAGGTCGGATCGCCGCGAAGGGAGTACGTCAGTTCCCGTTGACGCTGGCCGGAGAGGGCGCGAGCCAGCCGAGACGAGGGGAAGACCGCCGCCGGACCGTGGGAGAGCGACGACGGGTTGGGGGCGCGCATCGCGCTGCTGAACTGGTTCCGCCGCCAGCACATCTGCTGGGAGATCCGAGACGGCTTCCGCCGCACGTTCGTCACCCTTGGCCACGCCGTCATCCGCCGGCGACGACTGCGTACCGCACTCTGTCGAGAGCAAGGGCGGGCGATCCCACCAGCGGATGACCTGCTCGATGCGTCAGAACGCACACAGTGCACACAGTGCACACAGTGCATACGACGCATACGGAGTAGTCGGGCCCGCGCGGCCTCACATCCGGGATTTGAGCACGTCGACCTCACAGCCCGGCGCGAAGGGGTCGAAGCCGTGTTCGATCAGCCAGCGAACGGCCAGCAGGCTTCGCAATGACCACCACGCGTGGATCACGTCGAGGTCGACGGCGGTGCCATAGCCGGCGATGACGTCGTCGAGATGCTCCTCGTGTCCGAGTGTGAAGGTGGCGAGGTCGTACAGGGCATCACCCTGGCCCGCCTCGGACCAGTCGATGATGCCGGTGACCTCGTCGCCGTCGACGAAGACGTGCGCGATCTGTAGGTCACCGTGGGTGAACGCCGGGGTCCACGGCCGCAGTGCGGTCTCGGCGACCTGGCGGTTGCGGGTGACCAGGTCGGCGGGCAGGACGCCGTTGGTCACCAGCCACTCGCACTCGTCGTCGAGTTCCGCCGCCAGCGCGACGATGCTCCGCCCGGCCCGGCCCGGCCAAGATGGCGGCGGCGCGTCGTGCAGCTTCCGGATGGCGGCGCCCGCCATGGCCCACGCCGCCGGCGACCCGGCCGACGGCCCGCCGAGGCGCCCGAGCGTCGTCCCCGGCAGTGCGGCGATCGCGAGCACGGGCGGCTTGCGCCACAGGATCTCCGGGGTCGGGACCGGCGCGAGGGACATCGCCTCGACCTCGACGTCGATACGCGCCTGATCGGTGTCCACCTTCAAGAACACGTCGCCGACGCGCAGAGTCGCACGTTCGGAATGGGCGACGACGACTTCGAGCTCATCCATGAACGACCAGTATTCCGGGAATGATCGCCGACGTCGCCGGATTTTCGCGTGCGATCACGCGGCTGACCGCGTTCCGCCACCCGGCGGCCTCGTGCACGACGACACCGACCTCGGGCCGGGGCAGGCCCAGCACTTCTGTCAGGAGTCCTTACGGGCCGGGTGCCCCATCAGCGGGAGGCCCGGGCAGCGGCAACAGCGACAACCGTCGAGAAGAGCGATGGGCCGCGCTACCCCCGCGCCTTCTGTGGCGGACGACGCCGCAACGTACCGTCACGATCATGGGAACGAGATCGAGACCGAGTTCGAGTTCGAGCGCGAAGGCGGGCACGAGGGAGAGCACGAGCGCAAGGAAGAGCACGGGCGCGCAGCCGAGAACGAGCCCGAAGACGGGGACGAGAACGAGCTCGCCACGAAAGCAGGGCGAAGGCACCGGCCGGATACCCCATCAGGGGCAGGCCCGGGGAGCGACAACAGCGGCAACAGCGACAACAGCGACACCCGTCCAGAAAGAGCGATTACGGCCCCCGTCGGGACAGCTGCGGCCCTCGTCGGAACACTCGCGTTCCTCGTCGGAACACTTACGGGCGTCACCCCCGGAGACAGGCGCCCGAAGCCGCAAACGAGGCATCGTCCTCGTAGCGCTGTGCTTCCTCGTGTGCTGCGGCTTGGGGATGCAGTCCTGGGCGGGCCTCCGCGTCACCGGTTTCGACCTCGGCATATTCGACCAAGCGGTGCGCGCCTACGCGCACTTCGAATTGCCGAGGTCGCCGATAAAGAACGTGCACCACGAATTTCCCCCGGGCTTTTCCTTACTGGGCGATCACTTCACACCGGCCCTCATGTTGCTCGCGCCGCTGTACTGGGTCTGGGACGACCCCCGTGTTCTCGTCCTTGCCCAGGCGGGGCTCTTCGCGTGCGGTGTGCCGGTGGTTCGACGCGTCGCCCGGTACTGCTTCGCGGATGCCGCTCCCGTGGTCGTGCGCCGCGCCGCGGATATCGGCGGGCTGGTCTACGCGCTGGGCTGGCCGCTGCTGAACTCGTCCTACGCGGGTTTCCACGAGGTGGCTTTCGCCGTGCCGTTCACCCTGTTGATGCTGGAACGGGGGCTGGCGCGCCGGTATGGGGCGGTGGCCGTGTGGGCGTTCCTGCTGTGTACGGCGAAGGAGGACATGGGGCTGGTCGTCGGCGCGTTCGGCCTGGTACTGGGCGTGCGGGCCCATCGCTCGGGGGAGCGGGCGGGCCGGATCACGGGGGTCGTGCTGTCCCTGGCCGGTCCGTTGGCGTCCGCCGTGATCATCGGTTGGTTTCTGCCGGCGATGGGCGGGCCGGACGGCTACTACTGGTCCTACGACCGCCTCGGGGCGGACCCGGGTGCCGCCCTGGCCCACGTGCTCACCGAGCCGTGGGTGGTGTTCCAGGTCGCCTTCACCCCGTTCGTCAAGGTGGCCATGCTGATGTGGATCCTGGGCGCGCTCGCCCTGCTGCCGCTGGGCTCGTCGACTTCTCTGCTCGCGCTGCCCCTGCTGGCGGAACGGCTCCTCTCCGACAATCCGAACCACTGGCCGGTGATCAACCACTACGACGCCTTCCTGTGGCCGATCCTCCTCGTCGCCTCCCTGGAAACCATGGGACGCCTGCATCGCACCGGGCGCCGCGCGCTCACGCGCTGGTGGGCGATCGCGGCGGTCACCGTCAGCTCGGCAGCGTCCGTCGCCCTCGGCCTGCGGTTCCTCGTCATCCCGGGCGCCTGGCAGCCCAGCCCTGACAAACGGGCCCTGGCAACGGCCGCGGAACTCATCCCGGACGGTGCGACGGTGGAGGCCGACAACGCCGTCGCACCCCGTCTGACCGCGCGTACGGACGTGGTCATCGCCGACGCGACACCACGGGGCGCGCAATGGGTCCTGCTGCGCACAGCGGACCGGACGTTCCCCTTCCTCTCGCCCGACGAACAGCGGCAGCGCGTCGCTCTCCTGCTGAACCACGGCTACACGGAGGTCTGGAAGCAGAACGGAGTGGTGCTGCTCCGTCGCGAACGCCCGGTCCCGATCCCCGGCATGCGCCTCCCGGGACCGGACAGCGTGCCGATCCACGACCGATCGCCTTCGGACGTGGGGACGGATCTCTTCCAGAGATGAGGGCGTCCGGGAATGCCGCCTCCGGGAACGCCGCCTCCGAAGATGACCGCTTTCTGAGTTTCCGAGTCACCACTTTTTTCATGGACAACGCGACCGGCGAAAGGCGCTGCCCCCGGCCGCACCGGCAACGCGCCCTCTCGGCGCAGGCGAAACAGCGGCAGCCGTCCAGCGCACCCCTCGGCGGAACAGGCGGAACAGGCGGAACGGACAGGACGGACAGGACGGGCGGGACGGCCGGAAACAGACAGGCCAGGCAGGCCAGGCAGGACGGCCGGAACAGGCAGGACGGGCAGGCCAGGGCAGACAGTCCAGGCGGACAGTCCAGGAAGGCCAGGCGGAACGGCCGGAACAGTGAGCGTCCTCCGCTCGTCCTTACCCTCAGTGGCGGCGGCCGGACCGCGCACCGAAGCGCGGGCCACCGCCCGGCAGGACGACAGGGAGGCGCAGTGGAACGCATCGGGATCATCGGCGTGGGCGAGATCGGCCGGGCCATCGTGGCGGGCCTGTGCGACGGCGTGGAGGAGCCACCGGAGATTCACCTGTCGCCGCGCGGGGCCCGTACAGCCGCCGCGCTGGCCCGGCAGTATCCGAACGTACGGGTGTGCGCCGACAATCAGGACGTGGTGGACCGTTCCGACGTGGTGATCATCGCCGTCCGCCCCGCGGATCGCGCCGAGGCGCTTGCGGGGCTCCGGATCGGCGGAGACCGCGTCGTGGTCAGCGTGGTCGCCGGCGTCGGCATCGGCGAACTGCGCCAGACGCTCGGCACCGACGCTCCGTTGGTGCGCGCCATTCCGCTGCCCACCGTGCGCGAGCGCCGTTCCGTCACCGTCACCCACCCGTCCCACCCGGTGGCCGACGCCCTCTTCGACCGCCTGGGCGAGGCGCTCCCGATCGCGGACGAAGCGGCCTTCAGCGTCTTCTCCACCCTGACGGGCACCCTGACCAGCCACTACGCATACCTGGCCACACTCACGGCCTGGGCCTCCCGGCAGGGCATCCCCGCCGAGGACGCGGAACGTTACGTCCGCGGGCTCTTCCAGGGCGTCGGGCGTTCGCTGGGCGACGGCACGCGCTCCCTCCAGCAACTCGCGGCCGACCACGAGACGCCGAACGGAAGCAACGAACGCGTCCGCACCACCTGGTTCGACGCGGCCAACTCCGAGGCGCTGACCAAGGCGCTCGACGCGCTCCTCGCCCACCTCGCATAGGCGCGTCGGGCACAGGCTCTCGCACTCTCAACCTGGCGAGGAGGATCTCGGACGAGTGGTCGACCAGGCGGTCAGGGCCGTCCGGATCGTCGGGTCACCCGGCTCCGAGACCAACGAGGCCGCCGCCACCGACGAAGCTCCGACCGCCGACCGCCGACCGCCGCAACCAGCACAATCAGCGCAACGGTCGGGAACCTCGCCGCGTCAAGGTCCCGAAGGCCATCCTCCCTCACCATCACATGCGGGCTTCGGAACGGAAAACCCACAGTGCCCGCGTCATACCTTGCTGAACTGGAAGACGACGTATTTCCTGGCGTCCGAGTACTCGTCGGATATGACGCTGAGCCAGCGTTTGTCGGCAGTGGGATTGCATCCGACGGTCTGCGAACCGTTTGTGAGCTTGAAGCCGTTGGCGGCGGGAGACACGGTCCATATCCTCGCGTCACTGGTGCTGTTGACGAGGTAGATGTCGCCTTTCAGCCCGAAGGTCCAGTAGACATAGCCGCCATAGTTGGAGTTGGTCATTTCGACGATGTAGCCGTTTCCCTGTTGCCGGAAGACCACCGGGGTGCCGGGGTTGTTGACGTCGTTGGCGAACAGCGCGTAGTCCCAGCTGGACCAGACCTCGAAAGTGACTCCGCGGGTGGGCTCATTTGCCATGAGCAGATGTCCCGCTGAACCGACGGTGATCGTCGTATCGGCCATGGTGACTGCTCCCTGGAGCGTGCGCCCGCAGTGGTGGCGGGACGGCACAGAGGGGGGCGGTTGAGGTGCCCGAGGGACGGGCACGGAGGCGGGCACTCACGGTGGATGTGCCGCCGACAGGAACGGACCATAAAAGTACTGCGGTGCGCTCGACACGCAAGTCCGGAATCGAGCCACGATCGCGATCGATTCCCTTGCGTCAATCATGTGCTGTCGACAACGGCGGAATGGCAACGCTGGAAATAAGTGTGCGAGCGGGTTCGTGAACTGGGGAGTATGCCTTCCGGCAGTGTGAGAACGGAAGGGAATCGGATCGCGGTGAGGCGGGACGACAAAGCCTGAGGTTTCCTTTGGCGCACCCGGCGGACGAGTTCACCCGGTGCACCCGGCGGACGAGTTCACCCGGTGCACCCGGCGGACGAGTTCACCCGGCGCACCCGGCGGACGAGTTCACCCGGCGCACCCGGCGGACGAATTCACCCGGCGCACCCGGCGGGGCGGCCACCCTGTGCCCCGGCGACGGGCGAGGTCACTCGGAATCCAGCCCGTCCACCAGCCGGCCCAGAAGCCGGGCGAACACCGCGTCGGGGGACCGGGGTGGCCCCGGCGGTGTGGCGAGTGCCGCGGCCAGTTCCGGGTGGTGGCCGTCGGCGGCGACGGCGGCGAGGTAGCGGGCTTCGGCCGCGCTCCGTTCGGGCGAGTCGGCGACGGCGGCCCGCGTGACCTCGTAGGCGACGTGGTTGGCGACGAAGCCGGTGAGCAGGCTGAAGACCTCCAGTTTCGCCGTGCCGTCGAGCCGGGTGGGGCGCAGGGCGGCGAGCGCGCGTTCCAGGAAGGCCAGCGCGTTGGGGCCGAGCGTGCGGCGGGCGAACAGCGCGGCGGGCAGCCAGGGGTGCCGGAGCATCAGGGCGCGCTGGAGATGGCCGATGGTTTTGAGGTCGGTGCGCCAGTCGCCGGTGAGCGGGTCCGTTGTCGGGTGTTCGCCGCTGACGTGGTCGACCATCAGGTCCACCAGGGTCTCCTTGTCAGGGGCGTAGCTGTAGAGGGACATGACGCCGGCCCCGACCTCGGAGGCGACCCGCCGCATGGTGACGGCCTCCAGCCCTTCCGCGTCCGCGAGGGCGACGGCCGCGGCCGTGATCGCCTCGCGGCTGAAGGCGGGCCTGCGCCCCCGGCGGGGCCGCGCGGGCCGCAGCCAGAGTTCCTGGGGGTCCACGCCCGCGGCGCCGGCCCCGTCACCTGCGGTCACGGTCTCCTCGTTCCCTTCCTCGTCCCGATCGCGGCGATCACGCGCGCTGAAACATCGAGTCGTCCATGCGGCTGCGACGGCGCCGCGACTTGCGGAAGCCATCCAAGCATCCTCTATTCTCGTACACAGTACGAGAATAGAGTGGAGGGGAACGATGACAGCGCACGCCCACGACGTCGTCACCACATCCGGATGGACCGCACCACCTGGGAAGCCGCCCCTGTCCGCACGCATGATGCGGGCGACCTGGCGCGGCATTCCGGCGCGACGGCACAAGGCGGGCTGGGAGCCGGGGCTGAAGGTTCCGGCCGCGGACGGCAGCCCCTTGCGTACGGACCACTACTTCCCGCGCGCTGAAGGGGACTTCCCCACCCTCCTCGTGCGCTCGCCGTACGGCAGGGGCCTGCCGTGGTCGCCTCTGTTCGGCGTGCTCTTCGCCGAGCAGGGGTTCCACGTCGTGCTGCAGAGCTGCCGAGGCACCGGCGGCTCGGGCGGCCGGTTCGACCTGTGGCGCAACGAGCCCGCCGACGGCCGGGCAACGGTGTCCTGGCTCCGCGAACAGCCCTGGTTCAACGGCCGGCTGGGCACCATCGGCCCCAGCTACCTCGGGTACGTGCAGTGGGCGCTCGCCGCGGACCCGCCGCCGGAACTGAAGGCCATGGTGATCCAGATCGGCCTGCACGACCCGCACGCCTTCTACCACGCGGGCGGTGCGCTCCACCTGGAGAACGCCCTCGTCCAGGGCCTCGGCATGACGTACCAGCACCAGGGGCTGATGCCTTTCGTGAAGGCCGTGTCGCGCCTGCAACGCGGGCTGCGCGCGATCACCACCGCGCGACCGCTGCGCCGGGCGTACGTGCCCGCACTCGGAGAAGTGCCCTGGCTGGACGACGCCCTGGCGCACCCGGACGCCGACGACCCGCACTGGGACGGCGCTTCCCTGGCCGAAGCGGCGGACGGTCTGAGCGTGCCCACCTCATTGATCGCCGGGTGGCACGACGCGCTGCTCGACCGGAACATCGAGCAGTACCACCGGCTGCGCCGGGCCGGATGCGCGACCTCCTTGCTCGTCGGACCCTGGACGCACACCTCCGCGCTGGGGCAGGGCTGGCCTGAGGTATTCGCCGAAAGCCTCGCATGGCTGCGCGCCCACCTGTGCGACGACGCTTCCGGGCTGCGCCCCACCAGGGTGCGTGTGCATGTGGGAGGGGCGGGGGAGTGGGACGACCTCGACGATTGGCCGCCGCCCCTCGGCGCGGTGTCCTGGATTCCCGGACCGGATGGGAGCCTGACGAGGGGGCCGGATGGGAGCCTCGCGAGGGAGCCGGAGGGGGGTCCCGCGTCGGAGCCGGAGGCGGGTCCCGCGTCGGATTCCGCGTCGGATTCCGCGTCGGGTCCCGCATCGAGTTCCGGCGGGCGCCTCACGCCGGAATCCGAGCGGCCCGACATCCCGCAGCCCGCCACCGACCCGCCCTCCCCACTGGCGTCCATCCTCTACGACCCGGCCGATCCCACCCCTTCCCTGGGCGGGCCGCTGCTCTCCCGTACCGCCGGGCCCCGCGACAACCGCGAACTGGAGGCCAGGGGCGACGTCCTGACGTTCACCAGCCCGCCGCTGGCCGAACCCGTGGACGTGCGCGGCCCCGTCTCCGCACGCCTGCGGATCTCCACGGACACCGGCCACGCCGACGTCTTCGCCCGCCTCTGCGACGTGGACGCGCGAGGCCGTTCCCGCAACGTCTGTGACGGGCTGTCCCCGGTACGGACCACCGGCGAGACCTCCTCGGAGGTCACCGTGCCGATGAGCTCCACCGTCCACCGTTTCGCCGCCGGACACCGTGTGCGCCTCCAGGTCAGCGGCGGCGCCCATCCGCGCTTCGCCCGCGATCCCGGGACGGGGGAGCCGTCGCTCGATGCGACGCGCCTGGTACCGGTACGCATCACGCTGTATGCGGGCTCGGCGTTGCGTCTGCCCGCTGCGGCCGCGGAGAGCGGCGATCCGTGGTCCGGGGAACGGGCTTCGGGGTAACGGGCCCCGAACAGCGGTGTTCCGGGCACCGGGCGCGCGGGGGGTGGGGCCGAATCGCCAACAAAGCCGTCTGACGGACGCATCCGGCGCCGAGCGCGCCTGGATGCCGCCGGGCTGGATGGAGGACTCCGCCGAGGACGAGCACGCCCACCAGAGGGAGATCTCCTCCGAGGTGCGCTACCGCCTCGAAGAAGACCACGGCAGGCAGACGCTCGTGGTGGACCTGGACGAGAAGTGGCTGACCGCTCCCGAGCGCGTCTTCCCAGTGAAGGTCGACCCGTCGGTAAAGGCGGTCGGCGCGACCTCCAGCACGTATGTGCAGACCCCGTACAACCAGAACTTTTCCGGCGACAAGGTCCTGAAGGCCGGCACCTCTGCGACGACGGACCGGGTGTTAGCGCCAACGGCCACTCGGTCTACCTGCCGCGTGAGCGGTATTACGACTTCTTCTCCCAGCAAGAGGAGTGCCGGGCGACCGGCGTGTACGGACTGCTGGACAGCAGCGACTACAACAAGGGACGCAAGGCGCCGGGGACGAACACCAATGGCTCCACCAAGCCTCCGGGAATGGACGAAATAGCGGCACAGGGACACGTTCCAGCGAACGGACACCTGATTCCCGCAGCGGCCACCGGATCCGGTATCGACCTGCGTAACCTGGTGGCTGAGTACGAAAAGACAAATACCCCATACCTCAACTGGGGAGTGGAAAAGGAAATCAGAGCCGCCATCAAGTCCGGAAAACACCTCCAGTTGTCTGTGGCGCCGCACTACAACCGGCCTGACTCGGGCATTCCGACCGGCATCGAGTGCAACTACGCTGTGCTGGAGGACGGTTCTGCCGAACACTGCGTTATCTACCAGTCACCGTCCGGAGGAACGACCACAGGCAGCGCCGACTGCCCCAGGAGATAAACGAAAATGACACAGACCACCTATCTGACATCCGTCCTCTCCATGCTCGGCCAGCCGATTGCCGGCCACAAAGACCTCGCAGCGTGGGAAGTTCTCGAAGGCGAACTGGGATTCCGACTGCCTGAGGACTACAAGGCCATCATCGACGCCTACGGACCGGTGAAAATTAACGGGCACCTGGTGCTGCACCACCCCGCGACGCAAAGGTGGAACCTGAGGCAGTGGGTTCGCGAGACTGTGGAAGCATGGTCGGAAGTGCCCTGGGGTGAGATCGACCTCGAAGCGGACCCCAGGCCGTCCCTCGGTATCCCCGACATGCGTTTCGGCACTGCGGACGGCCTCCTTCCCGCGGTTGCGAGCGACCGGGACGAGGCCGTTTTCCTCGCGCAAGGTGCTGAACAACAAAACTGGCGGGTCTTCGTCTCGCGCGACGACGAGTTCTTTGAATACCCCATGGACTTCGCCGAGTGGCTGTACCGCTACCTGATCGGCGAGGACATGACAGGGCCGAACAGCTCCGCTTTCTGTCCGGGCCCTGTCAGATTCGAAAGTCTCCCCATGGACGTCCACGAACGCAGCTCTGAATGGCACGGGCCGGACCGAGGCATGTGATTTTGCGAAGACTCAGCCATATGGAGCGCCGTATAGTCCCCATCAACTGAAGGTCGAGGCGGCGGTTTCCAGGAGTCGCTGCAACAAGTGGTCGGTTTGATCAGGCCGTGAGGAGTTTATGCAGCGCTCGGCTGGGGTTTCCCAGCCGAGCGTTTTGCGTGAGCGGCGGTTGAGCTGGTCGGCGACGGTGGCCAAGTGGCCGTGGACGGCACCCTGGGCCCCACCCGGGACCACGCGGTGGCCGAGCGGTCGAAGAACTACCGCTACTCCACCAACCACCAGGTCGTCATCGACGCCGACACCCGGCTCGTGGTCGCCGTCGGCCGGCCGGTCCCCGGCAACCGCAACGACTGCACGGCGTGGGAGCTGTCGGGTGCGAAAGGCGCTGTCGGCCGCACCACCGTCATCGCCTGCGGCGGCTACCTGGGTACCGGCCTGATCATCCCGCACCGCCGCAAGCGCGGTCAGACCGAACTGACGGCCGGGAAAGACGAACACCATGCTCGCACCGCACCGTCCGCGCCCGTGTCGAGCACGCCTTCGCCCGTATGAGGAGCTGGAAGATCCTGCGCGACTGCCGCCTGAGGGGCGACGGCGTCCACCACGTCATGCTCGGCATCGCCCGCCTGCACAACCTCACATTGGCCGGGTAACAGCAAAACAAGCTGGCCAACCGGCACGCCGTAGATCATTTACGGGACACCCCTTACGGAAGGCCGCATCGTCATTCCCGCTCCACGGATACGAGCGAGCCATATCGATGCGGACCCGGCCGGTCCGCATCGGCGGCCCGCTGCCGCCCGCAACGCGGAATGGTGAACGAGTTCGCAGACGCGGTCCCGGTCGGCACACCGAAGCCGACCACCACCAGTTGCCGATTTCCGGCCCCCAGCGCCCTCCTCCACCCCCGCGCCCGTGTCACCAGGCGGCAAGACGGGTACGGTGGTGCGCCGACGCTCCGGACGACGCGCGGGATCGGTGCCGAGGCGGTGGGATCGGTGCCGATACGGCGGGAACGGTGCCCAGACAGCGGGAAGGGTGTCGCCGACCAGGGCGCGTCATCCGTCGTCCGCACGGCCACGTCTTCTGCTTCGCCCCTCTTCCATGACCGGCTCACGTCCGCACGTCGTAAGGGGAACACCATGGCAGCGACACCGCACGGCGCGAACAAGAGCACCTCACCGACGCCCGAGGACGTCGGAGCGATGTACGACCGGTTCGGCGGCCTGCTCGCCATGACGCTCGGCGGCAGCGCCCTGCACATCGGCATGTTCGTGCCGCACGGCGAGCGCGCGCCCGTCACCTCCCTGCCCGCGCTGGCCGACCTCGCCCAGGACCGGCAGACCGACTTCCTGATCGACACCGTCGGCCTGGGCCCCGACGGCCACCTTCTGGACGTCGGCTGCGGCACCGGTGGCCCCGCGCTCCGGCTGGCGCGGCGCAGCGGCGGCCGGGTCACCGGCATCACCGTCAGCCGGCAGCAGCTCGCCGCGTGCGAGCAGCGGCTGCGCGACGAGGACGGGGACAGCCTGGCGGACCGGGTGCGTTTCGCCTACGGCAACGCCATGGAACTGGCCTGGCCGGACGCGTCCTTCGACGCCGCCTGGTCGATCGACTGTTTTCCGCACCTGTCCGACCGGACCGCCGGATTCCGCGAGGTGTTCCGGGTGCTGCGGCCCGGCGGGGTCTTCCTGATGACGGACTTCGGTGTGCGCGGGACGCCCGACGACGCGGAACTGGGCGCCTTCACCGAGTTGTGGGCCTGCCCGCCGCCCACGTCCTTCGCCACGCTCGTCACCCAGTCCGAGGAGGCCGGATTCCGCCTCACGCGGGTGCAGGAGATGACGGCCAACATGGTGCTCTGCTCCGAGCTGATGGGCGCGCTGTACCAGGACCGGCGTGCGGAGATAGCCGATCGGTACGGCGAGGAGACGACCGCACACGGCGAGCACCTGATGGTGGGCTTCCGCTCCTTCTCCCGCGATCACCTGGAGTACTACCTGCTGCTGCTCCGCAAGCCGGAGGGGCCGGAGAGCTGAAGGCGAGACGAGGTGCGGCGGGGCGGGGCGGTGGGCGTCAGCCCTGGGGCTCCTGCGGTTCGGCCGCCGCCTCGCGCAGGCGCTGGTCCGTGAGATCGGTACGGGCCTCCGTGCGGTGGCCGCGGGCGATGTAGTCGCGGACGACGACCTCGATGGCGTCCTGGGGGGAATTCACCCCGGACAGGACCATCACCTCCACCACCAGTTCGGCGTCAAGGCTGATCTGAACCTGGGCCATGGCAGTCCCCTTCCCCGTCTTCCCCGTCGCGCTCGCGTGCGGACTACCGACACTCAACACCATGGAAGTGCAACCGTGTTCGGAACGCACAGTTGTCAGGGGTGCCGTCGGGGCACGCGCCGACGCACGGGGTGGGGACGGGCGTACCGGCGTCGCGTCGGTCCGCCCGTCCCCACCCTCCGCTCACCCCGCCAGGGCGGACGACGCCGAGACCGCCGACACATCCGTGAGGACACCGTCCTCGTAGAGCTTGCGGCACGCGCGGCGCTGGACCTTGCCGCTGGAGGTCTTGGGCACGGAGCCCCTGCGGAGCAGGAGGATGGTGTCGGCCTTCAGGCGGTGGTTCTCGTAGATCGCCTCGGCGATGCGGCGGCGCAGCTCGTCCGGCTGGTGGGCCTTGAGCACCCGCCCGTCGGTCTCGACCGCGACGACCAGCCGCTCGGCGCCGCCGTCGTCCACGGAGAACGCCGCGGCGCAGTTCGGGTGCAGGCCCAGGACCGAGGACTCCGCCGAGAGTTCGATGTCCTGCGGGTAGTAGTTGCGGCCCTGGTGGATGATGACGTCCTTGAGGCGCCCGGTGACGTGGAGTTCGCCGTCGTGCAGGAACCCCAGGTCGCCGGTGCGCAGGTAGGTCTGCTCGTTCTCGGGCGTCCCGTCGGCGTTCAGGACGCGGGCCCGGAAGGTCTCCTCGGTGGCCTGGTCGCGGCCCCAGTAGCCGCCCGCGACGCACGGGCCGTCGATCCAGATCTCGCCGATCCGGCCGGGGGCCAGGGACCGGAGGGTGTCCGGGTCCACGATGCGCACGTCGGTGCCGGGGACGGTGACGCCGCTGCTGACGATGGGCAGCAGGCCCTCGTCCGCCGGGTCCGAGTCCTGCTCCAGCGTCGTGCGGGTGACGACCTCGACCCGGGCCTCGCGCAGCGCGTCGGCCGACAGCCACAGCGTGGCGGGTTCCTGGTCCGGTCGGGTGCCGGTGGCCTTGAGCGTGTTCTCGGCCAGCCCGTAGCCGGGGCACATCGCGCGGGAGGCGAAGCCGTGCGGCGCGAACGCCTCGGTGAACGCCCGGATGGTCCGCCAGCGGACGGGCTCGGCGCCGTTGACCGCCACCCGCCACGAGGACAGGTCCCCGACATTGGCGGTGCGCCCCTCGGCCGCGGCCCGGACGCACAGCTCGTACGCGAAGCTGGGCGCGGCGGCGTGCGTGCCGCGGAACCGGGCGATGGCCTCCAGCCAGCGCGCGGGGCGGCGGATGAAGGCGTCCGGCGCCATCAGGTACGACGGGATGCCCGCCCAGAGCGGCATGAGGACGCCGAAGAGCATGCCCATGTCGTGGAAGAGGGGCAGCCAGCTGACGATCGTGCCGTCCGGCTCGCAGGGCCACAGCTCGTCCGTCTCGGCGGCGTTGGCGAGGAAGTTGGCGTGCGTGACGATGACGCCCTTGGGGTCGCCGGTGGAGCCCGAGGTGTACTGGAGCAGGGCGATGTCCTCCGGGCCGGGGTCCGTCTCCGGCGACCACGCCCCGGCGTCGTCGGTCGAGGGTGCGGGGAGCAACTCGGTGGCGACCAGGGTGAGTCCGGCGAGCGCCGCCGTCTCCCCGAACCGCTCCTCCAGGTCCCGCTTGACCTCCTCCGTGGTGAGCACGGTGGTGGTGCCCGCGTCGTCGGCGATGCGGCGCAGCCGCTCCACGCCCTGCAGCCGCCGCGGCACCTGCACCGGAGCCCCGGCCACCCGCGCCAGCATGCAGCCCAGCAGCGTCCGGACGAACTCCAGCCCCGATGGGTAGAGCAGGACCACGTTCTCCCCGCCCAGCCCGCGGGCGGTGAGCGCCGCCGCTCTCCGGCGCGCCTCCTCGTGCAGTTGCCCGTACGTCATGCTCTCCTGCGGCTCCTCGCCGTCACGCAGGAACACGTAGGCGACCTCGTCGGGCTGCTTCTCGCTGCGCACCCGCAAGGCGTCGGGAAGCGTGCGTACGAGCCCCAGGGGCGAGCTCGATTCGATGGCGCTGGACATGCTTGCTTCCACCCTTCCTGGGCAACCGGCGGCCTCGCGCCGCGGCGGCTTCGCGTTCTCGTCATGGCATGGGGTCGGGGGCTCCGTCGCGCCCGGGGTGATGGCCGGCCCCCGTCCCGGCACCGGGGAGCACGTCTGCCGCGAGCTCGCGGCGGTTCTCGTACCGACTCGGCCGGGCGTCAGCCGGGCGCCAACCGAGTGGTGGCCGATCGGCAGCTGATCAAGGGGCGTGTGGAGGGGCGTTTCAAGAGCGTCTCAAGGGACGTCTCAAGGGGCGTTCTCCGCACCGCGCCGGGCGGAGAACGGTGGAGAACGAGGGAGGGGGCGCCCCGGGCGGAGCGCCCCCGGGCTCAGTTCTCGTGGACGGCGATGGCTCTGACGGGACACCGGACGCGGGCCTGCTCGACGGCGTCCCGCTGGCCCTCGTCCGGGGTGGCGTCGAGCAGCACCACCGTGCCGTCCTCGTCGTCCTGGTCGAAGACGTCCGGTGCCTCCAGCACACAGGCGCCCGCGCTACAGCAGAGGTCCTGGTCGATTTCGATCCGCATCGTTCCACTCATTTTCTGGCCGTTCACCACTTCACCGGGAGCGCGTGCACGCCGTAGGTGACCATCATTTCCCGGTTGCCGATCTCCTCGACGGGGACCGCGAGTTCCAGCCCGGGGAAGCGCCGCAGCAGCGACTCGTAACCGACGGCGAGCTCCAGCCGCCCCAGATGGTGCCCCATGCACTGGTGCGGCCCGCTGCCGAACGCGACGTGCCGGGTCGCGGCGCGACGGATGTCCAGGGTGTCGGCGTCGGCGAAGCCGAGCGGGTCGCGGTTGGCCGCGGGGAGCGACACGGTGACCACCTCGCCCTTGCGGATGGGCTGCCCCTCGAAGGTGAAGTCCTCGGCGGCGACGCGGATCGGGCCGACCTGCACCACGCTGAGGTACCGCAGCAGCTCCTCGACCGCGCCGTCGATCAGCGACCAGTCGGCGCGCAGCGCGGCGAGCTGGTCCGGGTGGCGCAGCAGGGCGTAGGTGCCGAGCGCCAGCATGTTCGTCGTGGTCTCCAGACCGGCGATGAGCAGCATCAGGCTGACGCCGAACAACTCCTCGTCGGTCAGCTCCGTCTCGGCGACCAGCCGGCCCAGGAGGTCCGGGCCCCGGTTCGCGCGGGCCGCCGCGATCAGCTCGTTGAGCATGGCGTTGACGCCGGTCAGCGCCCGCGCCATCTCGTCACCGGTGCTGGACAGGCTGAACAGGACGTCGACGTGTTCCCTGAACTGCGGGCGCTCCGCCTCGGGCAGGGCGAGCAGGTCGGAGGTGACGAGCGTCGGCAGCGGCTTGGCGAACGCCTCGACCAGGTCCACCGGACCGCCGTCCCGCTCCATCGCGTCCAGCAGTCCGTCGGTCAGTTCCTGGACGCGCGGACGCATTTCCTGCACCCGGCGAACGGTGAAGTGCTTGCTCAGCAGCCGCCGGTAACGGGTGTGCTCCGGCGGGTCGGTGTTGACGAACATCCCCTTGGGCAGCACGGACGGATCCGGAGCGTCCTCGGGCCCGATGACCGGCGAACGCTTCCCCGGGGGCTGCGAGCTGAACCGGATGTCCCCCAGCACCCCGCGCGCCGCCTCCAGCCCGGTGACCACCCAGCCGAGGTGCCCGTCGGGGTACCGCAGACGGCTGATGGGGTGCTCCGCACGCGCCTCGGCGAAGGCGGCCGGGGGATCGAAGGGGCAGCCCGCGGGCCGCTCCGTCGGGAACGGCCGCTCCGTGGTCGGCACCGGCCCGCCGACCGCATCCGCGAGCGCGTCGACGACCGGTGTTTCCGGGGAATGTGTCATGAAAAGGAGTCCTCTTGTGGGGAACTGCCACGCGGCCGGCGGGACGACGCGTCCGAACCGGGCTCATATCCGCTGACAACGTGATCGGCTGACGGGCGACGACTCGTGATCGTGAGCCGTGGGTGGTGCGGAGGTACGGGGCTGCGCTGTATGGCGTGCTGCGGTGTGGTGTACGGGACGCGGTGGGCTGTACGGCATGCGGTGTGCGGTCTGCGATGTGCTGTACGGCGTGCGAATGGGTGGCGCGGGCGCGGGCGCGGGGCATTCCGGTGAACTCGGCCCTATGCGCCGCGGAATCAGTTCTTACGGAAGGGAAAAAGTTGCTGCGTGAGCGGAATCAGCGCGCGGGAAAAGGAACCGGCTCGCGCAGAGCAACTCGTTTCGGCACAAGGTGAATCGGAGCTCGTGCCGGGGCAACGGTCAGGGGGCTCCTCTCATGCGAGTTCGGCTCACTCGCCCGGGAACACCTCGGGGACTGTTCATCAGGGAACCACTCGTCGGTCTCGCTGGTCGGTGACTTCTCGCCGTCGGGGTCGTGGGGCGAGAGTCGGCGGTCGAGGATTGCCGGGCGACCGTCACGGGTACTGTTTTGGGTTCCCGTCCGGTCTCCGTATCGCCCGGTTTTCAGGCAGGGGCGGTGCGAAAATATTGCCAGCCCTGCCCTTAGGAATCTCCTTAGTGATGTGGGTCACAGGTGTTGGCTGCTCGTCTCCCCGCAGGGCCGGGCCGCGCACGCGTCCCCCAACGGACCGCCGGAAAGGTTCGGACCACGACCGGGTTCCCGAGGAGCCCCCGCAACTCCTGCCCACGGCCGCGTCCGCCTACCCCACGGACGAGCCCCGGCGACGCGCGCGAACATACCCGACGGCGCGCGGGCGCGCGTGAACACGCCCGAACGCGTGAGAACGAGGACGAGCGCGTGTCAACGAGCACGAACGCGCGGGAACGAGCGCGTGGGAACGAGCGCGAACGCGTGGGGAGAGGCGGGCTGTTCGGTGGCTGGTCTCCGCCGGTGTCCCTCGCTCCGAGGACTACGGGACGAGACGGGACGGGGCAGCCATGACGCGACCGACCGACCGACCGGCCGACCGACCGACCGGCCGACCGACCGACCGACCGACCGGCCGACCGACCGACCGGCCGACCGACCGGCCTGCCGTCCCCCACTCACCACACCGGCGGAACGCACAAGGCCCGGCTTACGAACCCGAGGGTGCCACCCGTCGCCGGTGCGCGCGCCTTGCTCGTCCGGGCGTCAGAGAGAGCCGTGACGCCGACGCGGCCGGTGCCGGCCCGGCCAGGTCGCCCAGCGGAGCGCGTCCGCCTCCTCCGGCGGCAGCAGTCCCGCGCCGATGAGCGCGGCCCGGCCCGCCTGCCGTCCGGCGATCGTGTAGCCGAGTTCGGAGGAATCCACCTCGTGATAGGTGCCGTCCGTGAGCAGCACGGCTGCCGCCACACCGTCGAGCCCTTCGAGCAGCCCTTCGCGCAGTGCCGGAAGGTATTCTGGGGGGAGGCGCCGCGGCGGTACGGCATTGAGCAGTTCCAGCCCGCCATCCGCGCCGCTGCCCAATCCGCTGTCCAATCCACCGTCCAATCCGCTGTCCAGTCCGCCGCCCGGATCGCTGTCCGGCCCGGGCGGTTCGAAGGACGCGACGATGTGTGCGTACGGTCCGCAGGCACCGATGTTCAGCCTCACGCGGACGGACACATCGGGGACGGGGACGGGAAGGGCGATCACGGACGTCACGATAGGGGCGCCTCTGCGGGGCGGCCAACGCGTTATCGGTGGATGAATCCTTTGCGGGGAGACATGTGGCTCTGTTCACGAGATCCGACAGCAGATGTTCATCAGTTTCGACAGCACGGTGCGGTCCAGCTATTCGGACGATCCTGTTGTCTCCGCGATCGGATGTTTCACGGCTTCTCAGCCCGGCAAAGCGTCGGCCGTTCCCACGGCTCGCAGGCGGGGTGTCCGGCCGGTCCGGCGTAGGCCCGGCTGCCCTTCGGGAAATCCGGATGGACGCCGTCGGTGGGCCGCAGCCGACTGGCACCGGCTCCGGTGAGCGGTGGCAAGGCCGGTCACGGCGACGGCGCCGGCCTCTTTCCTCGCGCTGTGCTGCCGCCGTTCAGACCACCGGGATGATGCCGCCGTCGACACGGAACTCCGCCCCCGTGAGCCACTTTGCCCGGCCGGACGCGAGGAACGCGATCATCTCGGCGACGTCCTCGGGTTCGCCGGGGCGGCCCATGGGTACCTTCAGCTGGTCCGCGAGCTGCTGCTGCATCTCCTCCAGGCCGACGCCTTGCTGGTCGGCGAGGCGCTGGTGGTGGGCAGTGGCGCCGCCGGTGGCAACGAAGCCGGGAAGGACGCACACCACGCGCACCCCGTGCTCGCCGACCTCGGTCGCCAGCTCGCGGCTGTAGACGTTGAGCGCCGCCTTGGCGGCGGCATAGGACACCTGCGTGCGCTGCGGCAGGCGGCTCGCGATCGAGGAGACGTGCACGACCACGCCGGAACCCCGGTCGACCATTCCCGGCACCAGGATCCGGTCCAGGCGCACGGCGCTGAGGAGATTCATCTCCAGATCCGCATGCCAGGACTCGTCCGACCGGCTCAGGGTCGGCGCCGGGGCGCTCGGCGCGCCGGCGTTGTTCACGAGCACGTCCACCCCGCCCACACGGTCGATGACCTGCCGGCCGAGCTCCGCCACGCCCTGCTCCGTTGCGAGGTCCGCCTGGATGAACATGGCCGGCAAGTCCTTGCTGGGCCTGCTCCGAGAAGCTGTCAGTACTCTCGCACCCGCTGCGGCGAAGCGGCGGGCCGTCGCTTCGCCCAGGCCGCGGCTGCCACCGGTGACCAGCACACGAAGGCCGTCCAGTCCTTCTCCTGGAACCGTCATCAGTACCCCTCTCCCATAAGGTGAGTCCGATTCCGGAAACCATACACAACCGGAACCGGACTCACCTTATGGAGGTTCTGTTGCCGTCATCACGTCCGCTGCGCGCCGACGCGCGACGCAATCGCGAGGCGCTCCTTGCCGCAGCGCGGGACGCCTTCCTCGGCGGCGCAGCCGACGCGCACGTCGAGGAGATCGCCCGCAGGGCCGGAGTGGCCGTCGGAACGCTCTACCGCCACTTCGCGACACGCGAAGCCCTCGTCGAGGAGGTCTACCGCAAGCAAGTCGACGGACTGTGCGCCGCTCCCGCAGAGCTCCTGCACCAACACGCCCCGGACGAGGCCCTGAGGCGCTTCCTGTTGCTGCTTGTGGACCACGCGGCCCTGAGCAAAGGGATGGCCGCCACCTTGGAGAGCATCATGACAACGGACTCATCGGTCTTCGACGACGCCCGCACCCGGATGGCGAACGCCCTCACCCAGCTACTCGACGCAGGCACCACAGCCGGCACCATCCGCGCCGGCGTCACCGGACCCACCCTGTTGCGTGCCCTGGGCGGCATCTGCGCAATGCGCGCCACGGAGGGCTGGCAGGGCGAAGCCAGACAGATCACCACCATCCTCTTCGACGGCCTGCGCTTCGGCGCCCCACGGACAACGTGAGCTGCCCCTCCAGCGGAAGCCGAGTGCCGCGGCCTCGCGGCGGTCCGGAGAATCAGCCCGGGCCTCTGATCGAACAACGGGCAGTGCAAGTGCTGTCGAAACTGGTGAACATCTGCTGTCGGACCTCGTGAACAGAGCCAGACATGCTTCTCAAGCCCGTCAGCCGCGCGGATTTCAGAGCCATGGGCCCTGCAACTCTCATGCCTGTGAGCCTCGCGGACCGGCCGTGGAACATCGTCGCTTCCCAGGCCGACGGAATTCCTTGCGCGAGAGCGCGCGAGGCCTGAACGTGACGATTACGGATGGTATTTCTCACATGACCTCACCGCCGAGACCTCAGGATCAGCCATCGAAAGCCGATTGGTTCCCGGTCGTTCCGTGGGTATCTGGGAACAGCGTGCCTACTTCGCCAAACAGGGTCGATGAGCCAGGTCGCCGCAGCGGAATTCCCCGGTGAATTCGGGGGACTGGTAGTTGGTCACCAGGGACGGACCAGCGTGACCACCGGCGAAAGGGGCGACACCACGGCGGGCCTCGGACGCGGGACGAACCGGAACCAATTCGGCCGGTTCGTTTCGCGTCCGAGGCCCGCACGAGGACGGATACCCCGGGTGCATGCCTGTACCCCGGGTGCATGCCTGAGAGGAGGTCTGTACGCTCTGCGCGTCGGTGATCGGCGCGCTGGGCTCCTGGTTCCGTCCCGCCTTCGTGCGTGCCGGCCGGCGCAGCGGGCCGCCGAGCTGTCCGAAGACGCCCTCGTCCCGCCACCCTGCGAAGTAGCGGTGGATCGTCTCCCAGGGCGGAAACTCGTGGGGCAGGCAGCGCCAGGGAATGCCGGTGCGGTCCACATACAGGATCGCGTTCAGCAGTTCCCGCAGGCCCTACCGCGGTGGGCGCCCGCCGGGCAGCGCGTGCTCGCCCCGCCCGGCCCGCCAGGCGCTGAGCACCGGCTCGACCGGTTCCCCGCGCGCGTCGGACAGATCGCTCGGACTGGGCTTGCGCGGCTTCATGTTCCCGGCGTATCCCGTTGCCCAACCCCGCGCCAGCCCCGCCCGGGGCGGCGGCGGAAACCGGCAGCGGCGGAGCACCACCGAATGAGACGGGCCACCACCCCAAACCCGGGCGCGGCAGATGCCGGGGCCGGCCGTCTCCGCCACCGGCCCCGCCGCCCCTGCGGCGCCGCTGCACCGACCCCGACGACGTTTCGTCCGCCCGCACCACCCTCAACCAGGAGGAAACACCCGCTTAAGGCTCGCTCAGACCACCCAGTCACGGTGGTGGGTGGCCGTGTCAGGGCCGGCGGATCGTGCCATCGGTGGCTCCGCCCAGGAAAGCGTGCCACT
The DNA here is from genome assembly GCF_040611095.1 of Streptomyces sp. NPDC003077. NCBI lineage: Bacteria > Bacillati > Actinomycetota > Actinomycetes > Kitasatosporales > Streptomycetaceae > Streptomyces > Streptomyces sp. NPDC003077. The sequence goes on along the minus strand of NZ_JBEXNM010000040.1, from coordinate 30,088 downwards.
CGTCCGCGGAGAACAGCAGTCCGGGCCTGCTGATGTCCTTCGAATCGCGTATGGCGACGCTCCCCTCGACGAAGGCGACCTCGACGCATGCGCCGTTGCCGGAAGAGTGGCTGCTTTTCCGCCAGGCGGCGGTACTCAGGTCGACCTCGGGGACCGGGCGCTTGTTGTGCGTACTCATTTCTTGTGCATCTCCCTTGCGAGTTCTTCCAAAATTGCCGGGGTCTCTTGCGGGTCGGGAGCTGCGGCCCGCACCAGGTCGAAGGTCTGGATGAACTTGCGGACGTCGCGCTCCTTCTCCAGGTACACGTTGCCTGCGATGGAGTCGACGTACACGACGGTGGGGGTCTGCGGCTCGAACTCCAGCAGCGAGAACGTCCCGGCCATCGCGATGTGGGCTCCCTTGGCCGTCGGCATGATCTGCATCGTCACGTTCGGCATGGCCACGGCCTCGATGAGGTGCTCGATCTGGGCAGCCATGACCTCCTTCCCGCCGACCGGGCGGCGTAGCGCGGCCTCCTCTACGACTACCCACAGTTCCAGGGGCTCGGGCTTGCTGGTCAGCCGCATCTGACGCTCTTTGCGGAACCTCACCAGGCGGTCGATCTCGTCGAGTTCGCCTTGCCGCGCGGCGCCGATGACGGCCCTGGCGTAGTCCTGGGTCTGCAGCGGAGGCGGGCGGCAAGACCAGTGCGCTGCCGGACGCGGACGGGCTCGGCAAGACGGTCACCGTCCGTTTGCCTCTCCCCGCACATCAGTTGGCGGCGGCCGATACTCCCCCGTGGCCTTGACACGGGAGGCGGGGCCGGCGCCGCGGGCACCGGCCCCGCTCTCCAACACCCCACGGCCGGAGCCCCCAGGAGGAAGAAATGCCTGAATCAGCACTCGGTCAGCTGCCGTTCCGGATTGATTTCGACGCTGCCACGGGTGGGCTCGTGGTGGCGATGACCTACGGTGTCCCGCCGCAGCAGACGGAGCGCCGCAAAGCCATACCGTCACTGGAGGCCCTCGTGGTCGCGACCGCCGAGCACCGCCACGAGGCGTTCCTGCAGACCCGGCTCGCCGAGCACCTGGCCGCCGCCGCGATCCAGCATTCGGTGCGGATCACGCCCGGTCGGACGCCGCGGTAAGGGCGCTGTCCGACCCAACCAGCGAGGTTCCCGTCCGTCAGATCCTGTACAGCACGCCACCGCAGCAGGCTCCGGGCTGATCTCCGACCCAGCTGCTCGGTCCGGGCAGCTCCGCCAGGCAGGCAGAACAGGCTGCCGACATGCCTCCGCGCGCGGCGCAGTCGCCGCGTGCCGGGGATGGCCCGGATCCGCTCCCAGGGCGGCGGCATTCCACTGCGCTCCGCACGGTGGGGCCGGGTCATCAGCACCACCGCAAGGAGCACCATCTCTATGCGCAGGAGGATTCGCCATGAACACCAGCACGCGGGAGTCGCGACCGCAGGCCGACGCGGTCGACCTCGACCTGAACGTCAGGATCGTCACCGCCGGGCCCGTGGCGGCGGCGCTGCTGAGCAGCACCGACGACGGCTGCGACACCGATATGAACGGCGACTGCTGACCTGATCGGCAAGGGGTGTCCGCGGTTGCGCTCCGCCGCGGACACCCCTTGCCGACGGTGCGGCGGGTGACGGAGGACGAGCCGTGCGGGAGGTACGAGGGTGACGGCAGGTGGGGGTGTGCCGTACTACCGGCAAGCCGGGGCGCCGATGGTACGGGCGAGCGTGCACAGCGATGTGGTGGTTGTGCCGCCCTGGCCCGGCTCGTATGGAGACGGTGCCGAGGAGCAATGGCGCGGATGGCTCGCCGAGGTATGGGGGCGGCAGCCGGTGGCCGAAGCCGTGGCGATCGCCAGCCCGGTTCTGGCCGAGCGGATCGAGACGGCACTCACTGGCCGTACGGCCGCAGCCGGGCAGGTGCGGAGTATGGCGCTGACGCTGGCCCGGTACCTGGTGCGGATGCGCGGTCGGGCGACACCGTTCGGAGGCTTCGCCGGGGTGAACCTCGCGGGCTTCGGCTCCACGGTGTCGGCGCGGTGGACGGACGACCACACGGTCCGTACCCGCGCCGATGCCTTCTGGCTCTCCGCTGTGATCGAGCGCCTCGAAGCGTGCCTGGAGCTACGGTGCCGGTTGCCGGTCATGATGAACGATCTGGCCGTCGTGCGCGGTGATCGGCTGGTTGTGGCATGCGCGCCCCACGCCAGTGCCGGTGGCGCGCATGCCGAGGTGTCGGTGCGGCTCATCCCGGTCGTACGGTCGGTCCTCAGTCTGGCGCGCACGCCGCTGCGAGCCGGTGACCTGGTGGAGAAGCTTGTCGCCGAGCACCCGGGCGCCCCGGTCTCGGGACTGGAGACGTTGATGGGCGAACTGGTCGTCCGGCGCGTTCTGATCATCGGCCTGCGACCTCCCGCCACCGTCACCGATGCACTGGCCCATGTCCTGTCCCGGCTGCACGGGGCGAACGCGACCCATCTGACGCCCATCGAGTCGCTGGTCAGCGAACTGCAGGCGATCCACGAGCGGTTACAGGAAGCCGACCGTGCGGTCCCTTGGGCCGAAGGGCAGGCCAGGCGCGAGACCGCCCGGCGGATGCGGGCGCTCTCCCGCGCCGCTGCCCAGCCCCTGACGGTTGACCTGCGCCTCGGCTGCGCCCTGGTGTTGCCGGAAGTGGTGGGGAGGGAAGCCGCCGCCGCGGCCGAGGCGCTTATCCGGCTGAGGGGTCCTTTCAGAATGCTGGGAGTTTGCGGGCGAGGGTCATGCAGTGGGCGAGCTGAAGGAAGGCGTCGTGCATGTCGTCGCGGGTCTCCCAGCGGGTCCGTAACCGGCGTGGTCCATGAAGGTGGGGAGGGCGGCTTCGGCGACCCAGCGGGTGCGGCCCAGCCCGGAGCCGTGCGGCTGCCCGCGACGCGCGATCTTCGGGACGATGTTCCGTTCCCGCAGCCGCTGCCGGTAGATGTCGTGGTCATACCCGCGATCGGCATACAGCGTTCGAGGCCGGCGCCGCGGTCGGCCACGTTTGCCGCGCACCGGCGCCAGCCCGTCGACCAACGGCAACAGCTGGGTGACGTCGTTGCGGTGGCCGCCGGTGAGCGACACCCGCAACGGAATACCGCCCCCGTCGGTCAGCACATGGTGCTTGGAGCCCGGCCGCGCCCGGTCAACCGGACTCGGACCGACTTTTGGGTGGCCGCGCCCCCGCTTGGCCTGCACACGGGAGGCGTCGATGGTGGCCCGGGAGAAGTCCAGCCGATCCGCCGCCCGCAGCCGGTCCAGCAGCACCCGCTGCAGTTCCTCCCACACGCCGGCCTGCTGCCACTCGGCCAGGCGCCGCCAGCAGGTCGAACCCGAGCCGAAGCCCAACTCCTGCGGCAGGAACTCCCACTGGATGCCGGTGTAAAGGACGAACAAAATGCCCTGCAGCGTCTTGCGGTCATCGATCCGTTTGCGGCCCGGATACCGGTACCGGCGCGGATGCCGGGGCAGCAACGGCTCGATCACCGCCCACAACCCGGCACTGACCTCCCAGGGCTTACGCCGGTCCATCCTCACTCCCAAGGAACGAGACCACCTGCCCTTCCAACGTGCCACACCAAGATCTTTCTGCAAGGACTCCTTACTCGGACTGCCGCCCGTTCCGGGTGAACGCGGCGATCAGCTCGTGGATCGGGTCGTTGTCGGAGTCGGCTCCGTGGGCCTCGACACCGTCAAAGGTGGGGGTCTCGGCGCTGCGGGGGAACATGGCCTGCTCGTATGCGGTGAGGGCGGCCTCGATGTCGTGGGGGTGCGCGGCGAGGGCCTGGCCGAGTTCGGCGCCGTCGAGCATGGCCAGGTTGGCGCCTTCGCCGTTGGGGGCCGCCAGGTGGGCGGCGTCGCCGAGCAGCGTCACCCCCGGCACCCGGTCCCAGCGGTGTCCGGTCGGCAGGGCGTAGAGGGGGCGCAGGATCGGAACGGTGTCGGTGTCGGTGATCAGCGCGGTGAGCTCCGGCGCCCAGCCGTCGAACTCGCGCGCGATGCGCGCGGACGCGGCAGCGGCATCGGTGAAATCGATGGCGGCGAACCAGTCCCGCGGCTCGGCCAATCCCACGTAGGCGTGCAGGGTGTCGCCCTTCTCCCGGTGGGCGAAGATCTCCCGGCCCGGCTTGAGTGCCATCATCGACCCGCCGCCGACCGTTTTCGCGAGGGCGGGGTGCCGGCTGTCGGCGTCGAACAGGTAGGTCTCGACGACCGACTTGCCGGTGTACTCGGGGGTGACGGGGGAGAGCAGCGGCCTCACCCGCGACCAGGCGCCGTCCGCGCCGACCAGCAGGCCGGTGACGACGGTGCCGCCGTCGGCGAACGTCACCTCGTGGCGCCCCTCGCCGAGGGAACGGGTACCGCTGACCTTGTGGCCCCACCGGACGGTCCCGGCCGGGAGGGAGTCGAGCAGGATCTGCCGCAGCTCGCCGCGCAGCACCTCGGGGCGCCCCCCGGTGCCGTCGTCGGCCTTCTCGAACAGGAGGGTGCCGTCCGTGTCGAGGACCCGCATCGCCTGGCGGCCGTCCAGGATGTGAGCGCGGAACTCGTCCATCAGGCCGGCCGCTTCGATAGCGAGTTGCCCGTTGTAGTCGTGGATGTCGACCATCCCGCCCTGCGAGCGCGCGGTCGGGGAGGGCTCCGCCTCGTAGACGGTGGCCGGTATGCCGTGGACGTGCAGGACGCGGGCGAGCGTGAGGCCGCCGAGTCCGGCGCCGATGATCGTGACGTGAGTGGTCATGGGGCTTCCTTCCTGTTCGTGGACCGCTGGGCGGACGGCCCCTGGCAGGTCATGCCGGGGGCGCCGTTCCCGTAAGCCGGGACGATGCGGTGCCGGTGGCGCCGGTGCCGTGGATGACCGGCGCCGACCTGCACCAATGTCCCGGCGGCCGTCGACAGCGCACCGACAGACCACCGATCCCTGCGGATCACCACCGACAACCGGTCGACAACCGTTCGACAACCAGCGGACACCGATACCGGCACTGGTCCCGGGCGCCAGTCCCAGCCCCGGCACCGCTCCTGGTCAACCGGCAGGCCGCGGCATTCGAGTCGTTGCCGGGGTTGCTTATGCTGAGGTCGTGACGACGAGAGCGGGGCGGGGGACGGAGCTGCGGGCGGACGCGGCGCGCAATCGTGCCTTGATCCTCAAGGTCGCCCGCGGGCAGCTGGCCGCCGGTGACAGCTCGTTGCAGCTGAACGCCATCGCCCGGCTCGCCGGGGTGGGCGTCGGGACGGTCTACCGGCACTTCCCCAACCGCCACGCACTGGTCGAGGCGCTCTCGGCGGAACGCTTTCGGGAACTGGTCGAAGAGGCGCGGGCGGCGGCCGACGCCGAGGACGCGCTCGCGGGCCTGCGCCGGCTGCTGCGCTTCGCGCTCGACCGGATGCTGGACGACCCCGACTTCGCGGCCGTGCTGGAATCCGCGGGCGCTGTCGGAGCGCAGCTCTCGGAAATGAGGACGGAGCTCGGCCAGGCGGTCAACGGCCTGCTGGAGCGTGCCCGCCTGACCGGCGCGATCCGCGGCGACATCGAGGCGGAGGACGTGCGCCGCCTGCTGTGCGGCGTGGCGCACGCCGTGCGTTCCGGTGACGATGGGCGTTCCGGTGGTAACGGGCATTCCGCTGACGGCGGGCGTCGCGGGTTGTACCTCGGCGTTCTGCTGGAGGGTCTGCGTCCGGCCTGCTGAGGGCGGTACGCCTGCGGCCTTCGTGCGGGACGAGGCCTTCGTGTGACCACGGGGCTTTCGCGCGGCCACGGGCCTTCGCGTGGGGCGACGCCTTCGCGCGGCCAGGGGGCCTTCGCGTGGGACGGCGGACGGAAGCCCGCCCGGTTTCTCGTATTCCTCTCGCCTTCTCGCCTTCTCGTCTTCTCCGCCTCTTCTCCGCCTCGCACTAAACGGATAGCTATCCGCTTGTGCTAACGTGCGCCCATCGAAGCGGATAGCTATCCACTTAACATGTGGCGGCGAAAGGGCGGGGCCATGAGTCAGCGGGCAGTGGTGACGGCGGGTACTGGGGGCATCGGTCTGGAAACCGCCAAAGGACTTGCTCGGCGAGGGTTCGCCGTCACGGTGGTCGGCCGCGACGCCGAGCGCGGCGCGAGAGCCGTCGAGGAGATCGCGGCGGTCGCGACCGGAGCCGCACCGCGATTCACGGCCGCCGACCTCTCATCCCTCGACCAGGTCCGCGCGCTGGCCGCGCGCCTGGCAGCGGAAGGTCCGCTGAAAGTCCTGGTCAACAACGTCGGCGCGATGTTCCCCGAGCGAGAGCGGACCGTCGACCGCATCGAGGCGTCGTTCGCCGTGAACCACCTCTCGCCCTACCTGCTGACCGAGCTGCTGCTCGACCAGCTCCAAGCAGGCGCACCGAGCCGCGTCGTCAACGTCACCTCCGGTGCCGTCAAGGCCGCCAAGCGCACCTTCGACGCGGCGGAGCCGCCGGGCGGCTACTACGCCTTCCACTGGTACGGCCGAGCCAAGCTGGCCAACCTCGCCTACACCCTGCACCTGGCCGAGCGCCTGCGTGGCACCGGGACCACGGTGTTCGCGGCCGACCCCGGCGGCGCCACCACCGACATGACCGACGGCACCATGACCTCACCGAAGATCGTCTCCCCGCCCCTGCGGCTGCTCTGGCCTCTGGTGCGCCGGCTCTTCGCGCGCTCCACCGCCGGTCCCGCGTCGGAAGCCGCCAGGTCGTCCGTCTTCGCCGCCACCGACGCCTCGCTCGACGGGCGGACCGGCATCGTCATCGGGCCCCAGAGCCGGCCGGTCCCCGTCTTCCGCGGCGCCACCGACCCTCGGAACGTCGAGAACGTCCTCAAACTCAGCCGCGAACTGGCGCCCTTGCACGGCGTTCACGGCGTTCACAGTGTTGAGAACGAGCCAGGATCAAGCCGTGAGCGGTGAGGTGGCCGGGGCGCGCGGTGAGCTCGGCGGCGTCGCGGCCGGGTCATGACGAGAAGCACGGTGAACCCGGCGGCCTCACGGCCGGGCCGCTTCATTGGGTGTCGTCCAGACCGATCAACAGCTACGCGATACCCGGGGCCGATCGCCGGACGCGCAGGGAAAACGGCTGGTCCCTATGCAACCGTGAGCACGATCTTTCCCTGGATGTGCCCACGCGAGGCGCGTTCGTGTGCCGCCTGGGCATCCGCGAGCGCGATGGTGCTGTCGATCGCGACGCGCACCGTGCCCGCGTCCAGCAGGCGTCCCACTTCGGCGAGCTGCGGGCCGTTCGAGCGGACCTGGGTGCCCGAGACCGTGACGCCCAGCCGGGCGATCTCTTCCTCGTCGTATGCGTCGTATGCGCCGAAGAACACGGGGAACAGGGGCCCGCCGCGCCCCCACGCCTCCGGTCGGTTGGCCGGAGGGCGGGGACGCGGCGCGCCAGGCGAGGGTCAGATCTCGGTGTCGGGTATCCACGATCCGTGGATCGTGGCGGGTACCCGGTGCGGCAGGTGGATGGTGGCGATCGGCGGGATGGACAGGTCCGAGGCGTCGAGGACGAGCATCTTCGAGGCGTCGGAGTCGCGTTCGCCGACGATGGTCAGCAGGTAGCCGGCGTCCTCGTCAGCCGCGTTCTCGTCGGTCGCATCGCCGCCCGTGGTGTCGGCGGCCGGGACGAAGACGGCCTCGCTGGCGAGCTGCCCGGCCCCGAAGGGCAGCAACTGCCGGCCGCCGGTGGCCCGGTCGTACTTCACCAGGGCGTGGTCGCCGGCGCCGTGGTCGTCGGGGAAGGACAGCGCGTACTGGTAGCGGTGTTCGCGACCGATGCGGGCATCGTTGATGGTGGGGAACTCCACGATCAGGTCGTCCGTCTGCTCCTCCTTGACCCGCCCGGCCGCCAGGTCCACGATCCAGCGGCGGCTGTGCGAGCGGGAGACGGGGTCGGGGCCGCGGTCGGAGGCGCCGACCCACCAGTTCCAGGAGCGCTGCCAGCCCTCGCGGCCGACGGTCGGGCCTTCGACGACGATGTGACCGCGGACGTCCTCGTAGGCGTTGGCGAAGTGCATCCCAAACCCCTGCTCCACCTCGAACCACCGGACGCGCGCGGCCCCGCCCGTGCCCCGAGGCATGACGCCGATCCGGGTCGGCTGGGCGTCGCTCCACGTGTACGGGATGCCGGACTCCTCGGACGGATCGAAGGTGACCGAGCCCTCCAGGAAGACGACGTGGTGCTCCGTGATGGCGAAGTCGTGCTTGAGCGCGGCGGTGGCGCCCGGCACCTCCTGGCTCTCCAGCACCTTGCCGTCAGGGGAGGCGACGTGGTGGATGAGGAACGGGGGGAACGGCGAGGAGGCGAAGAAGTGCAGTTCGCCGGTCGCCGGGTCCTCCTTGGGGTGGGCGGTCATCGCGGAGGTCAGCTTGCCGCCGAAGTCGTAGGCGCCGACGGTCTCCAGGTCGGCGGTCAGCTCGAACGGGAACGCCGACTCGCACAGCGCCAGGAGCCGCCCGCCGTGTTCGATGACGTGGGTGCCGGCGGTGCTGGCGGTCAGGTCGGGGCCGCGCTCGGTCATGTAGGGCGCGCCGTCCAGGGCGGGCGTGCGGACCCAGCGGTTGCGGTACCACTCGGCGCGGCCCTCGCGCAGCCGGATGCCGTGGACCATGCCGCTGCCCTTGAACCAGTGGGTGGGCGTGACGCCGGGCTTCGGGTTGTGGCCGTTGCGGATCAGCCGGCCCGTGAGCTCGGGCGGCAGGTTGCCCTCGACGGTGAGGTCGGTGGCGGTGATCTCGTCGGCGACCGGGGTGTAGTAGTCGGTGAGGTAGGGGGGCTTGATGGTCATGAGGATGGTCTCCTGTGGTGTGTGTTCGTGGTGGCGTGAGTGTGTTCGTGGTGGCGCGGCGTGATGTGGGTGCGAGGTGAGGTTTGCGGGATGTGAGGTGGGCGTGATGCCGCTGCGATTGAGTGGTTGACCACTCACTCTTTGGTCCGGAAGGTGGGCGATCGCCGGGCGGGAAGAGGGCCCGTCGATCGCCCTTGGTGCGCGTGCGGTGGTCGGTGGTCGGTGGTCGGTGGTGCATGATGCCCGCACCGCGGTGAGCGTGCGGCGATCAGTAGCGCGAGATGCTCGCGGTGAGATCAGTGGTCCTGATGCCCACTGTGAGATCAGTAGTGCGCGATGCCCGCCGTGAGCGTGCGCGTCCATGGGGCGTCGATCGTGCCGACGTCGATCGACACCAGCAGATGGCACAGCATGCCGGTCGCGAAGAACTCCTGTACCTGCCGCTCGCTGCCACCCGAGGCGCCGCGCACATACTCGACCGTGCGCGCGTACCCCGCCCGCACCGCCTCCCGGATCGCCGGCTCGGAGACGGCCGCCGCCTGCGCGTGCAGCTGCACCAGCATCAGGTCGTTGTCCGTGATCAGGCGGGCGTACGCGTCGCCCATCGAGTCGAGGACTGCTTCCGGCGCACTGCTCGCAGCCTCGGCCGCACCGCCTTCCAGGGCCGCTCGCACCCTGACGAAGCAGTGCTCCACGACCGCGGTGAAGAGCGCCTCCTTGTTCGGGAAGAGCCGGTAGACGTACGCCTGGGAGATCCCGGCGGCCTTGGCGACCTCCGTGGTCGTGGTGCCGAAGTACCCCCGGGCCGCGAAGGTGCCGATGGCGGTGCGCAGTACCGTCTCCCGGCGCTCCTCTGCCGTGGACAGCTGGCGTGGACGTTCGGCGTTCATATGTGTAATTAACCACTCACACCTTGGGGTGTCAACCCCGCCCACGACGTCGAAGCACGCGCCGAGGCTTGTACCGACCTCGCCCACTTCATGGCCGACCTCCTCCTCCTGCCTCCAAGGCCTGGCGGGAAGGGGAGAGATCACTCGCATCCGCGGCGCACCCTCGTCCTGACCCGCCGTACCCGCCTCGCCACCAGGCGGTGAACAGTCCGCCCGTCCGCCGCCTGGTCACCCATGGCCGCGCCGATCGATGGCAAGGAGCTCCCCAGCCCGCCGAAGACTCACCCCCAACCCCACCCACAGCGAACAGCGTGACCACTGCACCTAAGCTGGCGGGCATCCGGTGGCACGCCGGGGCAGGAGAGGAAACGGACGCGATGGCGGACGACGGACGACTGGCGGAGGGCCAGCGGCGGCACTGGCAGGACACCTACCGTGCCCACCCCGGCATGTACGGCGAACAGCCCTCCGCCCCGGCCGTCCACGCCGCCGAGGTCTTCCGTGCGGCCGGGACGAAGGACGTCCTCGAACTCGGCGCCGGCCACGGTCGCGACGCCCTGTTCTTCGCCCGGGCGGGCTTCACCGTCCAGGCCACCGACTTCAGCCCCGTCGGCCTGGAACAGCTCCGGGCCGCGGCCGACGAGCACGGCCTCGCCGAGCGGGTCGGTACCGAGGTGCACGACGTGCGGGATCCGCTGCCGCTGCCCGACGCCTCGGTTGACGCGGTCTTCGCCCACATGCTGCTGTGCATGGCCCTGACCACCGCGGAGATCCACGCCCTGGTCGGCGAGGTCCGCCGCGTCCTGCGGAAGGGCGGGACGTTCGTCTACACCGTGCGGCACACCGGCGACGCCCACTACGGCGCCGGCACCGCGCACGGTGACGACATCTATGAACATGGCGGCTTCGCCGTGCACTTCTTCTCCCGCCGCCTGGTCGATGCCCTCGCCGAAGGGTGGGTCCTCGATGAGGTCCAGCCCTTCGAGGAGGGGGAATTGCCGCGGCGGTTGTGGCGGGTGACGCAGACGCTGGGCTGAGGGGGGCGCGGACGGGCGGGGCCGGACCTCCTTGGCTGTTGGCTGTCACGGCTCTTATGGCCAGTGGCCAGTCGGAAGGGGCCCTCTCCCGTCCCCGGCCGTAGGGTGTTCCGCATGATCGAAGCGGTCGCATTCGACGTCGGTGAGACTCTGACCAGCGACGACCGGTACTGGGCGGCATGGGCCGACTGGTTCGACGTCCCCCGGCACACGCTGTCCGCCCTCGTCGGCGCCGTCGTCGCCCAAGGCCGCGACAACGCCGACGCCGTACGACTCCTCAAGCCGGACATCGACCTCGCAGCCGAATACCGCGCTCGCGACGCGGCCGGCCAGGGAGAACGGATCGAAGAGGCCGACCTCTACCCTGACGTCCGCCCCGCCTTGGCCGATCTCCGAGCCGCCGGCCTCCGCGTCGTCATCGCGGGCAATCAGACCGCCCGCGCCGGCGAACTGCTGCGTGCATTGGAGCTTCCGGCCGACGCGATCGCCACTTCGGGAGAGTGGGGCGTCGCCAAGCCGAACCACGGCTTCTTCGAGAAGGTGGTCGAGCTTGCGGAAGCCCCGGCCGACCGCGTCGTGTATGTCGGTGACCATCCCGCCAACGACGTCGCGCCCGCCACCATGGCCGGACTGCGCACCGCGCACATCCGTCGGGGCCCCTGGGGTCACCTGTGGGCCGACACCCCAGAGGCGGCAGCGGCCGACTGGCACATCGACAGCCTGCACGAGCTTCTGCCGCTCCTGACGGCCTGAGCTGCTCAACCACCAGTGAGTACCGGTCCCACTTTGTGATGCCTGTAAAACTTCTGGGGCGAATTCGAGTGGCGTGATGAGCGTATGACGGTGCATCGTGCCGAGGTGGATGAATCTGTTTTTACCGAGCACGATGACCGCTGGATCTTGGGCCTGCGGGGGTTGGCCGTCACGAAAATCAGCGTCGATCACCAGTTGTCGCTTCTGCTCGGGACGGATTCCCGGGTGGTCCTGGAAGCTCCTTGTCGACTCTCTCACGGGTCCGCCGGAGGAAAAGTCCTGTACGACATGCTGGTTCCGGAACGGCAGGAAGTAGCTCCTGCTTTGGCTCTTTTCGGGGTCAAGGTCGTGTCGGCTGTGGCCTTCAAGACAGGGTCACTGCGGCTGGTTTTCGAGAACGGGCTGCATCTCGATTGCCAGGCCGATTCCTCCTTTGAAGCCTGGCAGTTGACAGGGCTCGGAGGATGGCGATTCGTATCGCTGCCGGGAGGTGAGCTTGCGGTGTGGTCCGGTGCTGAGGGGAGGGGGGAGGGTGGCGGTGGTTGCTGGTGACTCTCGCTGGGTCACTTGTCGCCCTTGTGGTGGATCAGCGTCTCCCCGCACCCAGATGTGAGGGAGACCGAAGCACTCGGATGTGAGGGAGGCCGAACGCGCGGAGCTGTCGCGTTCTGCGATGCTGTCGGCGACAAGGGCCAATCCGGCAAGGACCAATCCGAGAAGGAGGCACCGTGGCCGACGCCGAATTCCTCGCGGTACTCACCACGACCGACACCGAAGACCGGGCGCAGACCCTCGCGGCGACCGCCGTCGAAAAGCGCTTTGCCGCCTGCGCGCAGATCGACGGACCGATCAAGAGCGTTTATCAGTGGCAAGGGAAGATCGAGACCGAAGCCGAGTGGCGCGTCCTCTACAAGACCACCGCCGCGCGCTACAGCGATCTCGCCGAGCACATCAAGGCAACCCACACCTACGACACTCCTGAGATCATCGCGACTCCGATCACGGCAGGCAGTGACGAATACCTTTCGTGGCTGCGCACGGAGACGACTCACTGATCACCACGCCGCCGACTCGTCGCGCAGCCGCCTCGCTGCGGCGTGGTTGGTGGGCAGCCGCCCGGCAAGCGCGGTCAGTCTCTGCCGTCCGAGGGTGGTTTCGGACCGGAGTGGGAGCTCCGGCGCTTGCCGCGCGATATCCGGACGCCTGAGCGGGACGGGGCGGGCACACACAGGGCTGAGCGGATCACGCGCGCCGGGTAAGGGCCCGCAGCACACTGGACGTGTCGGAAAGGTCGGACAGCACTTCGATGGCACCGGCCTCGTGCAGGTCATCCGCGCTGCTCCGGCCGGTTGCCACGCCGATGACGCGGACACCGGCACTCAGGCCGGCCTTCACATCTGCCGGCGTGTCGCCTACGAGCACGGCAACGGATGCCTGCCGGTCGGCGCGTTCCAATGCGAGCGCGACCAACTCGGCGCGCTCGTCGGCGTCCTCGCCGTACGCGCCGATCGACAGGTCGAGATGGTGGTCGAGGCCGAAGGCGGCAATCTTGACCTCGGCCGCGGCCCGAATGTTGCCGGTCACGACGGTCTGCCGAAGGCCGTAAGCCGACAACGCACGGAGGACCGATGCCGCGCCCTTCAGTGCGTGCCCGCGCTCCCGCAGCGCCGCCGCGCACCGAACGTGCTCCTCGCCGAGGGTCTGCGCGAACGCTTGGAAATCCGCACGGGTGGTGGTCAGGCCGTGCAGCTTGGCCGTCTCGCGGAAGATGACCGGGTCCGTCATACCGTCGACCTTCGCCTGTTCCCGCATCTCCTGGCCGGTCGCTTTGCGGAACGCCTCCGCGAACAGGGACCGCCCGACGCCGCGTGTGTCCACGAGGGTGTGGTCGATATCCCAGAGCACGAGCTGTGTCATCAGTGCCCTCCTCGGTCCGCCGTCTGCCGCACACGTTGGTGAATGCCCTACGCGCAGGCGCTCAGGCTCCTACTCTGCAACGCGAACCATCATGAACGGAGGGAGCGGAGCATGGTCGCTCCGGGTCTGCCCATCGGGGACAGGATTCGCCGCTGCCGCAAGGGCCGCCGACAAGACGTGGTAGCCGGTCTCGTCGGCATCACGCCCGACTACCTCTCACAGATCGAACGCGGCCTCAAAGTGCCGTCCCTGCACATCCTCTACGCCATCGCCCGGGAGCTCGGAGTGCCCATCGCGGCCCTGCTCCCGGAGGAAGCGGCCCCGCTCACGGAGGCAGCCGTCTCCGCCCCGGCCCCGCCGTCCACGGCCGAGACCCACGTGGTGCGGGCTCTCATGGGCTGTGGCCCCTCTCTGAGCACACCCGCCGTGGGCCCACGCGACCTGCGCGAGCGCATCGAGGCCGCCTGGCGCAGTTGGCGGAAATCCCCCACGCGGTTCAGCGATGCCGCGCGGACGCTGCCCACCCTGATCGCCGAGGTCGAACACTCGGTACGCGCCCACCGCGCGGGCTCGGACGCACAGGCGCGTCGGGAGGTGCTCCAGGCAGCGGCCGACCTGTACTTCCTGCTCCGCTCCTACCTGCGTCGGACCGGCCGACTGGATCTGTCACTCATGGTTGCGGACCGGGCGGTACGGGCGGCCGAAGACGCGGACGATCCGCTCCGCGTGGCCGCGGCGCAGTGGCATATGGGGCATGTCCTGCTCGCCTCGGACGAGGTGGCGGGAGCCGAGCACGTCGCCATGCACGGGATCGACAAGCTGCGCGCGGATGCCCCGGACAGCGCGGAACGCGCGACCATGACGGGGGCGCTCCACCTGGTCACGGTCGTCGCCGCAGCCCGGTACCGGGACTGGGACGCGGCACGCGACCGGCTGCGTGAGAAGGCGGCGCCGACCGCTGCCGTGGTCGGCGAGGGCAACCTCTTGTGGACGGTGTTCGGCCCCACGAACGTCGGCCTTCACGGGGTTTCCGTCGAGACGGAGGCCGGGGAGACCGGTGAGGCCCTTCACCTGGCGGACAAGATCGACACGGCCGGGGTGCAGTCGATCGAGCGGGAATTCACCTTCACGCTGGAGGTGGCGCGCTGCTACGACCTGCGACGGGAAGACGCTGCGACCCTGCTGCACGTGCTGCGACTTGAGGCGCTGGCCCCGGAAGACCTGGCGCGAACGCCCATGGCTGGCGCGCTGGTGCTGAGCTTGGTGCGCCGGGCACGGGCCATGCACGCGCGGCGGGCCGAAAGCCTGGCCCACCGGCTCGGCGTGCTGTAGAGCCGAGCCCGTGGTACGCCCGAACTGTGAGTCCGGGTGACCAGTGCCCTGTGTGCTTACGGTCCTGTTTCGGAGCACTGACCCCATCCGCTCGGTTGAGGCGTCGCCCCTCGCCTTCATCTACGACCGCAACGCCACCGTCAACCACCGGCTGCTGGACATGAGACTCGACGGCTGCCGCACCTACGCCGAACGGCAGGGCTGGGACGTCGCCGGAACGTGGACCGACCACGGGGACGACGCCCTCAGTTCCGACCGGCGACCCGGGTTCGACCGCCTCCTCCACGCGATGCTCGAAGCGTCACGAGGCCGGACGGCGCTGTGCCTGATCCACAACTGGGACCGGTACGCCCACGACCGCCCGTCCCGTACCACCTTCCAGCAGCGCGTCGCCCTGGCCGGTGGCTACACGGCGACCACGTTCGACGAGACCGACGAGACCGACGAGAGCGCCGTCGTCGCGTTGGTCGGCGAGCAGCGGTCCCGCTGACGCATGGCTCCCGCGGCGTCTCCTTCCCCCTGGGGACGGTGCGGGACGGGCCGGCCGGCCGAGAGGGGACCGGAGAGGAGGGTGGCGGCCGGCCCGCCGTGGACGGGTGGTCTGCCGTGGACGGGTGGTCCGCACGCTCCGGCGCGCCACCCGCGGCGCCGCGATCCGGATCCGTGGCGCCATCGGCGGCTGTCCCCGACCCACCTCACCCGGGGGCAGCCGCCGTCCCGCACGCACTCCCTACGGCTCCCGCGCAGGCCAGCCGACTGACCGGCGCCGTCCGCCTTCGCCGGGCCGCCGCTCACCGAAAGGCTCCTTCGGCCGAGCCGCGCTTTTCGGGAAAGTGATTGCGCGTCAATTCAAACGTGTGTTCCTCTGGCGATCCACGGACTGGCGGGGCGCCTTGAGGCGCGTCACCGCGACGAGGAACGCGTACGGCGCGGGTGGGCGGGACGGCAGGAGACCGTGCTCACCACACACGGGGGAAGGAACATCATGACCGAGCGGTGGGTGGCCGGGTTCCGCAGTGCGGTGATCAGCCCGTATGAGCGGATCCGGCGTACCGAGCCGTACGCGTTCCGTGATCAGACGGTCCGGCAGGTCCTGCGCGTGGCCGGCGGGGGTGAGCGGATACGGGTGCGGCTCTCCAACCGTTACGGCCGGTGTCCCCTGACCGTCGCCGACGCCCGGGTGGCCGTGCGGAAGACCGCTGACGAGATCGTCACCGAGAGCAGTACGGGGGTGCGTTTCGACGGTTCCGTGCGGCTGACGATCCCGGTGGGTGAGGAGGTGGTCAGCGATCCGGTCGCGCTGGCCGTCCGCGCGGGCACCGAACTCGTCCTCAGTCTCTACCTGCCGGAGAAGACCGGTCCGGCCACCTTCTCGCACATGCCCGTCGAAGCGGCCTACGTCGCCCAGGGGAACCGGGCCGGGGCGGCGGCTCTCCCCGGTGCGCGGCCCGTCCGGGCCCGGTTTTACGTGACGGGAGTCGACGTTCTCGCGGACGAGGGCACGGGGGTGGCCGTCGTGTTCGGGGACGCGTGGTTAGAGGGGGCGGGCACCGTCGCGGGTGTCAACCGGCGTTCCGTCGACGCGCTCAACCGGGGGTTGGGGCACGGCTGGGTCGTCAACCAGGGCATCGCCGGGAACCGGCTGCTGACCGACGAGATCGGCGAGCACGCCCTGGCGCGCTTCGAGCGGGATGTGCTGTCCGTGCCGGGCGCCCGTCACGTCCTGGCGCACTTCGGTGTCAACGATCTCGGCTTGCCTGGGATGGTCGGGCTGCCGCCCGCCACGGCCGATGAGTTGATCTCCGGGTTCACCGAGTTGGCCCATCGCGCGCACGACGCCGGGCTGACGATCCACGCCGCGACCATCGGCCCGTTCGCCGGCGCCGTCTACCCGGGGCACAGCACCCCCGAAGGCCTCGCCGCGCGGCGCCAGGTGAACGAGTGGATCCGTACGTGTGGCGTTTTCGACGCGGTCTTGGATGTGGCCCGTGCGGTGGAGGACCCGGCCAGGGCGGATTACCTCCACCCCGCGTTCGACAGCGGGGACGGCATGCATCTGAACGACGCCGGGGCGCGGGTCGTGGCCGCGACGGTCGGTGCCGCGACGGTCGGTGCCGGGGCGGTGGATGCCGGGGCGGTGCTGAGGTTCTGACCTGACCTGACCTGACCTGGGGAGTTTGCGGTGGCGGGGTGACGGGGTGACCGGGGGCGGGGTGGCAGGGCCGCATCGCTTTGTCCCTCGGCGCGGCCCGGTCCGACGGACACGTGTTCCCGCCCTCGTCAGCGCCGCGCCGACGGGTACGTGTTCCCCGCCCTCGTCAGCGTCGCGCCGACGGACTCGGCGGTCCGGCCCGGGCGTCCGTCCGGCGGAATTTCGGGGCGTCGGGGGCGGTGTCCTTCGCGTTGGCGGTCGTATCGGCGACGATCTTCCCTATCCGGCGTGCCGTCCCGTGGGGCCTCGCGTCCCGCCTCGCCGGGTCCGCACTCCGCGAAGGGTCTCCATGGACATCCTGCTCGTCGCCGGCGCTTTCGACAGCCTGTCCCGGCGGGTGTACGCCGAGCTCGCCGACCGTGGCCACCGCCTCGATGTCGTGCTCACCCCGCACGGGGACGAGGCGGTCCGGGAGGCCGTGCACGACGTACGTCCCGAGCTGGTCATCGCGCTCGGGTGGGAGACGGCGCTGCCGGAGGGCATGTGGATGGGGCGCCCGTGTCTGATCGTCCGTATGGGTCCGCCGGGGGGCGGCGTCCGCTCGTCCCTGGACTGGGCGGTCACCACCGGCGCCCGGCACTGGATGGTGACCGTCCTCCAGGCCGAGGCGGGCACGGACACCGGACCCATCTGGGCGACCGCGCCCTTCGACGTGCCACCGGCCGGCAAGAGCGACGTGTACCGCAACGAGGCCGCCGACGCCGCCGTGCGGGCCGTCCTCCTGGCCGTGGAGCGGTACGCCGGTGGGTCGTACAAACCTCAGCCGCAGGGTGACGGTTCCTCGATCGCGGGGGAGTGGTTCGCCGGTGGTGCGGGGGAGCCTCGGGCGCAGGGTGTTGACGGGCGGTTTGCCGGTGACTCGTACGAGTCCCGGGCGCAGGACGCCGACGAGCGGCGCGTCGGCGACTCGTACGAAGCCCGGCCCCCGGGGGACGATCCCGCGATCGCCGCCATCCGGCCGGACGCCTTCCCGGACGAGGCGCGGCGGATCGACTGGCAGGAGGACACCACCGAGGTGGTGCTGCGGAAACTGCGCGGCGCGGACTCCTGGCCGGGGGTGGCGGACACCCTCTGCGGCAAGGATCTCCACCTGCACGGAGGGCACTTCGAAGGCCGGCTGCGCGGGCGGCCCGGCGAGCTGCTG
The DNA here is from genome assembly GCF_040611095.1 of Streptomyces sp. NPDC003077. NCBI lineage: Bacteria > Bacillati > Actinomycetota > Actinomycetes > Kitasatosporales > Streptomycetaceae > Streptomyces > Streptomyces sp. NPDC003077. The sequence continues at coordinate 11,996 of NZ_JBEXNM010000040.1, read as the reverse complement.
GCGACGCGCGCGGGCGGGATCTGCCGGGCCACCCGGGACGGGGCGGTGTGGATTCCGGAACTGCGTCCGCAGCGCCGGGACGGCGGCCCGGCCACGTTCCGGCTTCCCGCGACGCTGGTCCTCGGCGACCGTCTCGTGCGGAGGGTGCCCGAGCAACCGGCGGCGCTGGAAGTGCCCGCCCACCGCCGGACCTGGGCCGACATCCGCTACCGGCAACTCGGCGACGTGGGGTTCCTGCACTTCGGCTTCCCGGGCGGTGCCATGAGCACCGAGCAGTGCCGGCGGCTCCTGGCCGCGTACCGGTTCGCACTGACCCGGCCGACCTCCGTCCTGGTCGTCGGAGGCGTCCGCGACCTCTTCTCCAACGGGATCCACCTGGGGGTCATCGAGGCCGCCAAGGACCCCGCCGCCGAGTCCTGGGCGAACGTCAACGCCATGGACGATCTCGTCGAGGCGATGCTGCGGACGACGGACCGCCTGCTGATCGCCGCCCTCGGCGGCAACGCGGCGGCGGGCGGCGTGATGCTGGCCCTCGCGGCGGACGAGGTCTGGTGCCGCACGGGCGTGGTCCTGAACCCGCGTTACCGCCGGATCGGGCTCTACGGATCGGAACTGTGGACCTACACGCTGCCCCGCCGCGTCGGCGCCGGGACGGCGGAGCGGCTCATGGCGGACGCGCTGCCGCTGAGCGCCGCCGCCGGTGTCCGGAGGGGGCTGGTCGACCGCCTGGTCCCCGTCCCTCCGCAGGAGTTCCCGGCGGAGGTGGTGCGGCTGGCGGCCGAGGTGGCGCGCGATCCCGGCCTGCCGCAGCGGCTCGCGGCCAAGCAGGCGGAACGGGAGCGGGACGAGGCCGCGCACCCCTTGGCCGACTACCGCCAGGCGGAACTCGACTTCATGCGCCGCGCCTTCTTCGACCCCGACGCGCCTTACCACGCGCTGCGCTCGGCGTTCGTCCGCAAGGTCCCCGGCAGCGGTTCGCCCCGGCCGGTGGCGTCGGGGCATGTGTGGGGGGCGGTGGCCGTGCCGTGGGGGGCGGGGGTGTCTTCGCCGGAGTCGGGGACGTCTTCGTCGGAGTCGGGGGTTGTTCCGTCGGTTTCGGGGGTGTCTCCGTCGGAGTCGGTGGTCGTTCCGTCGGTGTCGGGGGCGTCTTCGTCGGGGTCGGTCGTCGTTCCGTCGGTGTCGGGGATGCCTCCGTTGGGGCCGGTGACGTCGCCGTCGGCCTTGGTCATGCCTCCGTCGGCGTTGGCCACGCCCTCGTCGGGGCCGGTGGCGGAGTCGGTGTCGGATGGTGCGGAGGGCGGGGGAGGAGCGGAGATCGGTGATGGGCTCCCCGGCCGGGGCGGAGCAGGGGCGACTGTCACGGGCAGCGGTGAAGAGCGTGGATAAGGGTGGAAAGGGGTAACGGGGTTACTTTTCGGGGGGACGCGGTCCACGACCGGAGGGCAGGCAGCCCAGTGGGGGCGGTCGGCCCCGGGGGCTGATGCGCGTCCAGGAGGCCGGGAGGCCAGGAGGTCAGAAGGCCGGGAGGTCAGATGGCCAGGAGGTCAGAAGGCCAGGAGGCCAGGAGGTCAGAAGGTCAGAAGGCCGGGAGGTCGGGTTGCGTCTCTACCACAGCCGGCCTATCGACCCCGGGTACGCCCGCCTCCGTCACGGACGCGGCTTCCGCTACCTCGACGCCGAGGGACAGCCGCTGCACGACCGCCCGGAGCTGGCCCGGATTCGCGCACTGGTCATCCCGCCCGCATGGCGGAACGTATGGATCTGCGCCCGGCCCAACGGCCACCTTCAGGCCGTCGGCACCGACGCGGCCGGACGCCGCCAGTACCTGTACCACCCCCAGTTCCGCGCCGAACAGGAGCAGGCCAAGCACGAACACGTCCTCGACGTGGCCGAGGCGCTGCCCACCGTCCGCGAGACCGTCGCGGAGCACCTGGGCGATCGCGGACTGACCCGGCGACGGGTCCTGGCCACCGCCGTGCGCCTGCTCGACCTCGGCTTCTTCCGCATCGGCAGCGACCGCTACACCGAACTGAACAACAGTTACGGCCTCACCACGCTGTTGCGCGGGCACTCCCGCTGCCAGGGCGGCTCGGTCCTCTTCACCTACACCGGCAAACACGGCAAGGAGATCATCCAGACCGTCGCGGACCCCGCCGCCTGCCGCAGCCTCACCGCGCTGCTGCGCCGCCGGGGCGGCGGCGACCGGCTCCTCGCCTACTGGGACCGTTCCACCTGGCACGACGTGACCAGCGCCGACGTCAACGCGTACCTCAAGGAACTCGCCGGCCTGGAGGTCACCGCCAAGGACTTCCGCACGTGGCACGCCACCGTCATGGCCGCCGTCGCCCTGGCCGTCTCGCAGTCCGTCGCCCGGAGCGAGAGCGCCCGCAGGCGCGCCATCGCCCGGGCGGCCCGCGAGGTCTCCGAGTACCTCGGCAACACCCCCGCCATCTGCCGCGCCTCCTACATCAACCCGCGCGTGATCGAGTTGTACGAGGAGGGCGTCACCGTCGCCGCCGCGCTGCCGCGCCTCGGGGACGAGGGGGCGTTCGGCATCCCCGCCACCCAGGGGCCCGCCGAACGGGCCGTGCTGCACATGCTCCGGACAGGGCGCCCGCCCGAGGACGTCTGAGGTTGGCCGGGCCAGGTTGTGGCTTGTGCCGACCCGTGTTGTGCCTTGTGCCGGGTTGTGACTTGCGCGGTCCTGTGCCTTCCGCCGGTCAGGGCGGTGACGGGTGTGCGTACCCCGTTCCTGTACTCGTCGCCGTCCCCGTGCTCGTCCCCGTGCTCGTTCCTGTTCCCGTCCCTGTGCCCGTTCCCGTCCGCAGTGGGGAGGGGAGCCCGGGCGCACCGTGCGTCCAGTGTGACGCGCGGTCCGTTCGTGTGATGTGGCGGTCTTCGCGGTGACGGTGCGAGGTGGCGTGGGAGGTATGTGAGCGGTGCGGGTGCAGGTGCCCGTGGGCAGCCGGTTCGTCGCGGGGCACGCGGGGCCGGGCGGTAACGAGAGGAACAGTGAGCATGATCTCCGTACGACGGGCAGCGGCCACCACCACCCTGCTGGCGGCCATGACCGGCATGTCCGCACCGGCCGCCGTCGCCCTGGGCGGGGGCGGGCCCACCGGCGAGGCGACCCCCGAGGCGACCTCCGCTTCGACCGTCGGGGCGACCGCCGGGGTGACCGTCGACCCGCCTGTCGGGGAGATGCCGGAGGCGGCTGTCGGGGAGGTCCCGGAGGCGCCCGTCGGGGGTATGCCGGACCCGGCTGTCGGGGAGATGCCGGAGGCGGCCGTCGAGGCGACCCCCGACCCGACCTCCCCCTCGGACCCCAACGGGACCTCTCCCTCGGACCCCAACGGAACCTCCCCCTCCGACCCCAATGGAACGTCCCCCTCGGACCCCAATGGAACGTCCCCCTCGGACCCCAACGGAACGTCCCCCTCAGACCCCAACGGAACCTCCCCCTCCGACCCCGACGCAACCTTCCTGAGAGCCGTGCACCAGGGGAACCTGGCGGAGATCGCGGCCGGTCAGGACGCCGACCAGAACGCCACCACGAGTTGTGTGCGGAAGGTCGGGGCCATGCTCGTCCGCGACCACACGAAACTGGACGCGGACGCCAAGGCGCTGGCCAACAGGCTGAACGTGGCCCTGCCGTCGGCGCCCAGCCAGGAGCAGCAGGACGCGTTGGTGGCGGTCCAGGCCCAGGCGGGCACGCCGGAGTACGACGGGGAGTGGCTGACGGCACAGGCCACGGCGCACACGGAGACGCTGGCCCTGATCGACCAGGCGATCCGGACGGGCCGGAACGCCGAGGTGCGGGCCGCCGCCCACACGGCCCGGCCCGTGGTGGCGATGCACCTGGAGGCGGTGCGCGGCGGCACCTGCCGGGAGGGCGCGTCCGCCGGCACCATCCCCACCGGAACGGGCGGCCAGTTGGCCACCGCCGACCCGGCCGCCGTCGGACACCGTGGCGCACTGGCCCTGGCCGGCGGCGGCGCGGTGGTGGCCGTCGGCGGAGTCCTCTGGCTCCGCCGCGCCCGGCGCCGGGCGTCCGGCCGCTGATCCGCCGCCATGGGCCGCCCGTTCCGGTGCGCCCGGATCGTTTCGGTGAGCCTGTGCGTGGTGGCCGGTGCCGGATGGCTGGCGGGCATCGGTCCGGAGGACGACCCGTTGGGGGACGCCGGAGAGCTGCCCTCCCGCACCGTTCCCGTCACGGCAGGGGCACACCGGCCGCCCGCTTCCCTGCCGCGCGGTCTGCCCGGAGAGCTGCCCTCCTCCACGGTTTCCGCCTACCGGCCGCCCGGTTCCCCGCCGCGCCGTCTGAGAGGACCGCACCACCTGTCGGCCACCGTCGTCCCGGTCGCCACCGCCGCCGGCGGAGCGCTGAACATCCCGCCCGGACGCGATACGGCCGGCTGGTGGGCCCTGGGCGCGGCGCCCGGTGACGAGCGGGGAACGGTCCTGATCGCCGGCCACCTCGACACCCCGGCCGGACCCGCGGCCTTCGCGGCCCTGCGCCCACTCGCCCTCGGCCAGCGCGTGGAACTGGCCACCGCCGACGGGACCGCCCACGCCTACCGCGTCACCGCCCGCCGCACCTACCACCGACAGGACCTGCCCGCCGACCTGTTCACCGCCACCGGCCCCGCCCGCCTGGCATTGGTCACCTGCACCGGTTCGTACGACCACGCCCGGCACCGCTACACGCGCAACCTCGTCCTCTACGCGACGCCCGTACCCTCCGGCCCGCCCTGAGGCCACGGCCTTCTCCCGTGAGGACGGCCGTCCCTCCGCACGGCCGAGCGCTTCACCGTTGTTTCGCGACGAGCGTCGAGCGCTTCACCGTTGCTTCGCGTCGAGTGCCGAGTGCTTCACCGTTGCTTCGCGACGAGTGCCGAGCGTCGAGCGCTTCACAGCCGCTTCTCGAAGAGCAGGGACGGCAAGCCCACTCCGCTACCGTCGCCTCGCCGATCCGCCGGTAGCCGTGGCGCCGGTACAGGGCGAGGGCGGCGTGCTGGCCCTCGGTGGTGTCCAGGACGAGGCGCCGGTAGCCGAGTTCGACGGCGCGCCGCTCCAGGTGCGCCAGGACCAGACGGCCGAAGCCCCGGCCCTGCCAACGGGGGTGCACCCGCATCCGTTTGATCTCCCCGGCGCCGTCCGCGGCGGGACGCAGCGCCCCCATGGCGACGAGGAAGCCACCGACGGAGCCGACGACGAAGTCGCCCCGGTCGGGCGGGTAGTGGGCGGCGACGTCCGCCAAGTCCGCGTCCCAGGGGCCGGGCCCGGCGTTGGCGCCAGCCGCGTCGAGCCCGACCGCCTTGGTGACCACCGCGCCCGGCCCCCCGCGGCCTGCCGCCCCTCAGGGTCAGCGATCCTGCGCGCCCAGGAGCCCGGCCACCAGACGACGGGCGTACGCGGAGTCGAGTCCGCCGGGCCGGAACAGGATGCGGTACATCATGGGCGCCACCACGCGGTCGACGACCGTCTCCAGGGCGGGCGGGGCGTCGCCTCGGTCGGCCGCGCGGGCGAGGATGACGTCGACCTGCTCGGCCGCGTACGCGGAGCACTGGCCGGCGTTGTCACCGTCCGGGTCGCCGAGGAGGGCGTCGCGGATGTAGGCGCGGCCCGGGGGCGAGGACATCTCGTCGAGGAACTGTTCGGCCCAGGCCGTCAGGTCGCGGGCCAGGTCGCCGAGGTCCTCCGGGGGCGCCTCGGGACGCAGGCGCTCGACCGCCACGTCGGACAGCAGCTCCTGTAGGTCTCCCCAGCGGCGGTAGATCGTCGACGGGGTGACCCCGGCACGCGTGGCGATCATCGGCACCGTCAGGGCGTCGCGGCCCACTTCCGCCGTCAGTTCGCGTACGGCGGTGTGCACGGACTCCTGGACCCGGGCACTGCGTCCTCCGGGGCGCACCATCGGTCTGCGACTCATGGAATCAGCTTAAAGCAAATATCTTGCTTCAAGGGTGACCACCTCTGAGGGGAACGGCTTCCGCGCTCTCCCGGCGTTCGTCCTCCTCCCTCCTCCCTCCTCCCTCCTCCGACTCCGCCGACGCGTCGCCGGAGGCCGGTGTGCCCCTGTGTGACCCGCCTGTGTGACCCGCCTGTGCGGCCTGCCCGTGTGACCTGCCTGTGTGGCCCGCCCGTGCGGCCGGAGGGCCCGTCGGCCGCACGGGCGGGCCGCGCGATACGAGCACGCACGGTATGGGCACGCACGCACAGCCACGCCCGGGACCGCTCACACCGCCGACGACGCGAGCGGCTGGACCGGCGCCGCGAGCGGGCGGGGCGGCTCGCTCCGCTCGTACGCGTGCCCCACCCGCAGGATCGTGGCCTCGCCGAGCGGACGCCCGAGCAACTGCATACCGATCGGCAACCCCGCCGAATCCCGGCCCACCGGCAGGGACAGCGAAGGCACACCGGTGATGTTGGCGGGGGACGAAAGACGCACATAGGCGTCGGACACGCTCTCGACCGTTCCGTCCGGCCAGGTGACGGAGTCCTGACCGGCCGGGACCGCGGTGAACGGAACCGTCGGGGCGGCGATCACCTCCACCTCCTCGAACAACCGGCCCCACGCCTGCCGCATCAGCGTGCGGGCCCGCTGCGCGCGGAGATAGTCCGTGGCGGGCATCAGCGCACCCGCTTCGAGCAGGACGCGCACGTCCGCCTCGTACAGATCGGGGACCGCGCGCAGGGTTCGCTCGTGGTACGCGGTCGCCTCGGGGACCATCAGGCCCCACTGCGTCGCCTGGATGTAGCGCGTCATCGGGATCTCGACGTCGACGAGCGTCGCGCCCAGATCCCCCAGCCGCTCGACGGCCCGCCGGACCGCGGCCTCGACCTCAGGGGCGACCCGTTCGAAGTAGTACGTGCTCGGCACTCCGACGCGCAGCCCCGTCAGGTCGGTACCGGAGGTCGGCCGGTAGTCCGCCGGGGGAAGGGGATGGGGAAGGGGCAGCGAGGCGGGGTCGCGGGGGTCGTGGCCGGCGATGGCGGACAGGACCAGCGCCGCGTCCTCGACGGTCCGGGCGAGGGGGCCGACGTGGTCCAGCGACCACGACAGGGACGTCACGCCGTGCCGGGGTACGAGGCCGTACGTCGGCTTGAGGCCGACGACCCCGTTCAGCGCGGCGGGCACCCGGATGGAGCCGCCCGTGTCGGTCCCCAGGGCGAACGTCGCGGAGCCCGCCGCCACGGCGACCGCCGAACCACCGCTGGAGCCGCCGGCGACCCGGCCGTGGTCCCAGGCGTTGTGCGTCTGGGGCGTGGTCAGGCCGTAGGCGAACTCGTGGGTGTGGGTCTTGCCGACGAGCACCGCGCCGGCCGCCGCCAGGCGCGCGGCGACCGTGCTGTCGGCGTCCGCGCGGTGGTCGGCGCGCACCCGCGAACTCGCCGTGGTCGCCGAACCGGCCACGTCCACCAGGTCCTTGAGCCCCATGGGCACGCCGTGCAGCGGGCCCCGCAGCCGGCCGTCCGCCACCGCGCGCTCGGCCTCGCGTGCCGCCTGGCGCGCCTGCTCGGCCGCCACGGTCACGTAGGCCCCCACCCGCGGTTCCACCTCCTCGACGCGTGCCAGCACCGAGTCCACCAGCTCGACCGGGGACAGCCGTCGGGTGCGGATCTCCTCCGCGGCGGCGGCCAGGGACAGTTCATACGGCTGCATCGTGCTTCTCCTCTCCCGCGCGGTACGCGGCGGCGGGCGGAACGTCCCCGAAGTCCAGCTCCCGCAGGACCGAGACGACGGTGTGGATGTGGTGAGCGGTGGCGGCCACGGCGGCGTGACGGCCATCCGTCAGGGGAAGCCCAGCACGCGCGGACCAGAGGGCGGCTTCTGGGGGTGTGATGGGTGTGGCTGTGGCTGCGCTTGTGCTTGTGCCTGCGCCTGTGTCGGTGATGTCTGTATCTGCGGCGTATGTGGCTTTTATGGTGTCTGTGGGGGACATGGGGAGTTGTTCCCTCTCTTGGGGCGGAGTGGGGGTGAGGGCGGTATCGGGGGTGGGTGGGGTCAGGGCGTGTGTCGTCGAACCCCGCCGACCCGGCCAGACTCAAAAGCTAACCGTTTGCGTTAGGAGACGTTAGGTCCTACGGTGACTAAACGCAAACCAATTGCGTTTAGCTCCGTGAATCCGACCGGGATCAGCGAATCCGATCGGGATCAGCAGTCGGCGACCCGAGCCGCTCAGTCGCAGGCCGCCCGGAACTCGGCGGCCAGGGCTACCGAGTTCCGGGTGCGGGCTCCCCGAGTTCCGTCAGTCCGGCCGCCAAACCTCTCCGGGCCCCGCCTCGCCACCGAACCCTCCAAGGCTCCGCCCCACCGCGCTCAAACGACCCCTGCCGCTCTCGAACGCCCCCCGCCGTTCTCGAACCGCCACTCCGACATCCGACAGACGAAAGGCAACACCGCGACCATGAACACCACCCCGGCCAACAGCCCCCACACCACCGCTTGGACCATCGGCGACGCCACCATCCACCGCATCGACGAGACCCCCCTACCGCCCGAAACCGGCCCCTGGCTGCTCCCCGCGGCCACCACGGACGTGGTCACCGGGGAGGACTGGCTGCACCCCGACTTCGCGGACGACGCCGGCACCCTGCGCCTCGATAGCCACAGCTTCGCGCTGACCATCGGCGGACGGCGCATCCTCATAGACACCGGCATCGGCAACGGCAAGACCCGGGCCAACCCGGCATGGCACGACCTGCGCACCGACTACCTCCAGCGCCTCGCCGCGGCGGGATTCCACCCGGACACCATCGACCTGGTGATCCTCACCCACCTCCACACCGACCACGTCGGCTGGAACACCCGGGAAGCGCCGGACGGCACCTGGGTTCCGACCTTCCTCAACGCCCGTTACCTCACCTCGCGCGTCGAGCGGGAATTCTGGGCCGGATACCCCATGGACGAGCCGCGGCGCCAAATGTTCCGCGACTCCGTACTCCCGGTCGAGGACGCGGGCCTGCTCGACCTCGTCGACGTTCCGGCCACCGGCGCCGAGCTCGTCCCCGGTGTACGCCTGCTACCCACCCCCGGCCACACCCCTGGCCACGTTGCCGTCGAGCTGACCAGCCACGACGAAACCGCACTCATCACCGGCGACTGCCTCCACCACCCCGTGCAGCTCGCCCACCCCGCCATCGGTAGCTGCGTCGACATCCACCCGGCACAGGCTGAGGCCACCCGCCGCTCCCTGCTCGATTCCCTCGCCGACACGGCCACCGTCGTCCTCGGGACCCATTTCCCGCCTCCGACGGCGGGGCGTGTGGTCGGGCGGGGGGATGGGTATCGGCTGGTGCCTGTGCTGCCGGTGGGGTGGTGATCCGCTGTGCCGGGGGTGGGGTCGGTCGGCATACTCGGTGGCGGGTGTGCTTGTTGGGGGAGGGGGCGGGGGCTCGTTGCGGGGGTTATTGGCCGTGAAGCTGCGGAGTGACCGTTATGAGTAATTCTTTGGAAGTGAGTAAAATCCGGGTGTTGCTCGCCTAAACCCGCAGGTCGCGGCCTGTGGTCCCCGCGCGTGCGGGGATGGTCCCACGTCGAATTTCGCACCGTCCCTACAGACTTAGTGGTCCCCGCGCGTGCGGGGATGGTCCCACCTTGAGAATCGTGTCGACTACACCCAATCTGTGGTCCCCGCGCGTGCGGGGATGGTCCCAGGTACGTGTACGTGTGGATCATGCGATCGGTGTGGTCCCCGCGCGTGCGGGGATGGTCCCGGCCTGACCACCCGCCGAGGGGAGCGTGCCTCGTGGTCCCCGCGCGTGCGGGGATGGTCCCCGGGCGCCATCGAGCGGGTGAAAGCCTGTAAGTGTGGTCCCCGCGCGTGCGGGGATGGTCCCGTGCACTACGCCGTCAAGCGGCTCGACGACAAGTGGTCCCCGCGCGTGCGGGGATGGTCCCACGGCCGGCGGGTCGGCCGGCTGAGGGCGGTAGTGGTCCCCGCGCGTGCGGGGATGGTCCCTGGTACCCCACCTTCAAGGCCGCCGTCGACGGGTGGTCCCCGCGCGTGCGGGGATGGTCCCGGCTACACCGACGGCATCATCCCGGACGAAGGGTGGTCCCCGCGCGTGCGGGGGTGGTCCCCCGTTCGAGCGGGCGCGGGAGACGTCGGCGCTGTGGTCCCCGCGTGTGCGGGGGTGGTCCCAGCCGCTCTTCGGCCTCCACGACGGCCTTCCAGTGGTCCCCGCGTGTGCGGCGGTGGTCCCCGCATGTGCGAGGAGATGCTGCAGCTCGGCGAGTGGTCCCTGCGCGTGCGGGGGTGGTCCCGTGTGACGGGTGACGTGGAAGCCGTCCTCGCGGTGGTCCCCGCGCGCGGGGATGGTCCCACGCGCAGCACGATCGCCGCCGCCGAGGGAACGTGGTCCCCGCGTATACCGGGACAAGCGCCATTGCGCACCATCCCGCACCGGAACCGCTCCTCGCTGCCCGTCAGGCCGCAATTGATCGAACTTCCCTCCAGAGCGCCCAAGTTGGCCACAGGCGGGTCTGTCGTCACGCGCAGGCGTTCGTAGGATCTCCGCATGACACCTGACACGCCTCGTGGGCGCGCACGGACCAAACGCTGGTTACGGCCGGTCTTCATCACCGCCTTGACCGTCTCGCTCGCCGCCGCAGTGGCCGGCACCGCCCTCGCCGTCGGGCGTGCGGATGACGGCGAGGGTCCGCCGGGCACGGTTACTGAGCGGGACGGGGTCACCATATGGACGTCTTCGGAGGAACCGGAGGAGATGGAGCGCCGACTGCGGGAGTACTGGACGCCGGAGCGCATCCGTGAGGCCGTGGAGAACCCGCAGGATGACACGGCCTTCGAAGTGGAAGTGGAGTGATGGCCGTAACGGTGGGCGGTGGGCGTCGACTCGTCGTTGCGGTACGGGACAGTCCTTAGTGTGAAGGACATGACATCCACGGAGCCCAGCTCATCCATAACGCCCACATCGCCCACCTCGCCTGCGGCGTCGCCAGTTCCCGATACGCCCAAGAGGCCGTCCGCGTCCGGTCCTCTCCGTCACGCCGCCGGGCGCGGCACCGTCGGCGGGATCGGCCTGGTGCTGGCCGGGACGTTGTCCGTCCAGTTCGGGTCGGCCTTTGCCGCGTTGCTGTTCCCTCGTGCCGGGGCGCTCGGCACGGTCGCGCTGCGGGTGACGTTCGCCGCCTTGCTGCTGTTGGTCGTCACCCGGCCCCGGCTGCGGGGTTACTCGCGTGCCGACTGGGCGGTGGTCGCCGGGTTCGGCCTCGCTCTCGGCGGCATGAACATGCTCTTCTACCAGGCGATCGACCGGATCCCGCTGGGGGCGGCGGTCACGCTGGAAGTGCTCGGGCCGCTGCTCCTGTCGGTCGTGACCTCGCGCCGCGCCGCCAGTCTGCTGTGGGCCGGTCTCGCGCTGGCCGGTGTCTACCTGCTGGGCCGTAGCGACTTCGGACACCTCAACGCAGCAGGCGTGGCCTTCGCGCTGGGTGCCGGGGTGATGTGGGCGGCGTACATCGTCCTCAACGCCCGCGCAGGCGCCCGCTTCCCGAGGCTGGATGGGCTGGCGATCGCGATGTCCGTCGCCGCGCTGGTCAGCCTGCCGCTGGGCGTCGGATCGGCGGGCGGGACGCTGTGGGAGCCGACGGTGCTCGGCCTGGGTCTGGGGATCGCGGTGATGAGCTCGGGCATTCCCTACACCCTGGAACTGCTCGCCCTGCGCCGGCTGCCCGCCGCGACGTTCGCGGTGCTGACGAGCCTGGCCCCGGCCGTCGCCGCGCTGGCGGGCTTCCTGGTGCTGGACCAAGGGCTGTCGCTGCCGCAGTGCGTCGCGATCGCGTTGGTGATCGCGGCCAGTGCGGGGGCGGTGCGTACGGGCAGTCGCAGGGCTGGGGCTCAGGTCGAATCGAACGGTTCGGATGGTTCGGACGGGCGCTGACGGGGCCCCGGGGGTGCGGAGGCGCGCGGGGGGGGGGGGGGGGGCGGGCCCCGCGCCGGCGGTGACGCCCGCAGGGGGGGCGCGCGGAC
>NZ_JBEXNM010000039.1:0-80368 GCF_040611095.1 Streptomyces sp. NPDC003077 | reverse complement strand
AAGGAACGGACGCTTCCTTCGATCCCGTCTCACCGGGTTCTCGGGGCGCTTCCCTTCGGTCTTGCGTTTCCGACTCTATCAGATCCTCGCGGCCCCGATTTTCGCCGGTTCGCGGTCCGGGCGGGCCTTTCAGCCGCCTTTCTCGCGGTTTCCGACTTTATCATATCTCTTTTCGTTCTTCCCGCTCCTCGGCTTGCGAGTTACGGTCGTCCGAATCGAAAACTGATCCCCAGTCGGAGGGGGTTTCCCTTTGCCTTTCGGCTTTTCCGATCTTAGCAGAAGTCTCGGCAATCGAACTGATCGACTTGACGTTTCTGCCGACGATGCGGAAATGCTCCACCGAGAATAATTCCCGGCGGCGCAAAGGAGACAGTATCTTCAGCTTCGACAACTTTTCCAGTTGTCGGCAACTGCTCGAATCTACCTCCCCGGCCACCCCGTGTCAACGGGTTTGCCGTTCGAGCAAGAGATTAGCAGCTCAGTGGGGGTGCACGCACATCAGGCGGCGGTCGGAATCACAGCGTCGCGGTCAGCCGTGTCGATATCGCCAGTGTCACCGGTGCGGGTGGCACGGCGGCCGAGCACGTACACGTACGCGAGAAATGCCAGTTCAGCAGCGACCCCGATGGCTATACGAGCCCAGGTCGGCAAGCCCGACGGGGTGACAAAACCTTCGATCGCGCCCGACACGAAGAGCACGAGGGCCAGCCCCATGGCGACGCCCAGGGCGGTGCGGCCCTCTTGGGCCAGGGCTGCTCGCCTGGTTCTGGGCCCAGGGTCGATGACCGTCCATCCGAGGCGCAGGCCCACCCCCGCGGCGACGAAGACCGCCGTCAGCTCCAGGAGGCCGTGCGGGATGAGCAGTCCGAGGAAGGTGTCCAGACGGTTGGCCGAGGACATCAGGCCGAGGCCGAGACCGATGTTGAGCAGGTTCTGGAAGAGGACCCAGAGGACGGGAATGCCGAGGAAGGCACCGAGGACGAGGCAGAGGGCGACGGCCTGCGCGTTGTTCGTCCACACCTGGGCGGCGAAAGAGGCCGCCGGATGGCTGGAGTAGTAGGTCTCGTACTCACCGCCGGGGCGGGTCATTTCCCGTATCTGCTCCGGCGCGGCAATGGCTGCCTGGACTTCCGGGTTGTTGGCGACCCACACGGCGATCAGGGCTGCGACCGCCGTGGAGATCAGCGCGGTCGGTATCCACCAGTACCGCAGGCGGTAGACCGCGGCGGGGAAAGAAACGGTGAAGAAGCGGGCCGTGTCGCGCCAGGAGGCCTTGCGCGCACTGGTGACCTTGCTCCGGGCACGCGCCACCAGGGAGGTGAGCCGCGTGATCAGTGCGGGGTCCGGAAGGCTGGACTGGAGGAGAGACAGGTGCGTGGTGGTGCGCTGGTAGAGGACGACCAGTTCGTCGGCTTCGGAGCCGGACAGGCGGCGCTTGCGTCGTACCAGTTCTTCGAGACGGTTCCATTCCTGGTGGTGAGCCGTAACGAAGACATCGAGGTCCATGGGGTCGCTCCTCGCGGCGCCGTCCGGTAGGTGGAAAGTCAGCTTGGCAGACTGGTCGTGTCCGCATGGGAGCGGGCGGGCTCCAGGACGAGGAGGGCAGCGGACGTGAACGAGCTGGTGACGGGCGAGGCAGTGGTGCTGGGCCTACGGCCGGCCAGGTTGCCGAGCAGGGCGCTGGCCGTCCTCATCGATCTGGTGGTGGCGTCGGCCGCCTATGTAGCGGTGTCGCTGTTGCTGCTGAGTGCTGCCGGGTCGATGGACGAGGCGGCGCTGGCGGCCATATCGGTGGCGACGTTCGTCCTGCTGCTGGTCGGTGTGCCGATCGCGGTCGAGACGCTGAGCCACGGGCGATCGCTGGGCAAGCTGGCCTGCGGGCTGCGTGTGGTCCGAGAGGACGGCGGTCCGATCCGGTTTCGGCACGCGCTCGTACGGGGTGCGATGGGGGCCATCGAGACGGTGATGACGATGGGCGTCGTGGCCTGCATCGCCTCCTTGGTGTCGGCGCGGGGTCGGCGGCTCGGGGACGTCTTCGCCGGCACTTTGGTCATTCGGGAACGGGTGCCGGTCCCGCAGGGAGGGCTCGCGCTGCCGCCGCCTCCGCCGTGGCTCGCGGCCGAGGTCGGAGGGCTGGATCTGTCCCGGGTGCCTGACGGGTGGTGGCTGACCGTCCGGCAGTATTTGGCGCGTTTGGGGCAGCTCGACCCGGCGGTCGGTGGGGCGATGGCGCTGCGGCTGGTCGGGGATCTGGCCGGATGGACCGGTACGGCCGCGCCGCGGGGCGTGGATCCGACGTTCTATCTCGTGGCGGTGACGAGCGAGCGTCAGGCACGCGAGGCACGGCGGGCTTTCGGAGCACCGGGGAGCGTTCCCGGGGGTGGTGGAACGCCCGGTTCCTGGGGATCGGTCCCGGGAGCGGTACCTGGCTCGGCCGGTGGCGCCGTTGGTGCGCCGTTCACCACGGGGGCGATGGGTCAGCCCCTGCCTGGGTGGCCGTCTCCCTCTCCCGGACAGGCGCCGGTGGCGGATGGAGCAGGGCGCGGGGGCGGCCGGCAGGCTGAGCCCGGCGGGGAACGAGCACCGGTCCCCGCGGCGCCGCCGGTCGCCGGACACCCGGCGGAGCGCCAGGGGGCAGAGCAGCAAGAACAACGCCGTACCGGGTTCGCACCGCCCGCGTGAAGGCCGTGGCGCCGACTGGTGGGCGCCAGCCGGCCGGAACGGGTGGATGAGCACGCCACCGCCGACGTGAAGGCCTCGTTCCCGGTGGTTTCCGTCCGATCGCTCAAGGTCGTCCGGACCGGCTCGGCCGGGGAAGTGCCGACCGGGACGAGGTCGGCCGGGGTGGAGCGCTCGGCTCCGTCATGCGAAACGTGACGGCGGCGATTCCAGGTCTTCGAGCTCGATGCCGGGGGCGGACAGGACGACGTCGCCGGCGAGGTGCACGGCGTGCTGTTCGCCCGTCTCCAGGTCGTTGACCTGGTATTCGTCCGCGATGAGCGGGCCGTTGTCAGTGGTGTGTGCTGTGCTGTTCAGCAAGGTCCAGGACTGGTCCAGCGTGCGGGGGGCGAGGACGGGGGGTGCGAAGGCCACCAGGCGGGTGCGGACGGCTCCGGAGCCGGCGGCGGGGCGCAGCAGGCGCGCGGTGGCGACGAGGAACGCGGGGGAGGCGCCGGTGAAGGCGTGGGCGGCGGCGTTGCCTTCGGTGGCGTGCGCGCCGGTCGGATCGGTACGGACCCATGTGACGCCATCCATCGCGGCGCCGCGGACCCGCCACGCCGAGGCATGGAGTTCGAGGCGGAGGGGGCGCCCGAGGGTGTCGAGGGTGAGGTCGACGGAACCGGCGGGATCGCCGGAGGGGGTGGTGAGCTGGGAGACGTAACGCCAGCCGGTCGGGCCGGTGGCGCAGTGGAAGTGCTCTTCGCCGAGGGGGGTGTGATCGTGCGGGTCGTGCAGGGAGTAACGGCCGCGGGGCATGGGCGTCCTTGTCGGGGGCCGGTACGGGCCAGGCCCCCGCCGGGGTGGGCGGGGGCCTGGGTCACCGGCTGCCGGTGGGGCTCAGGGCAGGGTCAGTAGCGGTAGTGGTCGGGCTTGTACGGGCCTTCGACCTCGACGCCGATGTACGCCGCCTGCTCGGGGCGCAGGGTCGTGAGCTTCACGCCCAGCGCGTCGAGGTGGAGGCGGGCGACCTTCTCGTCGAGGTGCTTGGGCAGCACGTAGACGTCGGTCGGGTACTCCTCGGGCTTGGTGAACAGCTCGATCTGGGCCAGGGTCTGGTCCGCGAAGGAGTTGGACATCACGAAGGACGGGTGGCCGGTGGCGTTGCCCAGGTTGAGCAGGCGGCCCTCGGACAGCACGATCAGGACCTTGCCGTCCGGGAACGTCCAGGTGTGGACCTGCGGCTTGACCTCGTCCTTGACGATGCCCTCGATGGCGGCGAGGCCGGCCATGTCGATCTCGTTGTCGAAGTGGCCGATGTTGCCGACGATGGCCTGGTGCTTCATCTTGGCCATGTCGGAGGCCATGATGATGTCCCGGTTGCCCGTGGTGGTGACGAAGATGTCGGCGGTCTCCACGACCTCGTCCAGGGTCGTGACCTGGAAGCCGTCCATCGCCGCCTGCAGCGCGCAGATCGGGTCGATCTCGGTGACGATGACACGGGCGCCCTGGCCGCGCAGCGACTCCGCGCATCCCTTGCCCACGTCGCCGTAGCCGCAGACGACGGCGGTCTTGCCGCCGATCAGCACGTCGGTGGCGCGGTTGATGCCGTCGATCAGGGAGTGGCGGCAGCCGTACTTGTTGTCGAACTTGGACTTCGTCACGGCGTCGTTCACGTTGATCGCCGGGAAGAGGAGCTGGCCGTCGCGCTGCATCTCGTACAGGCGGTGGACACCGGTGGTGGTCTCCTCGGTCACGCCGCGGATTTCCGAGGCGAGACGGGTCCACTTCTTCGGCGACTCGGCGAAGGTGCGGTTCAGGAGCTCCAGGATCGCGCGGTGCTCCTCGTTCTCCGCGGTCTCCACGGCCGGGACCTTGCCGGCCTTCTCGTACTCGACGCCCTTGTGCACCAGGAGGGTGGCGTCACCGCCGTCGTCCAGGATCATGTTCGGGCCGCCGGTGGGCGAGTTCGGCCAGGTCAGCGCCTGCTCCGTGCACCACCAGTACTCCTCCAGGGTCTCGCCCTTCCAGGCGAAGACCGGGACGCCCTGGGGGTTGTCCGGGGTGCCGTCGGGGCCGACCGCGATGGCGGCGGCGGCGTGGTCCTGGGTGGAGAAGATGTTGCAGGACGCCCAGCGGACCTCGGCGCCGAGGGCGACCAGGGTCTCGATCAGGACGGCGGTCTGCACGGTCATGTGCAGGGAGCCGGTGACGCGGGCGCCGGCGAGCGGCTGGGAGGCGGCGTACTCCTTGCGGATCGCCATCAGGCCGGGCATCTCGTGCTCGGCGAGGGTGATCTCCTTGCGGCCGAAGGCGGCGAGGGACAGGTCGGCGACCTTGAAATCCTGGCCGTTGGCAAGTGTGGTCATGCGGGGCTGCTCCTCGAACGTCGAGGTGGATTCGTCTGGCAGTCTGCGGCGCGGGCAGGTGGGAACGCACGCCATGCGCACACACTTCTCCCCTGGCCGCAGCGCAGTCCGTCGGAGGCCCTCTCTCCCTCGGCACGGTCCGCGGTGCGGGCCGACCGACCGCCATCAGCAGCGACGTCTGGCACTGTCATCGAATCTACACCGGGCGACCCGGTGAACCCCAGCCCATAGGGAGAAGCCGCGGGCACCCGGGCTCCGACGGCGTGTGGACGTTTCGACCTGTTATGGCGCGCGACGTGCGAGGACGGGGGTGAAGGACGTTCCCGGGCAGGTGCGCGATCTCACGCGGATCGTGGTGCGCGTGTCCTTGAACGGCATGCGCGCGGGTCTCGTACACGCTCTTGCGCGAGCGGTGAGGCGCTTCGTGCGCGAGAACCGGCAGGGACCCCGCGCACGGAAACGCGCGGGGGCTCCCTCATTGCTGTCGGCCGGGCACCGACCGCGGGTGGTCACCGTGCTCGGAGGTGCCCGCCGAGCCGGCGTGCTCGTACGCAGGCGCATACGGGTACGGAAAAGGCCCGTCCCCGTGCCGAAGGCGCAACGCACGGGTTCGGGCCTTCCGACGCGGCCGGCGGCCGGCCGGTGGTGGGTCAGTGGCCGCTCGGCGCCTGCGTCGGGGTGGCGTCCTTGGTGGTGGCCGGCTCGCGGTAGATGTCGGGCTCCAGGTAGATCACCCGGGCGATCGGCACCGCCGCGCGGATGCGCTCCTCGGCCGCGTCGATGGCTTCGGCGACCTGCTTGGCGGTGTCGTCGTGCTGGACCGCGACCTTGGCGGCGACCAGCAGTTCCTCCGGGCCGAGGTGCAGCGTGCGCATGTGGATGACGCGGGTGACCGTGTCGCCGTCCACCACGGCCGCACGGATCTTGGCGACCTGATCCGGGCCCGCGGCCTCGCCCAGGAGGAGGGACTTGGTCTCGGCGGCCAGGACCAGGGCGATCAGGACGAGGAGTGCACCGATGCACATGGTGCCGATGCCGTCCCAGATGCCGTTGCCGGTGGCGAGCGTCAGGCCGACGCCGGCCAGCGCGAGGACGAGGCCGACGAGCGCGCCGAAGTCCTCCAGCAGTACGACCGGGAGCTCGGGCGCCTTGGCGCGGCGCACGAACTGCGCCCAGCTCTGCTTCCCGCGCAGCTCGTTGGATTCCTTGATGGCGGTACGGAAGGAGAAACCCTCGGCCAGGATGGCGAAGACCAGGACGCCGACCGGCCAGTACCAGTGCTCCAGCTCGTGCGGCTCCTTGATCTTCTCGTAGCCCTCGTAGAGCGCGAAGACGCCGCCGATGGTGAACAGGACGATGGAGACGAGGAAGCCGTAGATGTAGCGCTCGCGTCCGTACCCGAAGGGGTGTTCCTCAGTGGCGGCGCGCTTGGCCTTCTTGCCGCCGAGCAGCAGGAGCCCCTGGTTGCCCGAGTCGGCGATGGAGTGCACGCCCTCGGCCAGCATCGAGGACGAACCGCTGAAGGCGAAGGCCACGAATTTCGCCACGGCGATGGCCAGGTTGGCGCCCAGCGCCGCGACAATCGCCTTCGTCCCGCCTGATGCGCTCATGAGTGCCGCGTGTCCTTCCGTCGACCGGGCTTTACCGCCCCTTTAACAGCATGCGGCGGTCATTGTTGCAGCCCGGTCGGCGGGGGCGGGGCGTGAGGCCACCGTCGTGTCCGCCGCGCCGCGCGCCTCACATCGTCCCGTAAGGCCCGTTCCTGCCAGTAGCCGCCTACGCGTCTGCCGGTCGGGGCGCCACCGTCGCGCGGAAGACCGTGCCCGCCCCGGAGAGCGCCACCCGCTCCCCCGCACGCACGAAGGCCGACTCGCCCGGGGCGAGCCGCAGCTCCTCGCCCGCCTGGTCGCGCAGCAGGGCGTGGCCGGCGGCGCAGAGCAGGATCTGCGGCGTGCGCGCGTCGAGCGGGACGGGATCGGCGGCCATAGGGGCGGCAGGGCCGGCACCGTGCCCCAGGACGTACCGGGAGAGCCGGAACTCGTCGATGGGCGTCGGATAGACCTCTTCGGGCGTGGCTTCCCCCGTGCTCCCGCGCGCCTCCGGGCGGAGCACGCCCGCGTCGCGCGCCTGAAAGCGGACCACGCGCAGCAGCTCCGGGACGTCGACGTGCTTCGGTGTCAGGCCGCAGCGCAGCACGTTGTCGGAATTGGCCATCAGTTCGACACCCAGGCCACTGAGGTAGGCGTGCGGGATCCCCGCGCCGAGGAAGAGGGCCTCGCCGGGGGCCAGGCGTACGTGGTTGAGGAGCAGGGCCGCGATGACACCGGGGTCACCGGGGTAGTGCTCGGCGATGGCCGCACAGGCGGCGTACGCGTCCGCGAACGGCCCGGTGGCGTCCGTGCCCGCCCGACGGGCCGCCGCGGCCACCTGGGAGACCGTCTCGGTCGTCGCGGCACGGTCCGCGCTCAGAATGGCGGTGAGCACCTCCCTCAGGGCGTCCTCCTCCGGCGCGGCGCGCAGGACATCGGCGTACGGCTTGAGGGCGGCGACATCCAGGCCCTCCAAGAGGGCCGCGGTCTCGGCCGGGCGGCGGAAGCCGCACAGCCCCTCGAAGGGAGTGAGGGCGCAGAGCAGCTCGGGCTTGTGGTGCGGGTCCTTGTAGTTGCGGTGCGGGGCGTCGACGGGTATGCTGCGCCGCTCCTCGTCCGCGAACCCTTCCTGGGCCTGTGTCCGGTCCGGATGCACCTGAAGGGACAGCGGGGAGCCGGCCGCCAGCAGTTTGAGCAGGAACGGAAGGTGCGGGCCGAAGGCGCGTACGGAGTCGGCGCCCAGCTCGCCTTCAGGATCGGCGGCGATCACCTCGGCCAGGGACACCGGACCCGCGCCGCGGTCGACGCGGGACGGGGCTCCAGGGTGGGCCCCCATCCACAGTTCGGCCTGCGGTGCGCCGGTCGGCTCCACGCCGAGCAGCTCGGGGAGGGCGGTGGTGGAGCCCCAGGCATAGGGGCGCACGGTGTTCGCGAGGCGGTCCATGAGGGTGGTGGTCCTTCGTCCGTCGTACTCGGGAGCGTGCGGGTGGACGGGGCGGTCCCTGCGGCGCCGCGCACCCGTAGGGGTGCCGCTGCTCCTCGTATGCGCAGGACGTTACGTCGTCGCCCTCTGGCGCACCGGGGCCACCCTCGGCGCGTCAGAGTGCGGCGCGACGTTCCGTGCCGCCCCTGGGGTCATGGTGCGCCGGTGTCGGCGAGCGCCAGGTAAACGGCGGCGAAATCCGAGGTGGCGAGCAGTTCGGCGGCGTCGTGCAGGGAACCGCCGCCCTCCGGATGGGCCGGCTGGAGTTCGCTGACGGGAACGTCGCGGGCGGCGGCGAACTCCCGCACGGCGGGGGCCGCGGAGAGCGGTCCCGCCTCCTCCTTCCGGAGAAGCACGATGCGGGCGCGCAAGGACCCGGGGTCCTCGACGCGGTCGCGGAAGAAGTCGTCCGGGTCCGAGGGGGCGGCCAGGGCACCGGCGAGCAGCGTCGTGTGCAGGCTGATGGCCTCGGGCAACTCGGCGGGCAGCGCCGGACGGCCGGCCAGGCTCGCCAGGGCGGTCGCGAAATGGCGGCCGACCGCACCGGAGACGGCGCCTTCGGTCCAGATCAGCGGCAGTGCCTCGGCGAGTTCGGCGGCCAGCGTCTTGGCCGGATTGGAGTAGGTGGCGATGGCGGGGCCGCACCGCTCGGCGACCTCGTCGAGGCGGTCGGCGAGCCGGTCCAGCGCGTCCGGCGGAGCGCTGAGCAGACCGATCCGGTCGGCGAGCGCGAGCAACGGGGTCAGCAGCGACCAGAGGGTGCCGGGAGCGGCGGGCGGCGCGCCTTCCACGTCGAATTCCGCGTCGTAGGACGTGGTGGCCAGCGGCACGGCCAGGCCGCGCGCCTGTACGACGGCGTCGGCCAACGGCGAGTCGGCGGGCGTGACGCCCACGACCACGCAGCCGCGGCGGTAGGCCTGCTCGACCAGTTCCGCCAGGCCCGGGTCGGCCCCGTCCGGCCCGGCGATCAGCAGCAGGTCCATCGGGCCCGTCCAGCCGGGCAGCGCCCAGCGCAGCGCGCCGGGGACCGGGGCCACGCCCGCGGGCCTTATCAGGGTGACGGGGTAGCTGCCGCCGCCGAGCGCGCCGAAGAGGTCGGCGACGCAGGCCGCGGCCGGTCCGTGGCCCGCCACCAGGACGGCCCGGGGCCGGCCGTCGGGCCGCAGGCCGGGGATGCCGGCCTCGGTGGCGTTGCGGGCTGCCATACGCACCCGGGCACCCGATTCGGCGACGCCGCGCAACAGCCCGTGGCGGTCGGCGCGGGCCAGCGCCTCGGGAGCGTCGAGGAGGGACTCGTCGAGCATGGTGGGCGCTGCCTCCGATGCCGGTTCGGACGTGCAGGGGCCGGGCTGTCCCCGCGCGGTACGGGCCGGGGACGGGGCCGGGTCAGGAGGGGCGGCGTGCCTCGTCGACGAGGAGTACGGGAATGTCGTCCCGGACGGGGTAGGCGAGGCCGCAGTCCGAGGACGTGCAGACGAGTTCGGCGGGGTCGGCCGACGTCTTGTCCTCCAGCGGGGCGTGGCACGCCGGGCAGGCGAGGATCTCAAGCAGGCTGGCTTCGACCGGCATGGGTTTCCCTTCGGTGGTGACGGCGTCGCCAGCCTACCGCCGGGCCGGATACGCGGCTCCGCCCGGCGAGGCGGGGGTTCCGCCGCAGCCTGTGGACAACGTCCGTCACCCGTTCGTTGTCCACAGGGGTCGCGGCGGCGTCGCGGCTCGCGGGATCTTCGGGCCATGAACCGGAAAATCCACACCACCCGCGCCTCGTCGGCGCCACCCCACCCGCAGCGGCACAGCGTACGCGCGCTGCCGGCTTCGGGCCACGAACCACCGGCCCCGCTCCGTACGGGACTCCCCGCAGGAGGGGAGACACCTCCCCTCCACCCCCGGGGGCGGCAGTGGGCTGCCGGGCCGTCCTTCGTACGGCGACGGCCCCGGCCTCCCACCCGTCTCACACCACCACTGGTGCGGGCCGCCTCACGCCCGGACGATCGCCAGTACCTCGTCCCGGACGCGCTCGACGGTTTCCGCGTCGCGGGCCTCGACGTTCAGACGGAGCAGGGGCTCGGTGTTGGAGGCGCGGAGGTTGAACCACCAGTCGGGAGTCGTGGCCGTCAGACCGTCCAGTTCGTCCAGGACGACCCCTTCGCGTCCCTCGAAGGCGGTCTTGATGGCGGCGAGGCGGTCCGCCTGGTCGGCCACCGTGCTGTTGATCTCCCCGGAGGCCGCGTACCGGTCGTACTGGGCGACGAGCTGGGACAGGGTGCCGTCCTGCTCGCCGAGGGCTGCCAGGACGTGCATCGCGGCCAGCATGCCGGTGTCGGCGTTCCAGAAGTCGCGGAAGTAGTAGTGGGCGGAGTGCTCGCCACCGAAGATGGCGCCGGTCTTGGCCATCTCCCCCTTGATGAAGGAGTGGCCGACCCGGGTGCGGACCGCCGTGCCGCCGTTCTCCTTGACGACCTCGGGCACCGACCACGAGGTGATGCAGTTGTGGATGATCGTGCCGCCCGGGTGCTTGGCCAGTTCGCGGGAGGCGACGAGCGCGGTGATGGCCGAGGGGGAGACCGGGTCGCCGTTCTGGTCCACGACGAAGCAGCGGTCCGCGTCGCCGTCGAAGGCCAGGCCGATGTCCGCGCCCACCTCGCGCACCCGGGCCTGGAGGTCCACGATGTTCTTCGGGTCGAGGGGATTGGCCTCGTGGTGGGGGAACGTTCCGTCCAGCTCGAAGTACAGGGCGTCCAGGTCGATGGGCAGGTTCTCGAAAACGGTCGGAACGGTGTGTCCGCCCATGCCGTTGCCCGCGTCGACGACGACCTTCAGCCGCCGGATGCCGGACAGGTCCACCAGCGAGCGCAGGTGAGCCGCGTAGTCCTTCAGTACGTCGCGCTGCGTGATGGTGCCCGGCTCCGCCACCGGCTCGGGCGCGCCGTCCGCAGACCACCGCTCCACCAGTGCGCGGATCTCTGCCAGGCCGGTGTCCTGACCCACCGGTGCGGCACCCGCGCGGCACATCTTGATGCCGTTGTACTGGGCCGGGTTGTGCGAAGCGGTGAACATCGCGCCGGGGAGGTCCAGCGCGCCGCTGGCGTAATAGAGCTCGTCGGTCGAGCACAGCCCGATCTCGGTCACATCCGCCCCACGCGCCGCCGCGCCGCGTCCGAACGCCCGGGACAGCCCCGGCGACGAGGGCCGCATGTCATGCCCGATCACGATCGCGGACGCGCCGGTGACCTCGGCGAACGCCGCGCCGAACAGTTCGGCCAGCGGCTCGTCCCACTGATCGGGAACCACACCGCGCACGTCGTACGCCTTCACGATCTGCGACAGATCAGCCACAGCCAGCCCTCCTGGAGTCTCTACGGGGTCCCCAACCTACCCGCAGAGCCCGGCCCCGACCCGTGGAGTTCCCTGGTCACGATGGTCGTGCCGAGGTCGTCGCCCTGCCGCGGAAGCTGCGGCCCGGGAGTTCGGACGGCGCGCCTCGGGACACCTCGGAGCCCGTCACCACGACGCGCGGAGGGTTTCCGCGCCGGGCCTGTTGGCACCGCCGCGAGCCGATGCGGTACCTGCCGGCGCGCAGCCGGGCTCCCCGCCACCGCGCCCTCCTCTCCCGTGACGCGACCCTGCTGCCCCGCCCGGTGTCCCGCCAACGATCCTGTCGGCCCCGTTCATCGGCCCGTCCGGTGCCTACGGCAGCATCCAGCCCAGTACGGCCGTGCTCTGCCCGACCACGATCAGGCACATCACCAGCATCAGTGCCAGGCTCCACGGCAGGACCCTCCGCAGGAGGTCCCCCTCCCGGCCGGCGAGCCCGACCGCCGCGCAGGCGATCGTCAGGTTCTGTGGCGAGATCATCTTGCCGAGCACCCCGCCCGAGCTGTTGGCGGCGGCCAGCAGTTCGGGCGGCAGGCCGGACTGCTGGGCCGCGGTCACCTGGAGCGCTCCGAACAGGGCGTTGGCCGAGGTGTCCGATCCGGACACGGCAACTCCGAACCAGCCCAGTACGGGCGACAGGAAGGCCAGCCCGGCCCCTGCCGCGGCCACGAAGTGCCCGATCGTCGCGGCCTGCCCGGAGAGGTTCATGACGTAGGCGAGCGCCAGGACGGAGGTGACGGTTACGATCGCGTACCTCAGTTCGCGCACCGTGGCGGCCCATTCCCGTACGGCCGTACCGGCGCCGACGCCCAGCACCACGGCCGTCAGCAGGCCAGCCAGCAGCACCAGCGTCCCGCCCGTGGCAAGCAGTGGCAGGGAGAAGAGGTTGCCGCCGACCGGTTTGCCGTCCGGGCCCGCGACGTCCAGGAAAGGCCAGTCGAAGGTCCGGGTCGCCCGGGCGAGCAGCTCCTTGACGGGCGGTATCTGGGCGAGCGAGAAGGTCAGGACGATCAGCCCGTAGGGCGCGTAGGCCCGCACGACTTCGCGACGTGGGTCGCGGGCGTCCAGGTCCGCGGTGTCCCGCGGGGTGCCACCGCGCACGCCGGTGAGGACGGCCGCCCGTACCGGCTCGGCCGCGGGCCGGCGGGCCCGGGGCACCGCCACCAGTGCGGCGGCCCCCGCCAGCGCCGCACCGATGTCCGCCAGCTGCGCCGAGACGAAGTTGGCCGCCGCGAACTGGGCCGCCGCGAACGCCGTCCCGCAGGCGAGGGCCGGCGCCCACGTCTCCCGCAGCCCGCGCCGCCCGTCCACCAGGAAGACCAGCAGCAGCGGTACGACGAGCGCCAGCAGCGGCGTCTGCCGCCCCACCACCGAGGCGACGGTGTCCAATGGGAGGCCGGTGACCTGCGCCAGCGTCACCACCGGGCTGCCCATCGCCCCGAAGGCCACCGGCGCGGTGTTGGCGACGAGAGCGAGCACGGCGGCTTTGACGGGTGTGAAGCCGAGCGCCACCAGCATCACCGCGCTGATCGCGACCGGCGCCCCGAAGCCGGCCAGCGCCTCCAGCAGCGCGCCGAAACAGAAGGCGATGACCAGCGCCTGGATGCGCGGGTCCGCCGAGATCCGCGAAAAGGAACGGCGCAGCACATCGAAGTGCCGGGTGCGCACCGTCATCCGGTAGACCCACAGGGCGTTGACGACGATCCACAGGATCGGGAAGAGCCCGAACACCGCTCCCTGGGCGGCGCCGGAAAGCGCCTGCCCCACCGGCATACCGAAACCGAGCCAGGCGGTGGCCAGGGCGACGGCGAGTCCGATCGGCCCGGCGTGATGGGCACGCATCCGTACGGCGCCGAGCAGGACGAGCACTGTGATCAGGGACAGTGCGGCGACGAGAGCGGACAGGACGAGGGAGCCGGCTACGGGTTCGGTGCGCTGGACGAACACTTCTGCCTCCCGGTGAGGGCTGCTCCGTCGTCGATTTCCGATTCCGCGATGCGGAAGCGGATCACGAGGGAGCGGAGGGAGGCATGGTCGTGTCCGCGCCAAGGTCGCGTCAATGGGGCGGACGGTGCCGGGCGGTCACCGGACCGTCGCCGGGTGGACGCGGGGTCAAGGACGAACCCCGGGAAGGCGCGGCCACGGCCTGAAGCACACACGCGCCTCGGCGGGGGAATCGGACGGGCCCGCCCAGGTCCGGGAGTGCGGGCTCAGGAGCACGGCACGGAGGAGGCTTGGTCACGCACGCAAGACGGTGGACACGCCGCCCGGCCGGCCGATGGACGGCCGCTCACCCGCCTGTCGGCGCATCGCACGGCCCCGGACGCGAAGCCGCAGGGCCCCGCAGGCCCTCGCTCAGGATTCCGGCGACCGCAGCACCCGGAGGTGCCCACGCCGGGCGACTTCCATCGGGCCGCCTTCGCGACCGCCCGGCGCCATGGCCTGCGGTCCGCCGCCTCCACCCGCTGCCCGTTCCTGCGGACGTGCCGCCTCGCGCACGGCGTTGGCAAGTGCTTCGAGGTCGTCACCACTGGGGCGGGACGGGCCGGTGTCGGTGGCCAGACGTACGACTTCCCAGCCGCGGGGGGCGGTCAGGCGCTCGGAATGCTCGGCGCACAGGTCGTAGCAGTGTGGTTCGGCGTATGTGGCGAGCGGCCCGAGCACGGCGGTCGAATCCGCGTAGACGTACGTCAGCGTTGCGACGGCGGGACGGCCGCACGCGGTGCGCGAACAGCGACGTACAGGGCTCACGACGTTGGACGGTACCGCACTCTTGAGCGGGCCGCGACGACTCTCCACGACCTCACCCAACCGTGTCGTCCCGGTTCGTCCGGTGCGTCTGACCTGCGCACGCTCGGGTTGTCCGGTCTCGTCACGGTTCCGCCGTCCGGCGCAAGACCAGGAATCCCGTCACCAGTCGATGCAATTCATGTCATTCCTGATGAGATCTGCGGTCTCATGAGTGAGTGCAAACGAACGCAACGGACAACGGACCGGTCACTCGACGACACCGGACGGACCCCGCCGGTTCCCCCTGCCACCCGCTCCGCGGCGGTTACGCTCGATACTGATGGACAGCCCCGTACCGCCCCGTCCGACGGGCCCGCGCCCCCGCCACCGCGATCGCCACGGCCGCGGCATGCGCGGGCCGATCGCGCCTCCTCAGGTACCGCTCTCCGTGAGCCGCGCGGACGCCTTCGTGGACCTCGTGTACGACTCGCGGGACCGCCTGGAGAGGCGGTGGCCGCAACTCGCCGACGTCGACTTCCTGGTGCTGGAGGTGCCGGCGTTCGGCCCGGAGGACAGCGCGGGCTTCGCTCTGGACGAGGACACGGTGCCCTTGGGCCGGCTGCTCCCGGCGGGCGACGGCCACCGCGACCGGATCGCCATCTACCGCCGGCCGATCGAGATCCGGGCCAAGAACCGGGACGAGCGCGCGCTGCTGGTCCACGAGGTGGTCGTGGAGCAGGTCGCGGAATTGCTCGGGCTGTCCCCGGAATCGGTCGACCCTCGGTACGGACAGGACTGAGCCCCGGCTTCGCTGAGAGTGCGTGCCCCCGGTGCGGCATGCCCGGCACCGGGCCTTACGCGGCGGGGCGTGCAGCCGTCTCCGGCCGGCCCCGCCCTGCCCCGTCCCACCTGGCCGGTGCACCTGCGCCCGGCTCAGTCCGTCAGCAGCGACAGGTCCTGCCGGGCCGCGGGCACCGCGATCGTCCCTCGATCATCCGGGAGCGCCTGGATCGTGAAGGCTGGTACGCCGCCGTGCGGCAGGGTCAGCGTGCGCGCCGCGTAGAGGGGGCCGCCACCCGCTTCGGGCTCGACCGTGAGGGCGTAGCTTCCCTTCAGCCCGCTCGGGACCGGTGGGTCGACGGCCAAGGTGCTCCCGCCCTCGACCGTGTACGTCTTGGCGACCGACGTACCACCCCCGCTGCCCGCCGACGCGGTGACCTTCACGGTGACGGCCTTGCCCGGTCCGGGGGCGACGAGCGAGAGGGTGCCGCCCCGGGAGCGGTTGTCGGCTGCCGTGGCCCGCGCGCCCACCGGACGGGTCGCCGGGATGAACGCCACCTCCTGCTTGCTCCCCTTGCCACGGGTGACCCGCAGCGCCGCCGTGATGAGACCCCGGGATCCGTCGGCCGGTCTGAGCACCAGCGAACCCGGCTCGCTCTTCGTGACGCTCCCCAGGTCGACCACTGTCGTCATCCCGCTTTTGACGTGCAGGCTCTCCAGCCCGGCCGGAGCGATCGTGCCGGAGGGAGTGGCGAGCCGGACCTCCACGTCGGCATCGGCGCCACCGGCCGCGACGGCGACCAGGTGAACGGACGCGGCATCAGCCGGGATCCCCGGCAACACCACGCCACGTGCCGGAACGACCGCGGCGGGCAGCCAGTCACCGCCCCGCCCGGCGTCGGCGGCCTGGACGGCCGCACCGACTCGCCCCTCGCGCGCGGTGACGTGCAGCGCCGCATCAGCCATCGCCGAACCGGTCAGGGTGGAGAGCAGCACCGGCACCGACGAGTGCGGCGGCACAATGACACCTTCACCGGACGAGGACGGCAGCGGCCCGTCAGGACCATGCAGTCGCAGGTCCACCACGGCCGGCGCGGCATCCGGGTTCGTCAGGTGGACGTAGTCCTGGCGTTCCCTCGCAGTGCTCACTCCCGGGAACCAGAAGTCCGTATCCGGGGCCGCACACGCCACACCGAGCAGACCACGCCCCTTGCCCGCGGGGACGGCGGTGGTCTGCTGCACACTCCAGCCCGGGGCCAACGCGCCGTCCGCGATGCCCGCGAGCGCGGGAGCGTCCGCTTGGTCCGTCGTCGCCGTCGCGGGCTTCCCCGTCCTCAGCAAGGGCACCACGGGCTTCGCCGTATCGCGGGCCTTCCCTTCCTCGCTGTTCTTACCGTTCTTTTTGTCGTCCTTGCCCTTGCTCTCTCCAGCCCGGCCGTTGCCCCCGACACCGGACACGAGCGGCAGCAGCTCGGCCGTTCCGGACCTCAGCCTCGCTCGGGTGTCCGCGCTTCCGGGTGCGAAGGAGACGTACGTCGTGTTTCCGGCGCCCGGCGGAGTGGAAGCCGGGCACAGCAGCGCGGAGCGCTCAACGGGGAGCCGGCCGCCCCTCTGGACCGTCGTCTCCGCCGTACCGCCCGGCCCGGCCAGGGCTGCCACTCCGGTGACGGCTGCGATCGCCACCACGGCTCCCACAAAGGGCAGCATGTTGCGGTTCACCGCTGTGCGCTCCCGTCCCTGCGGGGCTCGGGGGACGAGCCGGGATGTGCTGTATCGCCGTCGTGCGGCGACTGCGGGTGCCGGTCACCGTAGGAGTAGGGGTGCGGGCAGTAGGCGTGGACCTGATCCACCGCGACCTCGTAGGGATCTGCGGACGGCGGGAAAAGTTCGTCAGTCGGGTCCACGAGGCCGGCGTCTTCGGCGTCCTGGGACTGGGCGGCCCCTCTGTACGAGGTTCCGTATGGGGTCGCGTGCGGGTTGCCGTACTGGCCCGCGTATTGCTGCGCCTGCGAGTCGGCACCGGACGTGCATGCACGGGGCTGCTGGGATTCGCAGGGGGTCGGCTGCCCGCGGGAGCCCTGTGGCGCGTGTCGCACCGACTGGTCCTGGAAACCGTGTCCCTCGTCGTACGTGCGCTGCGTCGGCACCTCCCCGTATGGATCGGCGGCCGGAACGCTCGCACCCTCAGGTGCCGACCCGACGCCTGGTTCGGGCCCTGGGGTGTCCTCGCCCGCCACCTCGGCTGCGGCCCGAAGGCGGCGGGCTCGGCGTCCTTCCTTGGGGACCGGCTGCGTGGGCACGGTGATGGACGACTCCTCCAGGAGGTCGTCGTCTACATTCCTGCGTCGTCCCGGCAGCGCGAGCACCACGAGGGCGCCGGCGAGCAGGCCCTGGGCCCAGTGCCAGGCTGTGTGCCCGAACGGCGCCTCGTATGTCAGGTCCAGTCGGCCCCCCGCCTCGGGCAAGACGAACCCCTGAGCCCATCCGTCGAGCGTGACCGGCTTGAGCGCCGTACCGTCCAGGGTGGCCCGCCAGCCGGAAGCGGCGGCATCCGCGAGGCGCAGCACACGTCCGCGGGGACCGGTGGGCAGGTCCGTGTGCGCTTCCACGGGCTCCGCCGCGACCGGGATCGCCTCGGAGTCGTTTCTCGCGCCGCCGCCGGGCACACCGGTCTCGATCGTGACCCGTGAGATGCGTCGGTCCACCCTCCACAGGGCGCTGCCGCCCTCCTGACTGAGCCGGGTCAGCCCCGGCGTGGTGTCCAGCACCCGGCCCGTCGCGCGGGGCGCTCCATCGCGGACGAGGACATAGCGCACGGCGTAACCGCCGAGTTGGCCGGTCTGATCCGCTCCGGAACCCGCCACCAGATGCGCGACGATGTCGTTCAGCCGCTGGTCCTGGCCTGTCCGGGTTGCCAGGTCCGCATCGCCCAGGCGAACGCCGGGACCGCGGACGAGGGTGTAGGAGACTCGCCCGGGCGCGCCATCGAGCACCAACGTGCGCGGCTGGTCGGGAGTCCCGGACTCCTCCGCGACGAAGGCGGGAACCTGGATGGGGTCGCGGCGCCGCAGTGGCCCGTCGGCGCCTGTGCTCATCCAGCTCAGAGCCGCGTACAGCGGAGCGAGCGCCGAGAGCAGAGCGAGCAGTGCAGCGGCGGGCTGGCGCCAGCCGAAGCCCAGCGCGGTCATGCGGGAGCGGATGTCCTCCGCGCCAACGGCGACGGCACACAGCAGCGCCAGCCCGTAGACCAGCGCCGCCGGGCCGGCCCATCCGAAACCGTTGGTGAGCGCTGCGGCCAGCAGCCCGGTCAGCGCGACGAGCCAAGCCGTACGGACCGCGAGCCGCCGTTCCGCGCGGAGTGTCGCGGCCAGTGCCACCAGCACCAGGCCCAAGAGCAGCGGGCTTCCTCCGCCCTTTGGTCCACCAGGGCTGATCACCAGCAGGTCGAGGGCGGAGGCCGTGCCAACGTCCTGGCTCTGGCCAGCCTCCAGGAAGAAGCGGCTCGGATGCGTGAGCAGGCTCAGGGACCAGGGTGCGAGGACGAGCAGCGGCGTGCCGACGACGGCCAGGAACCGCAGCCCATGGGGCGACAGCCGCGCGTCCACGCCGGTCTTCCTGCCGTACAGGGCGCGTCCTCCCAGGACAGCCGCACCCAGTACCGCGGCCATCGGCCAGACGATCGGCGTGAAAGCCGTGGTCCCCGTCAGCAGGAGCGTGTATGCCCAAACGGCCTGCCAGCCCGGCCGGCCCCCGAGCGGCAGTCGCAGCCCCGCGGTGGCGACGGCTGCCCGTGCCATCAGCGGCAACACGATGGCCAGGACCGCGGTGCCGATCCGTCCGTCGGCCAGCGCGCCGGTAGTGGCTGGCAGCAACGCGTAGGCGGTGCTCCCCCAAGCACGCAGCAGCCGGGAGGAGACCAGGGGGCGGGACGTGAAGTAGGCGGTGAGTCCGGCCAGCGGCACGGAGCACACCATGAGCACCGTGACGGCAAGGTTCGGGCTGCCGAACAGGGCCGTCGCCACCGCGGCGAGAATCGCCAGGTACGGCGGTGCGGAGGTACTGCCGCCGATGCCGACGCCGTGCCAGTTGTCCAGGTAGGTCGCCCACAGATCGCTCAGACCACCAGGTGCGGGCAGCAGCGCGCCGCCCGCCAGTGTGCCCGGACCCAGTAGCCCGCGGCACGCGACCAGCGTGACCAGCAGCAGGACGAGGAAGAGCGCCGGCGCGGGCCGGCGGGCGATCCGCTTCAGCCGCGCGAACTGTTCGACCTCCAGGAAGTCCGCGTCCTCACCGCCTGGACCCGACTCCACGGCGCCGTGCCGTCCGGTGGAGCCGGCGTCCGGCGCGGATCGGCCGCCGAGGTCGCCGGCAAGCTGTTCCACCGCGGCCCGCAGTGTCGCACCGGGGGGCGGGAACAGTGGGCGCAGTTCGCTCGCGGCCACGGTGGGGCGGCCCCGGCTGCGCCGCGCGGCCAGGATGCGGCTCGGTCGCAGCAGCACGCCCATGAGGCCGGCCAACTCGTCCAGCGCCTGACCGGGCGCCTTGCCCACCAGATAGCCCGACGCCCGCAGCAGCGTCCCCAGGACGAGTCGCGGCAGCACGTACAGCAGTAGAGGACCCCGCGTGTTGGCGAGCAGGGTGTGGACGGCTGCCGACTTGTCGACACGGTGCGGGGTGGGGCCGCGCAGCGAACGCCCCTTGGTCCCGGGGCGGGCCGCGCGGCCGGCGCAATCGATCGGCCGTCGCTCGCGCGCGGATGCCTCGACGTGCCGCAGCACCGCCTCCGGTGCGACCAGCACCTGGTGGCCGGCGGCCTGTGCGCGCCAGCACAGGTCCACGTCGTCGCGCATCAGCGGCAGCCGTCGATCGAACCCGCCCAGTCGCTCGTACACGTCGCGGCGGACGAGCATCCCGGCGCTGGAGACGGACAGCACCGCGCGCACCTGGTCGTGCTGCCCCTGGTCCTGCTCACGCCGGTCCAGGCCGGTCCAGCGACGTCCGCCGCGCGTGATGCCGACGCCCACTTCCAGCAGTTGCCGGCGGTCGTACCAGCTGCGCAGTTTGGGGCCGACGACGGCAGCGCCGGAGTCGGCGTCCGCGACCCGCAGCAGCGCGGCGAGTGCGCCGGGCTCGGGGGCGCAGTCGTCGTGCAGGAGCCACAGCCACTGGACGGGTTCGCCGTGCGGGAATTCCGGCAGGTCGTAGGCGTCGTCGCGCCAGGCGCGGGTAATCGGGTCCCAGCCGCTGGGCCGCTTCAGGTACGGGAGGTCGTCCGGTGTGAGCGTGCCCGCGGCGCGCACCGCCTCGTCGACGGCGGTTCCGAAGCCGGAACGACGGGCCAGGTGCAGCACACGGTCCTCACCCAGCGCCTCGGCCAGCAGGCGTGCGGAGTCGTCGGCGCTGCCGGTGTCGGCGGCGATGGCGTTCTGGACGGGGCGTTCCTGGCCGAGGAGCCCGGCCAGCGCGTCGGGCAGCCATCGGGCGCCATCGTGGGCGACGAGGACGGCGGTGACGACGTGCCGCGGGAACTCCGGGGCGACGTCCGGGGGTGAAACGGCCGGTGCTGCCGGCCGGCGATACGCGGACATCGTGGTGCGGCCCTTCCCGAGGGTCTGGGGATCCTCCCCCGGCGCGGCGCCTCCGGAGCGGGGTGCCGCGCTGCGGTGGACGCGACGGCCCGGGACGGGGCCTTCCCGCGTCTCGGACGGGGCCCCACATTAGTGGTTCACCGCGTGACGCCGGTCACAGTGGAGGCTGCGGGTTACCTGCTCGTCGGGCGTGTGCTCGTTCGACTGTGGGGTGACAGCGACGGCAGGCAGCAATGAGGCACCCACCCGGGGCGGCCCGCCTCCGGCGCCTCACCGGGCCGCCCCCGCCCAGGCCCGCGGCATCACGGCCCGCCGCACCTCCCGCCCCGGCCTTTCCTCCTCGCCAACGGCGCTCCCGTATGGCGGCCATGCGACGGCCCACAGTGACCGGCGGCCTGGCGACGGCGCACGGTGACCGGTGACCGGTGACCGGGCTACGGCAACCCCGAGAGCCAGGTCCGGGCCGTCACCGTCAGCGACGGAGCGGAAAACAACCCACCCCCACCGACCTCCCCACCCTCAACGCCCGATCGAGTTGCCCACCGCCCGCCATGCAGGTCACCGACACAGAAAAGCCCGCCTCCGCGGGGGAGGCGGGCCGCTGGTCGCCGGACCGGTGCGAAGGCATATGCGCCGGCGTCCGCTGGGCGGTGCGAGGAACCGCCGGGGTCTGCCGTGCGGGACGTCGCCCGGGAAGCGGGCCGGCGTACGGCGCCGCCCGGAGCGATCCGCCGCTATGTGCCGCGAGGTCCGCGCGGCCGTGGTGTGCTGCCGAGTACGCATGGTCCGTGAGGTGAGGTCGGGTGTCGTCGAGTGGTTGCTGTGGTCGTGCGCCGCCGGACGCCGGTCCGTCAGACCGCGGCCTTCTTCAGCCGGCGTCGTTCGCGCTCGGACAGGCCTCCCCAAATGCCGAAACGCTCGTCGTTGGCGAGCGCGTATTCAAGGCATTCCGAACGGACCTCGCACGCGAGGCAGACCTTCTTGGCCTCGCGGGTGGAACCGCCCTTCTCAGGGAAGAAGGATTCGGGATCGGTCTGAGCGCACAAGGCGCGCTCCTGCCAGCCGAGCTCCTCGTCCGCCTCCTCGACCAGCAATTCCTGGAACAGCTCGGTCATGTGCGCCCCTCGTCTGTCTTTACGTCCCCGTGATGCAGCCGTTATCGATGCGGCTGAACGACACGAGTGAAATTACAAGTGTGCCGATCCGGGCCAGTCAAGCCGAGATCTGCTATTGGGCCTCTTATTCACCCTGCGGAACCAAGCCCACGCAGAAAGTGTTCAAATCATCAGAAACCAGGACACTTTCCCGACCGCATCATCAACCACACGCCTCTCTCACTCAAGGACGTGGTCAACGCCGCGACCAGTTGCGCACCTCCCGCCAAAGCGGGCCGGATCACATTCCGATCACGAGACCGCAACGACGTTTGGGCGTTCGGCTGCTGGGCGACTTCTCCCCGGCTTTCGCTGAACAAACCTTTCGCCGGGCACAGTAACCGGAAAAGGTGAATCATTCGGCTCAAACCAGACACCCGGTTGACAGCGTGTCGTGTCAGCCGGTTGCCTGGACCCATGTCAGTGGCCCCCGCGCTCCGTCTGGCCCGTGCTTACGGGTCCCTTTGCGCTGTCCAGGCCCGCTGTCGCTGTTCGAGCTGTTGAAGCCATCGCGCTCCAGCCCGTCCCGCCGGTAGCACTCCGGCGCTCCGCCACCGCTGAGTCGTGGCACCGCTGAGTCGTGGCACCCCTGGCTCGCGTCGCGCCCGTGACGCCGGCGTATCCGGACCCGTACCGCCGCGGCTCCCCGCCCCGTCCGGCACCGCGTCCCCGCACCGCCTCCGCAGCACCCTCGCAGTCCTGAAACCGCCGTCGCGCCCCCTTCCGGGCGCAGCGCTCTCCCTGAGGAAACCCGAACCATGAACAGCGACGTCGAGATCGCCGGCGACCCGCTCGCCCTTCCGCACCTCCTCCCGCCCGTGCCCGCCCACCCCTCCACGGTCGCCGGGTTCGCGGGCCTGGCCCGGACGATCGCGGCCGACCGCGCGAGCTGGGCTCCGCTCGTCCGGTACGACGCCACCACCCGCTGGTACCACCGCCTGCGCACCGGCCCCGGCTACGAGGTGTGGCTGCTGAGCTGGGTGCCGGGCCAGGGCAGCGGGCTGCACGACCACGGGCGGTCCAGCGGGGTGCTGACGGTGCTGGAGGGCGAGCTGACGGAGCGTTCACTGCCGGCCCGGCCCGGTGGCGGTTCGCCGGACGCGGACCGGCGTTCCCTCGTCGCGGGCGACCAGCGGGTCTTCGCGCCCGGTTACGTCCACGAAATCGTCAATACGGCGCTGACGCCCGCCGTCAGCCTGCACATCTACCACCCCGGTCTCACGGAGATGCCGATGCACTGCGCCGGC
This sequence comes from Streptomyces sp. NPDC003077, assembly GCF_040611095.1. NCBI lineage: Bacteria > Bacillati > Actinomycetota > Actinomycetes > Kitasatosporales > Streptomycetaceae > Streptomyces > Streptomyces sp. NPDC003077. The sequence goes on along the minus strand of NZ_JBEXNM010000039.1, from coordinate 57,395 downwards.
GTCCTCGGCATCCGGGCCCGTGGCGCCGGCGCCACGGCCCATCCGGCGCCCACACAGTGACGGGTCGTGGCTGCGGACGGCACGCGGTCGGCACGCCCATAGGGGCGCGTGCGCAACGGCTGGTGTGACCTCGTATGGCAGCCGGTTGACGCGTCGTCGGCGCCGCGGCGGCTGCGACCGCGCGGACAGTGGCGAGCGGATCCGGGCCCCTGACGGGATGTCGGGGACGCCGCGCCACCACCCCTCACCGGTCACGCCGGTGGCTGACAGACTGCGTGCATGCGCATTGTGGTTCTGGCCGGCGGTATCGGCGGCGCCCGCTTTCTGCGGGGTTTGAAAGCAGCGGCTCCCGACGCGGACATCACGGTCATCGGGAACACCGGCGACGACATCCACCTGTTCGGGCTGAAGGTCTGTCCCGATCTCGACACCGTGATGTACACCCTCGGCGGCGGCATCAACGAGGAGCAGGGCTGGGGACGGGCGGACGAGAGCTTCCGCGTGAAGGAGGAGCTGGCGGCGTACGGCGTCGGGCCCGAGTGGTTCGGGCTCGGCGACCGGGATTTCGCCACCCACATCGTCCGTACGCAGATGATGGCCGCCGGTTACCCGCTCAGCGCGGTGACCGAGGCGCTGTGCGCGCGCTGGAAGCCGGGCGTGCGGCTGCTGCCGATGTCCGACGACCGGGTGGAGACCCACGTGGCGGTGGACATCGACGGCGAGCGCAAGGCCATCCACTTCCAGGAGTACTGGGTGCGGCTGCGCGCCGGGCAGCCCGCGCACGCGGTCGTGCCGGTCGGCGCCGAGCAGGCCAAGCCGGCGCCCGGGGTGCTGGAGGCGATCGGCGCGGCGGACGTGGTGCTCTTCCCGCCGTCCAACCCGGTGGTGAGCGTGGGGACGATCCTGGCGGTTCCCGGCATTCGGGAGGCCATCGCGGACGCCGGGGTGCCGGTGGTCGGGCTGTCGCCGATCGTCGGGAACGCGCCGGTGCGCGGCATGGCGGACAAGGTGCTGGCCGCGGTGGGCGTCGAGAGCACGGCGGCGGCGGTGGCCCGGCACTACGGTTCCGGGCTGCTGGACGGCTGGCTCGTGGACACGGTGGACGCGGGCGCGGTGGACGAGGTCGAGGCCGCGGGCATCCGCTGCCGGGCCGTGCCGCTGCTGATGACGGACCCTCAAGCCACCTCCGCGATGGCGGCCGAGGCGCTGGCGCTGGCCGAGGAGGTCCGCGGATGAGCCAGACCCCGCCCACGCCGGAGCCGGGCGCCACGGGGGGACCGGAAGCCGCCGGGGAAGCGCCCGGGGGTGACGCCGGGTCCGGCGCGTTCACCGCGGTGAACGGAACCGTTTCGCCGCCGCAGGAAACCGACGCTCCTCTCTGGCAGGCCGGTACGAACGGCGCTCCTCCAGGCACCGCCGCCCAGCCGGCCGATTCGGACACGGCCCGAGAGGCCGCCGTTCCCGCGTACCAGGTATGGGCGCTGCCGGGCCTGCCCGAGGTCCGGCCCGGGGACAACCTCGGCAAACTGATCGCCCAGGCGGTGACCGGCGGTGGGGCGCCCGGGCTCGCCGACGGTGACGTGCTGGTGGTCACGTCCAAGATCGTCAGCAAGGCGGAGGGCCGCGTCCTCCAGGCCGAGGACCGGGAACGGGCCATCGACCAGGAGACCGTGCGCGTGGTGGCCCGGCGCGGGACGCTGCGCATCGTGGAGAACCGCCTCGGCCTCATCAGCGCCGCCGCGGGCGTCGACGCCTCCAACACCCCCGCCGGGACGGTGCTGCTGCTCCCCGAGGACCCGGACGCGTCGGCCCGCGCCATCCGCGACGGGCTGCGCGCGGCGCTGGGCGTGGACGTCGGCGTGCTCGTCACCGACACGTTCGGTCGGCCGTGGCGGACCGGGGTGACCGACATCGCGATCGGCGCGGCCGGGCTGCGGGTCCTGGACGACCTGCGCGGCGGCGTGGACACGCACGGCAACCCGCTGGCGACGACGGTGGTCGCCACGGCGGACGAGCTGGCCGCCGCCGGCGACCTCGTCAAGGGCAAGGCGAACGGGCTGCCGGTCGCGGTGGTGCGCGGTCTGCGCCGGGTGACGACCGGCCCGGGGCCGGACGACGGGGCCGGGGCGCGGGCGCTGATCCGTACCGCCGCGGACGACATGTTCCGGCTGGGCACCTCCGAGGCCGTGCGGGAGGCCGTCACGTTGCGGCGGACGGTGCGGGAGTTCACCGACGAGCCGGTGGACGGCGGAGCCGTGCGGCGGGCGGTCGCGGCGGCCGTCACCGCCCCCGCGCCGCATCACACGACGCCCTGGCGCTTCGTCCTCCTGGAGTCCGCGGAGACCCGGCTGCGGCTGCTGGACGCCATGCGGGACGCGTGGATCGCCGATCTGCGCGGCGACGGTTTCAGCGAGGAGAGCATCGCCAAACGGGTGCGGCGCGGCGACGTGCTCCGCAAGGCGCCCTACCTGGTGGTGCCCTGCCTGGTCATGACGGGCTCGCACACCTACCCGGACGCGCGGCGCAACGCGTCCGAGCGCGAGATGTTCGTGGTCGCGAACGGCGCGGGCATCCAGAACTTCCTGATCGCCTTGGCCGGGGAGCGGCTGGGCTCGGCGTGGATCTCCTCGACGATGTTCTGCCGCGAGGTCGTACGGGACGTGCTCGGCCTGCCGGCGGAATGGGACCCGATGGGCGCGGTGGCCGTCGGCCATCCGGCCGCGCCACCCAAGGAGCGCCCGGCCCGGGACGCGGAGGACTTCGTGGTGGTGCGCTGACGGGGGTGTGCGGGCGGAGCGGGGTGTCCGTATGCGTCCGGGCGGGTTTCCGTATGTGTCTGGAGGCGCTCCGTTTGGGTCTGGATGGGGGTTTCCCCGCATGTCCGAACGGACGGGGGCTTCCGTATGAGTCCGGGTGCGTTTCCGTATGCGCCCGAATGGGTTCCGTATGTGTCCGGGCTGGGTTTCCGTGCACATCCGGACGGACGGGGGCTTCCGTATGCGCCCGGGCGTGTTTCCGTATGCGCCTGAACGGATTCCGTATGCGTCCGGCCGGGGTTCCCGTGCACATCCGGACGGACGAGGGCTTCCGTATGCGCCCGGGTGCGTTTCCGTATGCGTCTGAACGGCTTCCGTATGCGCCCGAACGGGTTCCCTGCACGTCCGGACGGGCCTCTCCCGCGCGTCCGCCCGCGCCTTGGAGGGCGCCGTGCCTGCCGGACGCGGTGAGTCGCCCGCCCGGTCTCACAGTGCCGCGATGTTCCCGATCGGGAAGCGCGGGGCGCGGCGGGGCGGGACGCGGCCCGACAGGAGGATCAGCCGTGTGGCGCGGTACCGCTGCCCCGCGTACGGGGTGAGGAGTTCGAGCATCTCCGCGTCGGTGGCCCCGCGGCGTCCCGTGAGCGCGTAGCCCACGATGCCCGGCAGGTGGAGGTCGCCGACGGTGACCGCGTCAGGGGCGCCGTTGGAGCGCTGGAGGGTCTCGGCGGCGGTCCAGGGGCCGATGCCCGGCACCGCCTGGAGCCGTGCGCTCGCCCGGGGCAGGTCCATCGTGGCGGCCTCTTCGAGGCGGCGGGCCACGCGGGCGGCGCGGATGATGGTGGCGGAGCGTTTGAGGTCCACGCCCGCCCGGTGCCATTCCCAGGAGGGGATCAGCGCCCAGCCGTGCGGGTCGGGTGCCACGCGCAGCCGCTCCCACGGGCCGGGCGCGGGCTCGCCGTGCCGCTGGAGGAGCAGCCGCCAGGCGCGGTACGCCTCGTGGGCGGTGACCTTCTGCTCCAGGATGGCCGGGACCAGTGACTCCATGACCAGCCCGGTACGGACGAGCCTCAGGCCCGGGTTGCGGCGGTGCGCCTCGTGGAGGAGGCGGTGGCGGGGTGCGAAGGCCGTGGGGTCGTCCGCCGCGCCGAGCAGCGCGGGGAGCCCGTCCAGCATCCAGGTCGCGCCCGGGCCCCACGCCTCGGCCTCGATCAGCCCCTCGCCCGCGCGGGGCCGCACGCGCAGCGTGGCCGGCCCCTCCGGCGTACGGCTGGCCCGCCAGACGGCACCGCCGTGCACGGCGAACGCCGGGTCGCCGGGCCCACGTCCCAGGACGCCCAGGTTGCCGCGCAGGTCGTACGGGCCGGGCGGGGCCCAGGTGCGGGTGGCGGACATCCGGACAGGGTAAGCAATCCGGGGTGGAGGTGACGGGTGAGCCGAAGCGGGCGGGGGAGGCTCGTGAGGCGTCACGGGTGCGTGTGGCCTGGTGGCACGGCGGGACGGGTAACGGATCATGGAGCGCGGTGTGGGGCACCGCACACGCTCCGGCCGTCATCCGTCCTGGGCGGGACGGAGAGCCGATCACCGGGCGCCATCCGGCGGCTTCTCACGGACAGAAGAAACCGATCACTGATCACGGCGCCCAGGACCGCACACAGTGGCCGCCATAGGGCACCCCGCCCCCAGGCCGTCACCTCAGGGCCCGACCCCCGATCGGGCCCCCACGCCCCTCCCCCTCACTGATCCGACGAGAACCGCACCGCACCCGCCGGTATCCGCGAGTCGCACCAGATCCGGACGCCGTCCCGCAGCTCGTTGTCCGGCCCGACCGCCGCGTGGTCGCCGATGACGGCGCCCTCCAGGACCGTCCGGGCCCCGACGCGCGCGCCCGTGCCGATCAGGGAGTCGCGGACCTGGGCGCCCGGCTCGACGACAGCGCCGTCCAGCACGGTGCTGCCGGTGACCTCCGCCCCCGAGCCGACGCGGGCGCGGGCCCCTATGACGGTGCCGCCGGCCAGCTTGGCGTCCGGGGCCACGTCGGCGGTGTCCAGGACGAGGTACTCGCCCCGGGGGCCGGGCACGGCCGGGGAGGGCGCGCGGCCCAGCACCAGGTCGGCGGAGCCGCGGACGAAGGCGTGCGGGGTGCCGAGGTCGAGCCAGTAGGTGGAGTCGAGCAGGCCCTGGAGGTGGGCGCCGTCGGCGAGCAGCCCGGGGAAGGTCTCGCGTTCGACGGAGACCGGCCGGTCGTTCGGGATGGTGTCGATGACCGAGCGGGTGAAGACGTACGCGCCGGCGTTGATCTGGTCGGTGACGATCTCCTCGGGGGTCTGCGGCTTTTCGAGGAAGGCCGTCACCCGTCCGGCCTCGTCGGTGGGCACCAGCCCGTACGCGCGCGGGTCGGCGACCCGGGTGAGGTGCAGGGACACATCGGCGCCCGTGGTGCGGTGGGTGTCCACCAGGGACGCGATGTCCAGGCCCGTCAGGACGTCACCGTTGAAGACCAGCACCGGGTCTCCGGGGGCCGCGTGCAGCCGGGAGGCGACGTTGCGGAGGGCGCCGCCGGTGCCGAGCGGTTCCTCCTCGGTGACGTATTCCAAGTGCAGCCCCAAGGAGGACCCGTCACCGAAATATGGCTCGAACACCTCGGCCAGGTAGGACGTGGCGAGGACGACGTGCTCGACGCCGGCCGCGCGGGCACGGGCCAACTGGTGGGTCAGGAAGGGCACACCGGCCGCCGGAACCATCGGCTTGGGCGTGTGCACCGTCAGCGGGCGCAGCCTCGTGCCCTTGCCGCCGACCAGGAGGATCGCTTCAGTCACCGTGTCGTCTCTGCTTCCTGCTGGGGTCGGCCGAATCGGCGGACCAGTGTAGGCAGATCGGTTCAAATGGACATTCAGCGGCCCTGTAGACGGGCCGCCGCGGTGCGGGCGGCGCCGAGCTTCCGGTAGAGGCGGCGTCCGGGGCACTCGGTCGTGAAGCCGTCCCGATGGCCCGCGATGACGCGCATCCTGACTTTGCGGCCCTTCTTGAACTTGTTGCCTCCTCCGGACACCAGGTAGGTCGTACCGCTCGGGTCGGCGCCGTACAGCCCGAGCTTCCAGGCCGTCAGCCGGGCGAGCGCGTCGACGGCGGACCGCGTCGGGTTGGCCCTCCCGAAGGAGCCCAGGACGGCGACACCCATGCTGTCGGTGTTGAAACCGAGAGTGTGCGCGCCCATGACCGGCTTGGCAACGCCGCCTGCCCGGCCTTCGTAGATCGTGCCGCACTTGTCGACGAGGAAGTTGTAACCCAGATCGCGCCAGCCACTGCTGCGCACGTGGTAGCGGTAGATGCCGCGGACGACCGAAGGGGCCTGCGCGCACCGGTAGTTGTTGCCGGTGGCACTGTGGTGGACGAACGCGGCGCGCACGGTCTTGGTGTAGGCGAAGTCCTTCTCGCGCAGCTTCTCGTCGGCTCCCCAGCCGGCCCGGGTGACGATGCGCGGTCGCGGGCCGACGTGCCGCCGGGCGTCCGGGCCCCGCCCTTCGTCGTCCGCCGCGGCCAGGTCGCCTTCGGACGCCGGCTTGTCCAGCGCCGGGATGACGGCGGCGCCGAGCTGCGCAAGCTGGGCGTTGACGGCGGAGCTCGCGGCGGCTTCCGGGTCCGGCGACTCGCCCGGCCGCTGCGACTCCTGCGACTCGTAGGGAGCGGGGCTGGCCCTCCGGGCCGCCGGGGCGTGCTCCTGACCGGCGCTCTCTTGGCCCTCCTGCCCGGAAGCCCTCGGTCCGGCTCCCTCCTGGCCCGCCGTCTCCCCATCGGCGTCCGACCGCCCCGGATCGACGAGTTCCAGGCGCAGGCCCTCCGGGAGCGGCGCCGGCGCCCGACGGCCCGCGCGCTCGGGGGTGACCCGCAGTTGGACGGCGTCGGAGTCGCCCACCCACAGGGGCGCCGTGCCGCCGCGGACGGTCCGGCCGCGCAGTTCCTCCGCGCCGGGGTCGGGCGCGTCGTCGTCGTGGGCCTGCACCTCCTGCCAACCGGACCAGGTGCCCGTGCCCGTGGCGCGGGTGCGCACCTGCACGCGCCCGCGCAGTTCCTCGTACGGGTCCTTCCAGACGACGCCGACCAGCGAGAACGGCGCGACCTTGCGGGCGGGCAGCCCGCGCACGGCGCCGCTCGCCGCACGGCCCGACGCGGCCAGGCGCACCAGCGGCAGGGAGTGGGTGGCGCCCGGAATCCCGTCCGGCGGCGCGGCGGGAGCGGATCGGGAGGCGGCGGGGTCGTCGGACACCGATCGCCTCTGAGAGGCGGCGGTGGCAGGGAGGGCGGCCCCGGTGGCGTTCGCTCCGGCGGGGAGCACGAGCGGCAGGGTGAGGGCGGCGGTGCACGCGACGCCGAGCGAAGTTGCGATGAAGGGACGCATAAAATGCATTTTGAGCATATTGCCGGGCAAATGGCTCTTTGTGACCTGACGGTGTGTCGGAATCCGCGGTCGCCCGGCCCGCCCCTCGCATCGCCTCACCGGCGCGTAAGGTGACGCCGATGAACGCCATCGACCGCACACCCGCCGACTTGTTGCGTTCCGCGCTCGCCGCGGACCCGTCCCGACCGCTGGTGACCTTTTACGACGACGCCACCGGCGAACGGGTGGAACTTTCCGTCGCCACCTTCGCCAATTGGGTGGCCAAGACCGCCAACTACCTTCAGGGCGACCTGGCCGCCGCGCCCGGTGACCGGCTCGCGCTGCTGCTGCCCGCCCACTGGCAGACCGCGGTGTGGCTGCTGGCCTGCTCATCGGTCGGCGTGGTCGCGGAGGTGGGCGGGAACCCGGCCGGCGCGGATCTCGTCGTCAGCGGCCCGGACACGTTGGAGGAGGCGCGCGCCTGCTCCGGCGAGCGGGTGGCGCTGGCGCTGCGCCCGTTGGGCGGCCGGTTCCCGCAGGCGCCGGCCGGGTTCGCCGACTACGCGGTGGAGGTGCCGAGCCAGGGCGACCGGTTCGCGCCGTTCGCCCCGGTCGATCCCCAGGCGCCCGCCCTGGTCGTCGGCGGCGAGGAACTGACGGGGGAACAGGTCGTGGCGCGCGCGTCCGCCGACGCGCGGGAGCGGGCGCTGTCGAGCGGCTCCCGCTCGCTGTCCGCGCTGCCGTACGACACCTGGGAGGGCCTGTCGGCCGGTCTGCTGGCGCCGCTCGCGGCGGACGGTTCGGTGGTGCTGTGCCGCAACCTCGACCGGCTGGACGCCACGGGCCTGGCGCAGCGGGTGGAGAGCGAGAGGGTCACGCACACGACGGCGTGAGGTGTGACGGGCGGTCACGAGGACGATCCCGTCGCGCGCGCCGGAGCCGGGGACGAGGACGCCTCCGGCCCGTTCCTCAGGACAGCCCGGTCACGGTGACGAGGACGCCCCCGGCTCGTCCCTCAGGGCGGCCCGGTCACGGCTACTAGGGCGTTCCGGTCCACGAGGACGATCCGGCCACGAAAACGGCGCGCCCAGGTGGCGGGTCGGTATGGCGGTCCCCCTACAGGGACCGCCACCGCCTCCTATAGGGACCGCCATCGCCTCCTATAGGGACCGTCACCGCCCCTATGGGACACCGCCCCGCCCCAGGGCCTCACAGGCGGCATCAGGGCCGTGAAGAGCCGCCCCGCGCACCCCGGCACACGATCTTGGGTTTCGTACACAACCATGCGCCCGGTTTACACGTCTGCCTGTTCGACTCTGCCTGTTAGACCGGAGATCCCGTGCGCGCGCGACGCCGGCTCCGCGAGGGATGGACGCATACGTGACCGAAACCCCGGAGACTCCTTCCGACCCCGAAGGATCGAGCTCCACCGACGACACGCCACCGTCGAACCCGCCGAAGAATTCCGATGGGGCATCCATACCGGCCCCGCCTCCGGCCGCCCGGCCCGAGGCGGGGCCGAAGCCGTCCGCGCGAGCGGGCGCGTCGTCGACACCTGAACGACCGTCAGCGGCGGGCGCTGACGCGACGTCCGATACACCGCCGGCCGACTCACCCGCCGAGTCACGGCCCGGGAAGGCGGCTGACGCGCCGTCCGATTCGTCGGCGGGACCGGAGCCGGCGTCGGACGCGGCACCGGCGAAGACCGCACCGGCGCCTGACGCGAAACCCGCACCGGCACCCGAACCGGACCCCGAAGCCCCGGAACCCACCCCCGAACCCCCCGCCGACCCCGATCCCGATCCCGCCCCCGCCGAACTCGCCACCGTGGTCACCGCCCAGGCCGACCCGGTCACGGACGTACCGCCCCGCCGCAAGCGGCGCTGGCTGCGCTGGGTGGCTCTGGGGGCCGCCGTCCTCGTCCTGGCCACGGCCGGGGCCGGCTGGGCGCTCTACACCAAGCTGGACGGCAATATCCGTACGGACACCGGCACGCGCGAGGAGCTGCGGAAGTACGAGGCGCAGCGGCCCCCCGAGGAGCCCACGGACGCGGAGAACATCCTGCTCCTGGGGTCGGACTCGCGGGACGGCGAGAACAGCGAGTACGGCGGCGAGGGCGGCACCCAGCGGTCGGACACCACGATCCTGCTGCACCTGGCCGCAGACCGGAAAAGTGCGACGGCGGTGAGCATCCCGCGCGACCTGATGGCGCAGGTGCCCGCCTGCACCCGGCCCAGCGGGAAACTCACCAGGCCCCGGTACGTCCAGTTCAACTGGGCGTTCGAGTTCGGTGGGGCCGCCTGCACCATTCGCACCGTCGAGAAGATGACGGGAATCCGCATCGACCACCACATGATCGTGGATTTCGTCGGGTTCAAGAAGATGGTGGACGCGGTGGACGGGGTCGAGGTCTGCCTGAAGAAGCCGGTGAACGACACGGACGCGCATTTGGTGCTGCCGGCCGGGCGGCAGACGCTGCGCGGGGAGGACGCGCTCGGTTACGTACGGGCCCGTAAAAGCCTCGGGAACGGGAGCGACACCCAGCGGATAGAGCGGCAGCAGCAGTTCCTCGGCGCTTTGGTGAAGAAAGTGCGGAGCAACGGTGTCCTGCTGAATCCGGCGCGGCTCTATCCCCTGCTCGACGCGGCGACGAGTTCCCTGACGACGGACGACGGGTTGGCGTCGCTGCCGGATCTCTACGAGCTGGTGAGCAGTATGCGCGACATTCCGGTCGACAAGGTGCAGTTCCTGACCGTTCCGCGGCAGGCGTACCGGCTCGACACGGACCGCGACGAACTCGTCCAGCCGGCCGCCGACCGCCTCTTCCAGGAGCTGCGCGCGGATCGCCCGGTCTCGGTGCGCCCGGCGCCCACGGACGGCGCGCACGACCCGGACAACACCGCCGAGTACGACGACCCGGCGCGCGACCCGGCGTCGCCCGCCCGTGCGGACGCGCCGGCGAGCGGCACACCGCCCACGGGCGCGTCGCCGAGCGCTTCCGCCGGTGCCACGCCGTCCGCCGGGGCGTCGCCGAGCGCTTCCGCCGACGGCACGCCGTCCCCCGGCGCGTCCGGTGGCGCGTCGTCCGGCAGCGGCATCCACACCGTCCCGGCCTTCCGGGGAACGACCGCGGACGGCGGAACCTGCCGATAAAGGGACCGCAAAGGTCCGCTATCCGACTCGAAAGGACCAGAAAGAATGAGGTGGATTGCCCGCTTGTAGGGACGTGCAATTTGTCACGGGCGTCGTCCGGCGCTGAACTAGGCGGATAGTCTGAGCGACCCGGTCCGCAGAAATGGCCGACCGCGAAGGGCACACCCGACCGACCGAGCGCCTTGAGGGGGAGGCGCCGCGTGGCACCGACGGAGGACACACAACACCGTGGACGCGCAAGGCCGTGGGCCGGACGACATCGATCCCGCCGATCAATGGGTGTTCAACCCCAGCACCGGTAATTACGAGCTGCGGCTGGACCCCGCCGGTCATACGGCGCCGCCCTCCCCGTCCGACGCCCGTGACGACTCCGCGCCCGGACGCGCTCCGGCGGACGGAGACCGGCCGGACGAGGGGCGGCCGGGCCGGGGACTCACGGGCCGCGGTCCGGGGGGCCGCGACCAGGACCAGGGTGCGGACACCGACACCCGGGAGCTGTCCACCGTCCAGCCGGTCCCCCGCGCCGAAAGGTCCTCCGGGAGGTCGTCCGGAAGGTCCTCCGGAGGGTCGCGGCGCTCCGCGCGCGGCAAGGACGGCCGCCGCCGGGCCGGCGGGACGGCCCCGGCCGGCCGCCGCAAGCCCAAGCCGCCCAAGAGCGGCAAGAAGAAGGCGCTGCACTGGACCGCCGGCGTGGTGGGGTTCGTCATCGTTGCCGGATGCGGTGGCGCGTACGTCATCTACCGGCAGCTCGACGGCAACATTTCCAAAGTGGACGTCGGCGTCTACAACGACGCGGTCATCGACGGCCCGGTCAACATCCTCGTCATCGGCACCGACCGGCGGGACGGCAAGGGCAACCAGGGGTACGGCGACGCGGGCAGCGTCGGGCACGCCGACACCACGATCCTGATGCACGTCTCCGAGGACCGCACCAACGCGACGGCCCTCAGCATTCCGCGCGACATGATCACCGACATCCCGGAGTGCCCGACCAAGCAGCCGGACGGCACCACCAAGGTCATCCCGGCGCAGCAGGGCGTCCGCTTCAACGAGAGCCTGGGCCAGGAGGGCCGGGACCCCGGCTGCACCTGGCGGACCGTCGAGAAGCTGACCGGCCTGAAGATCAACCACTTCATGATGGCCGACTTCAACGCCGTCAAGGAGCTGTCCGAGGCGGTCGACGGCGTCGAGGTGTGCACAACGAAGGACATCGACGATCCGAAGTCGCATCTGAAGCTCGCCAAGGGCAAGCACATCGTCAAGGGCGAGCAGGCACTGGCGTTCGTCCGGACCCGGCACTCGGTGGGGTACGGCAGCGACCTGAGCCGGATCCAGCTCCAGCAGCAGTTCCTCGGCTCGATGATGCGCAAGATGAAGTCGGACGACATCCTCAAGGACCCCGTCAAGCTGTGGGACCTGAGCAACGCCGCCACCAAGGCGCTGACCGTCGACACCGGCATCGGCAGCGCCAAGAAGCTCGTGGACCTGGCCCAGGACCTGCGCCGGGTCGACATCAAGAACATCACCTTCGCGACCGTCCCGGTGGTGGACAACCCGGCCGACAAGGCCACCGTCATCATGAACGAGTCGCAGGCCGAGCCGCTGTTCAAGATGATCGCCGCTGATCATTCACTGACGAAGACGAAGAAGAAGGACGACGCGAAGGGCAAGGGCAAGGGGAAGGACGAGGGCAAACCGGTGGCCAAGGCCCCGGCGGACAAGGTCCGCGTCGACGTCACCAACGGGGGCGGGCCCTTCGGCGCCGCCCAGGAGACCGTCGACTGGCTCCAGAACGCCAAGGGCGCCAAGCTCTCCACGAACGTCGGCAACACCTTCCCGAAGCTCGAAGCCACCCGGCTGGAGTTCGCCCCCAACCAGGCGGACCAGGCCGCGACGCTGGCCGCGTGGATGGGCCTGCCCAAGAGCGCGCTGAAGAAGACCACCGCGGACGCCGGGCCCCGGGTGCCCATGAAACTGATCCTCGGCCGCGACTTCGAGGCGCCGGGCGTGCCGATCGCGGCCCCCACCGAAACCCCGGCCGGAGTGCAGCACGTCAACGCGGACGACAAGAACCTCTGCGCCAAGTAGCCGCTCAGTAGTGAGGAAGGAAGCGCACCGAGCGGTAGCACCGTACCGAACGTGAGTTTTGTACCAACGGACGATTCCGTGGTGCACGACGGCTCCACGCCGACGGCTCGGCCCCAGCGGTCGGCCCCGGCCCGTGGTCCATCCCCACGGTCCGTCCCCATGTACCGGCCTCGCAACGGACGGGGACGGGCATCCGGGACCGGCTCCGCGCCGGGCCGCGGCTTCGCAGGGCTCCCCGGGGCCGTACGAGCCCGCCGGACGAAGACCTGACGGCAACACCTGACGACAGCACCTGACGACAGCGAGTACCGGCCGCCCTGCCAGGCCGCCGAGCGCACCACCGACCAACGGGGAGAGACCCATGCGGCAGAGCAGTGTGCGTGGTGAGAGACCACGTCGGCGCCGGCCCAATGCCCAGGAGCTGGGATGGGACGAGAGCCTGTACGACGGGGGCGGCGCACACGGCCCCGGGGGAGTGCCGGGATCGAGCGGTATGGCGCTGGGGAACGGGGTCCCGGAGACGGGGACGGAGGCGGTTGGCGCCCCGGCCGGTGCGGGTTCGGGAGGAGCCGGAGGGTCCGGACGGTCCGGAGGGGGGCGGCGTCGGCGGTCCCGGCCGCCCCGTAAAGGGCGCCGCGTCCTGCGCTGGAGCGCCATCACGCTGGCCGTCCTGATAGCGGGTGCAGCCGGTGGCGGTTACCTGTATTACGAGCACCTCAACAGCAACCTCCGTAAGGACGCCCTCGACCTGGGCAACGGCGGCCTCCGGAAGCCCGAGCCCAACGCCTTCGGGCAGACCCCGCTGAACATCCTGCTGCTGGGCTCCGACGGCCGGAACAGCGAGGAGAACATCAAGCTCGGCGGCGCCCGCCAGGACGCGGACCGCAAGCCGCTCGCCGACGTGCAGATGCTGCTGCACGTGTCGGCCGACCGGAGCAACATCTCGGTCGTCTCGATCCCGCGTGACACCCGCGTGGCGATCCCCGAGTGCAAGGACCCGGACGACGGCAAGGTCTACCCGCAGACCACCGCAGCCATCAACGTCTCCCTCCAGCACGGCGGCCCGGGCTGCACGGTCGCCACCTGGAAGGAACTGACCGGCATCTACATCGACCACTTCATGATGGTCGACTTCGCCGGTGTGGTGGACATGGCGGACGCCATCGGCGGCGTCCCCGTATGCGTCGACAGGAACATCTACTCGCACGACAAGAAGGGCCGCGGCAGCGGTCTGCGGATGGAGGCGGGCACCCACCCGGTGCAGGGCGTCCAGGCCCTCCAGTGGCTGCGCACCCGTTACGGCTTCGGGGACAACACCGACATCGGCCGGGCCAAGGCCCAGCACATGTACATGAACTCCATGGTGCGCCAGCTCAAGGCCAACGCCCGGCTCACCAACCCGGTCGCGCTGCGCGACCTGGCCGAGGCCGCCACCAAGGCGCTGACCGTCGACGAGGACCTGGGGTCCGTCAAGCGCCTCTACGACCTCGGAGGCGACCTCCAGCGCGTCCCGACCAAGCGCATCACCATGGTCACCATGCCGTGGGTCTACGGGCCCGGGGAGAAGTACGTGCTGCCCAAGCCGGGCGAGGCGGAGCAGACGTTCTCGCTCATCCGCAACGACACCGCCCTCGACGGCAAGGACAAGCGGAAGAAGCCGGCACCCGAGCCGAAGCCCACCACGCCCAAGGAGAACGTGGACCTCGTCGTGCAGAACGGCACCAACAGCACGATCTACGGGCCCGTACGGGGCCGGGCGAGCGTCGGCTACAACCAGCTCGTCGGCCTCGGCTACACGAACACGCGGGTGGACTCCAGCCTCACCACTCAGGCCGACACCACCCTCACCTACCCGCACGGGAAGCAGGGGGACGCGCTCGCCCTGGCCAAGGCACTCGGCCTGCCCAAGGGCCAGGTCAAGGAGTCGCGGACGAGCGACACGCTGCGGCTGGTCATCGGCAACGACTGGCGGACGAAGGGGGCCTACCCCAAGCCCGCGGCCCAGCAGAAGAGCGAGGACAAGGCGCCCGACAGCGCGGACGCGCTCAACGGCGAGGACGACAAGGCGTGCATGAAGGTGAACCCGGCGTACTCGTTCTGAGGGGGCGTTTGCCGTTGGCCTGCCTTCAGGTGCTGTGCGCTGGTCTGCCTTCAGGTGGGCTGGTGCGGCCCGCCTACGGGTGCGCAGGTGTCGCCCACCTTCAGGTGGGCTGCTTCGACCCGCCTACTGGTGCGCTGGTGCGACGACCCGTCTTCAGGTGCGCTGGGGCGGCCCGCCTTTTAGGCGCGCTGGTGCGACCCGCCCACTGGTGCGCAGGAGTCGCCCGTCTTCAGGTGCGCTGCTTCGACCCGCCCACTGATGCGCTGTGCTGGTGCGGCTCGTCTACTCGTGCGCTGATGCGGCCCACCTTTAGGCGCGCTGTTGCGACCCGCCTACTGGTGCGCCGTTGCAACCCGCCCACTGGTGGGACGAACGCGGCAGCCGCCCCGTTGGGAAGGCGGACGCGGTGGTGGCCGGCCAGGTGTGAGGCGAGTGCCTACTGGCCGGCCACTTCGCGGAGCCCGGCATCAGGCGCACCGATGCCACCGGGCCCAGGGGCTACCGGGCCGACGCCCCCGCGCGCTCGGCCCCGGTCGCCGTGCCCGGCAGCACCGCGGGACGGCGGCTGGCGATGACCTTCCGGGCCAGCGAACGCGGGCTGGTCAGGAAGCCCCAGCCCCACGACATGTGCATGGTCGCGAGCGCCACCGGGATCTGGGCGCGCGCCTTCAGGGGCAGCCCCTTGCCCGCCGGGACGGAGCCCGCCGCGATGGCCGCCAGGTAGCCGGCCGGGACGAGGAAGCCCCAGCGGTTGACCGCCGCGCCCACGACCGTGCCGGCAGCGATGGCGCACACCGCGGTCGGCGGCGCGAGGTAGCGCAGGTTGATCGAGCCCGCGTGGTAGCGGGAGACGACGTGCCGCCACCGGCCGTAGTCCTTGTACTGCTTGGCGAGCGCGCGCACGGTCGGCCGCGGCCGGTACTTCACCCGCAGCTCCGGTGAGAACCAGATGGCGCCGCCCGCCTCGCGGATGCGGAAGTTCAGCTCCCAGTCCTGGGCGCGGATGAACTCCTCGTTGTAGCCGCCCTGCTGTTCCAGCGCCTCGCGCCGGAAGACGCCCAGGTACACCGTGTCGGCCGGACCTGCCTCGCCCCCTGTATGGAAGGCGGCGTTGCCCACGCCGATCTTCGAGGTCATCGCGGCGGCGACCGCCTGCTCCCAGGCGTTCTCGCCCTCGGCGTGCATGATGCCGCCGACGTTCTGGGCGCCGGTCTCCTCCAGGAGGCGCACGGCGGTGGCGATGTAGTCGGGCGACAGCATCCCGTGACCGTCCACCCGCACCACGATGGGGTGCCGGGACGCCTTGATCGCGGCGTTGAGCGCGGCCGGCGTCCGGCCGGTGGGATTGGGCACGGTGTGCACCCGGGGGTCCTCGGCGACGAGCTCGGCGGCGATCTCGTCCGTGCGGTCCGTGGAGGGGCCGAGGGCGATCACGACCTCCATCTCGCCGGCGTACTCCTGCGCCAGGATGTGCCGGACCGAGTCGCGCAGATGACGTTCCTCATTGAGCACCGGCATGATCACGGAGACGGCCGGGGGCTGCTGCTGGGGCATGGTTCCTCGGTGATTCCGGGGGCGCCACCGCCGGAACCGGGGCGTCCCGCCGGAACGGGGCGCGTCCCTCCCGAACGGGGCGCGCACGCCGGAGCGGGGCGCCTGGCCGGATCGGAGCGGTGGTCGCCTCCCTGAAGGCTGCGGTATCGCCGGTCACGTTACCGCGTGTGGGGGACGGGGCCCGACGGCAGCCGGGTGGCCCGGGGTCCGGTGCCCGGCGTGTGGCGCTTTGCATCCGATCGTATGGGCCTACGGTGTCACCGCCCGATGCCGCCACCTCCGCCCCACGGAACACTCCTTCATCCGCCGCCCCACGGACCATCCCTTCCCCCGCCCCACGGCCCGCTCCCTGGCCGTCCCCGCGTCCCGTTCGCCGTTCGAGAAGCCGTTCCCCCTCCCGTACGCCGTCCGCGCCCCCGTCCGTCCTACAGCGACCCGCAGGCCCCGCCGCGGAGGTGTTCCCCGTGACCGCACCGACCCGTCCCCTCCCGCACTCCCCCGCCGCTCCGGCCGGGCGCCGGTCCGCCCGGAACGGCCGGTCCACCCGGAACAAGCACCGCCGTCCGCCGCGCCCCCGGTGGGGCCTGCGCGTCACCGCCGGCGTGTCGCTGATACTGCTGACCGCGGGAGGCGTCGGGCACGCCCTGGTCGCCGGGTTCACGGACGGCATCGCGCGGGTGGACCCCTTCTCGGGCATGAACAACCGCCCCAACGCCGCCGGCGAGAGCCTGAACTTCCTCGTCGTGGGCACCGACGCCCGCGACCGGCTGACCCGCGGCCAGCGGCGCGAGTACCACTTGGGCGGCGCGCCCTGCCACTGCACGGACACGGTCATGCTCGTGCACCTCAGTGCCGACCGCGAGCGCGCCAGCGTCGTCAGCCTGCCCCGCGACTCGTACGCCGAGGCCCCCGGCCACACCGACCGGATCACCGGCAGGAAGCACCGCGCCCACGCCATGCGGCTGAACGCGGCGTACGCGGAGGGCGGGCCCGGCCTGACCGTGCGGACCGTCGAGCACATGACGGGCGTGCACATCGACCACTACCTGGAGGTGGACTTCACCAGCTTCATGAAGACCGTGGACGCGGTCGGTGGCGTGCGGGTGTGCACCAGCCGGCCGATGAAGGACGACCACACGGGGCTGGACCTGCCGGCCGGTGGTTCCCGGCTCAACGGCGGTCAGGCGTTGCAGTACGTGCGGTCCCGGCACATCGACGGCGCCTCCGACCTGAGCCGGATGCACCGCCAGCAGCGTTTCCTGGCCGCCCTGGTCCACAAGATCAGTACCTCGGGCATGCTGACGGACCCGGCGGGGCTCAAGAAGATCAGCACCACCCTCCTGGAGTCCGTGCGGGCCGACAAGGACCTCGACGCCGCCGACCTGCTCGCCATCGGACGCGCGATGCACGACTTCACCCCCGCGTCCTCGGAGTTCGTCTCCGTACCGATCGCGGACATGGATTACGGCGTCCGGAACTTCGGCTCGACCGTGAAGTGGAACGAGGCCAAGGCCCGCGCCCTCTTCCGCGCCATCAGGGAGGACCGCCCGCTGGCCGTCCACCGGAAGGGCAAGCGCACCCACGACCGCGCGGCGACGGCCGTGGACGTGGACCCGCGCACCGTTCGCGTCCAGGTGGACAACGGAACGCACCACAAGGGGCTGGGCAACGCGGTGGACAAGGCGCTGCGCACGGTGGGGTTCGCCACGACGGGCAAGGCCGGGAGCGCGCCGCTGTACACGCCGCGGACGGTGATCACCTACGACCCGCGGTGGGACCGCTCGGCACACTCCCTCGCCGCCGCGCTGCCGGGCGCACGACTGCAACCGACGCCGGGCCAGGGCCCACGGATGCGGGTCATGCTGGGCGCGGAGTTCCGGGCCGTGCACCCGGTGCGGTGGGACGACTCGTTGGGGACGGCGACGGGCTTCCGGACGTTCACGGGGGATCAGGCGGAGTGCACATAGGGGGTGCGGCGGGCGCGGGGCGTCGTCTCTCTCGTACCGCCCGGCGTCGCCCGCCCCCACAGGCCGGCGTCACCCCAGCGCGTCAACCGTCACACTCTTCGACTCACCCTCGTCACCTTGCCGCGTCAACCGTCACCCCTTTCAACTCACCTCTGACACCCCACCGCGTCAATCACGCGCCCTTCAAGTCACCCTCGTCGCCTCGCCACGTCAACCGCAGCGCCCTCCGACTCACCCCCGTCAACCGTCACCGACCCGGCTCCGGGAGCGACGCCGGGGCGTGCCGATGCGCGTACCTGGAGCGCTGGTGCGCGTGTCGGCGCAACAGCGCAGCTCAGGCGGGGGCCTAGGGCGCACGCCGTGAGCACGGGGGGAGACCGCCTGGAGCGCACTCGACCGGCGCGCGCTTCCGATTCGCTCTCCAGGGCGGTTTGTGCCGCCACCTTCACCCGTGGTGCTTCCCGGTGCGGGAGTGACACCCCACGCTGCTGTGAGGAAGTCGGTCGTCCGTCCGAGTCGATCGGTATGAGCGAGCCCGTAACCCGTCCGTAC
Organism: Streptomyces sp. NPDC003077; assembly: GCF_040611095.1. Lineage (NCBI taxonomy): Bacteria > Bacillati > Actinomycetota > Actinomycetes > Kitasatosporales > Streptomycetaceae > Streptomyces > Streptomyces sp. NPDC003077. The sequence goes on along the minus strand of NZ_JBEXNM010000039.1, from coordinate 38,846 downwards.
CGAAGCGCACACAGCCCACGCGGACGAGATCGTGCCGACCGCAGACACGATCAAGCCGCGGCCGACGCAGACACCGGCCCCGGCAAGCACGACGAACAGCCCGCGGACGACACCGGGCCCGTGAGCACCACCCCACAGCCCGCGGACGGCACCGCACCCTGTGAGCGAGAGGCGAGGGAACATGACGGAACGGCGCGAGACGGTGTACGAACCCCGGGCGCTGGCGCACCTGGGAGGGTCCACGAAGGCGACCTTCGGGCCGCGCCCCTTCCTCCCGTACGACGACGGTTTCACCCTCTTCCCCGGATGATGACCGGCGAGGCGTGGTTCGCCGTCCTCCCGGACGGCATGCCCGGCCTCGCCGCGGCGCGTGTCCTGCGCCCGCTGGCCGGACGGGTCGTCGCGCACCACTCGGGGCGGCCGTGGCTGATGGGCCACTGGCCGGACGGTGCGCTGACGGTCGCGTCGGCGGGCGCGGCACGGGTGGCGGTGGCCGGGCAGCACCCGGCCACCGCCGGTTCCCTGGCCGCCGCACTGGCCCGCACCCGCTCGGTGGACGAGGCGGACCCGCCGGCCGCCGCCGTCCCGGGCGCGTTCCACCTGGTCGTCTCGGCCGGTGGCCGGGTGCGGGTGCAGGGGACGGTGTCCGGGACGCGACGGGTGTTCGCCACGCGGATCGGCGACGCCGTGGTGGCGGCCGACCGGGCGGACGTGCTGGCCCGGCTGGTCGGCGCCGGCTGGGACGCGGAGGGCCTGGCCTTGCGGCTGACGGGCGCCACCGCGCCGTTCCCGTTCGAGCGGGCGACGCTGTGGCGCGGGGTGCGCGAGGTGCCCGGCGACCACTGGTTGCGGCTGGACCCGGACGGCGGCTCGGTCGAGCCGCGCCGCTGGATGCCACCGGAGCCGGTGCTCCCGTCGTCCGAGGGCGCGCCCCTGGTGCGCGAGGCGCTGACGGCGGCGGTGGACGCGCGGACGGCGGCGGGCGGCACCGTCGGCACGGACCTCTCCGGGGGCGTGGACTCCGCCTGTGTGGCCTTCCTCGCCGCGCGCGGCCCCGCCGAGGTGGTGACCTACAGGTGGGGCGGTTACGACGGGGCCGACGATGACGCGCACCATGCGGCGCTCGCCGCCGAAGGGCTGCCGGGGGCCCGCCATGTACGGGATTGCCTCGGCCAGGTGACGCCCCTGTTCGCCGGCCTCTCCCCCGACGCCGTCCCGGCCGACCCCGACGAGCCGTTCGCCTGGGTACGGAGCCGGGCGCGCGTCGATCAGCTCGCGCGGACCATGGCCCACGAGGGCGCACGCGTGCACCTGACCGGGCACGGCGGGGACGAGCTGTTCCGGCCGGTCGCTGGCCCGCACCTCGCCGACGTGCGGCGCCGCCACCCGCTGACGGCCCTCCGGCAGGCCCGCGCGTACCGCGCGCCGGCGCGCTCCGGGTGGCAGCCGCTGCTGCGCGCGCTGGTCGGGAGCCGCTCCCCGGCCCGTGAGCTCGCCGCCCTCGCCGACGCGCTGACCGGCCCGCCGCCTCTCCCCCACCCGCCGGACACCGGCTGGTCGCCCCCCTTGCGGATGCCCCCGTGGGCCACCGGCGACGCGGTGGCCGCCGCCCGCGCCCTGCTGCTCCGGACGGCCTCCGAAGCGGTCGCCCCGCACTCCCGCTGGCGCGCGCAGCACCAGGCCCTGACGCTGGCCCGGTTCACCGGCGTCTCGGCGGGTCAGGCCGACCGGATCGGCAGCCGGCACGGGGTGCGGTTCGCCGTGCCGTTCCTCGACGACCAGGTGCTGTACGCGGTCCTGTCCGTCCGCGCGGAGGACCGGATCAGCCCCTGGGCGTACAAACCGCTGCTGGCGGCGGCCATGCGCCCGATGGTGCCGGATCCGTTGCTGGACCGCGCGACCAAGAACGAGTTCCGGGCCGATGCCCACCTCGGCCTGCGCCAGCACCGCGCCGACCTGCTCGGCCTGTGCGACGCCTCGGAGCTGGCCCGGCACGGCCTCGTCGACGCCGCCGCCCTGCGCGCCGCGCTGCTCGACCCGCACCCGACCGCGGCGACCCTGGCCGCCCTGGACGCCACGCTGGCCTGCGAACTCTGGTTGCGCGCGGCACTGGCCCCGCCGCCGCTGCCCACCGCCCCGCACCGGCTCCCCGACCTCGCCGACCGGCGCCCGCCACCGCCGCCCCCCGAGCCGCGCGCCCCGGCCACGTCACCCGGCCGGCAACCGCCCGACCGCGCGCCCGCGTCACCCCCGGACCCGACGGCCCCGGGCCCCGGCTCCCCCACAGCGGCCACGTCCCCAGATCCGGACGGCTCGCCCCCGCCCGTCCCCGACCCGGCTTCCTCCGACGGGGCACCGCCCCCGTACCCGTCCGGCATCCCGAATCCCCGAAAGGCGACCGACACCTCATGACGACCGCCCCCTGTTTCACCCTGAACCCGCACGTATCGGCCGCGACGACCGCTCACGGCGCCGTCCTGCTCGACCAGCGCTCCGGCCACTACTGGCAGATGAACCCGACCGCCACGCTGGTCCTGCACGCCCTCCTGGACGGCGCCACGCCCGAGGAGGCCGCCGCCCGGCTGACCGCCGCCCACCCCTCCGCCACCGACCGCGCCGGCACGGACGTCGCAGCCCTCATCCAGCACCTGCGCGACGCCCGCCTGATCGCCGAGGCGCCATGGGAGGGCCAGAAGGGGCGGAAGGAACGCACCCCGCGGAACGAGCGGAACGGCAAGGCCGCACCTGATGGCCACAGCTCCCCACGAAGCCCCCGACGCCGCACCCGAAAACCGGCACCTCCCAAGACCCGCCGATAAGGGGCGGCGCTTACGGCCAGTGGCGAAGACCAGCCCTTGAGGTCACCGCCGTAAAGAACGGTCCTATAGGCGCTTGCCGCAAGGACCGTCCCCACAGGTGCGCGACACCAAGGCCGCCCCTACGGGCCCGCGACCGCACCTATAGGTCGGCGACGGCCCCTACAGACGCTCGTCGCAAAGAACGGGTCCTACAGGCACTCGTCACAAAGGACGGTCCTACAGACGCTCGTCGCGAAGATCGCGCCTACAGGTGCGCGACACCCGGACCGTCCCTATAGGCGTGCGACACCCAGACGCGCCCCTACAGGCACGCGTCACCAAGACCGCCCCCTACAGGTGCTGTCACAAAACCGGGCCCCTACGAACCCGCTACCCCCTACAGATCCCCGTCCCTGATCCCTTCCGCCTCCCGCTGCTGCCGCAGCTCCTTGATGGCGCGGCGTCGGGCCAGGCGGTGGGTGCGCCGGATCTGGGCCTCCTGGTAGCGGCGCTTGTCGCGTTCGGTCTCCGGGATGACCGGCGGCACCGGGCGCGGCTTGCCGTGTTCGTCGACCGCGGCGAAGACCAGGTACGCGGAGCCGACCTGCTGGGCCGGGGTGGACTCGTTCCAGCGCTCGGCCATGACGCGGACGCCGATCTCCATCGACGAGCGGCCGGTCCAGTTGCACTGGGCGCGGACGTGCACGAGGTCGCCGACCCGTACCGGTTCGAGGAAGACCATTTCGTCCATGGAGGCGGTGACCGCCGGTCCGCCCGAGTGGCGTCCGGCCACCGCTCCGGCGGCGTCGTCGACCAGTTTCATGATCACGCCACCGTGGACTGTGCCGAGCAGGTTGGTGTCGCTCGCCGTCATGATGTGGCTCAGTGTCGTACGCGATACGGACGTGGGCTTGCCGGGAAGGTCGCCCTCCCGGCCGCTGGTGACGAGATCGCTCATGCGTCCAGCCTATGCAGGCCCCGCGCACCCTTGTTCCCGGGCCCACCCACCGGCGCCCGCCCCCTGCCGCGACTGCCTCACCCGAACTCCCCGCGATCCCCGCCGAAACCGCCTTGCCGCCCCCGCCCCGGCGCGCACTCCGGCGCCATCCGCCCCGCCCGCTCCGTCGCGCGCCCCCCGCACCCCGTCTCTTTGCATCAGCTCTGCAACAGCCAAGGCCTGATTCCGTACCCGCTCTGGGAGCTGATTCCCCCGCCATGCACACTTCCCATATGAACGACTGGCCCGACGGGTGGTCCCACGACGACAGGAACCGGTACGGACGCGGAAGCGGCAGCGCCGAGCCGGAGAGCGCGCGTGCCATGCCGCAGGTGCGACGCGGTTCCGGCCGCGGCTCGCGGCAGCCCCAGCCGCCGCAGCCGTACGCGCCGCGTCGGGGTGCCGTTCCGCCGCAGGCCCCGCCCGTTCCGCCGCAGCACGCCCCGGGCCACGACCCGTACGGCCGTGACCAGCCGCAGTACGGGAGCGGGCCGTACGACGACGGCGGTTACGACAGCGGCTACAACACCGGCCAGGTCTACGGCGGCGGGGGCGGCGGCGGCCGGGACCACGGCGGACGCGGCGGCGGCCAAGGGCCGCGCGGCCCCCGCCCGACGCCCGTCGACTGGCGCCGCCGCATCAAGATCACCGCACTGACGCTGGTGATCGTCTTCCTGGTGACCTCGGTGGGCACCTACTTCTGGGCCAACAGCAAGCTGCGCGGCGAGGTCGACCTGAGCAAGGTCATCGAGCGCCCCGAAGCAGGCTCCGGCACGAACTACCTGATCGTGGGCTCGGACAGTCGCGAGGGCATGACCGACGAGCAGAAGAAGAAGCTGCACACCGGCTCCGCCGAGGGCAAGCGCACCGACTCGATGATGATCCTGCACGATGGGTCGAACGGGCCGACGCTGATCTCCCTGCCCCGCGACTCGTGGGTGACCATCCCCAGCTTCAAGGGCTCGCAGTCCGGAAAGATGTTCGCGGCCCGTGGCAGCAGCAAGCTGAACGCCGCCTACGCCATGGACGGCGCCGAACTCCTCGTCCGCACCATCGAGTACAACACCGGCCTGCACATCGACCACTACGTGGAGATCGGGTTCGCCGGCTTCGCCAACATCGTGGACGCGATCGGCGGCGTCGAGATGAACATCCCCAAGGCGTTCAAGGACAAGAAGTCCGGCGCCGACTTCCAGGCGGGCACCCAGACCCTGAACGGCGAGCAGGCGCTGGCGTTCGTCCGCACCCGTTACGCGTTCGCCAACAGCGACCTGGACCGGACGAAGAACCAGCAGAAGTTCCTGGCCGCGCTGGCGAGCCAGACCGCCACCCCCGGCACGGTCCTGAACCCCTTCAAGCTCTACCCGACGATGAGCGCCGGCCTGGACACGCTCATCGTCGACAAGGACATGAGCCTGTGGGACCTGGGCCAGATGTTCTTCGCGATGAAGGGCGTCATGGGCGGCGACGGCAAGTCCATGAACATGCCGCTCTCCGGCAGCGCCCCGCAGGGCTCCCTCCAGTGGGACAAGGCCAAGGTCCAGCAACTCGTCCAGCAACTGAAGAACGACGACAAGGTCACCGTCAGCGCGGATCGTTGAGCCGGCCCGCCCTTCACCGGCGTGTGGTGCCTCCCCGCCTCATGGGCGGGAAGGCACCACACGCGCCTGCGCTGGACTCCTCAGGCAGTGCCCTGCAAGTCCATGCAACTTCATGGACCGGGGCTTTCCTGCCTCTCTAGCCTCAATGGCAGCCCGCCCCCACAGAGAGAGGCACCCCCATGACAGCGGTCTCCGAGTTCGCTTTCCGCACGTCCACGACTTGCAAGTACGACAACGACAACCCACGCTGCGTCGAGGTCGCCACCAACATTCCCGGCAAGGTCGCGGTGCGCAACTCCGCGATGGGCCAGACGATCGCCTTCACGACCGTCGAGTGGACCGCTTTTCTGGACGGTGCCAAGCTGGGCGAGTTCGACGTGACAGCGTAAGGAACCCGTCATGCAGCAATGCCCGCGATGTGGTGGCAGCACGGCAAACGACCCGGAACATCCCGGCGTCATCCGTTGCCTGTCGTGCTGGGACGTCTGGTCCGTACCGATCGAGCGGCGCTGTCCCGGCCACCGGCCGACTCTCATGCCGGCGCTGCTGATGCTCGAAAAGTTCCGGGGCCTTCGTCGCTGATCGGCGGACGCGAGCCCTCACGCGTATGAATGCCCCTGCCGAGGAAAGGAGAACGGCTGGGGCATTCACAAAAGCGGGGTCCGGGGCCCGCAATCTTCCTGCGCAGCTACGTGGCTGGCGGATCTCCCCGTTCAAACCTCTCATCCCGCCCCCTTGACGGCCCCATGCACAGGCCGCCAGGGTCGTGCGACGGGCTGAAACGCGCTCGACAGCGGAGGTCGACATGGCGCTACGGTTCATCGGAATCGACCCCAGCACAGACCAAGGGAACTGCCCTGCCGTTTGGCTCGATGACGAGAAGAAGGAAGTCGTCTTCCAGGGCTGGAAGCCGGATGAGGAGACGGAGGCGGTCTGCGCCGCGGACAGTCCCCTACCCGACGCCGAGGGCATCGTCAGGCTTCCGTACCGCATGCTCGAACTCATCAGGAAGGCGTGCGATGAAGCCATGGGTTCCTAACTTCGAAGATCTCCTGAACGCTGCCGAGCGTTCAGCGGTGCACCTGGAATTGAGGGATGTCTACGAGGCCGATACGGAATCCGAGGAGTATCGATATTGGAAGAAGACCGGAAGCCGACGTAACGACGAACGTGCCGCTGCGTACTGGAAGCCGTGGGTGGACCTCATTTCAGGACTTGTGGCGCGCGGCGTGACCGTACGCCGTGCCCGGGTCGTCTCGGAACCCGTGACGGAGTACATCCGGTACGAGCATGCGGGAACGCCGTGGATCATCAGAGCGGGAGAACAAGTCCGCTGGCTTCCGCGCGACCGGGCCAGTGACCTCGCGCTTCCGGGGAACGACTTCTGGCTGATCGACGGTAAGACTGTGCGCTTCAACCTGTTCTCGGGTGACGGAAAGATCACCGATCCTCAGTACACCGAAGACCCGAAGGTCGCCGCCTTGTGCGCCGATGCCTTCGAAGCAGTTTGGGAGCGCGGCATTCCCCATGACGCGTACCGGCTCTAAGCGGGACGGAACACATCGGGCGGCGGTTTCCCACATATGTCATCTCCGTCTTCCAGCGTTCAGGAGGCCCGCAAAGCCATCGCTCGACGTCTGAGAGACCTGCGCTTGGACGCCGATTTGAATGGTCGTGCCCTGGCTCAGCGCTGCGGTTGGCATCCCGCGAAGGTTTCCCGGATCGAAAACGCCAAAACCCGCCCGTCCGAGCGGGACATCCGCGACTGGTGCCTCGCGTGCGGCGCGGACGATCAGGCGCCGGACATCATCATGACAGCGCGTGATGCCGAGTCCCTGTACCGGGAATGGCGGCTGGTGCATCGATCCGGCTTGCGACAGGGGCAAGTTGCTCACATTCCGCTCTACAAGCGGACCCAGCGCATGAAGGTCTACTGTTCGAACGTCATACCCGGCCTGGCACAGACTCAGGGATACGCCCAACGGCTTCTTGAGACGATCGCGGCGTTCCGCGAAGTGCCGAACGACTCTGTCTCTGCAGCGAAGTCCAGGCTTGAGCGATCACAAGTGATCCGTGAGGGACGCAAACGATTCGCCCTGCTTATCGAAGAGGACGTTCTGTACTACAAATACGGTGACGCCGAGACCATGGCCGAGCAGCGTTGTCACCTGTTGGAGATCATGTCTCTGCCCAACGTCTCTTTCGGGATCATTCCTCGGGCGGTGACACGCACCATGTGGACGCTCGAAGGGTTCCTCATCTTCGACGACTCACAAGTCCAGGTTGAGACTCTTTCGGCGAACATCAATATCAAGAGCCCCCACGAAGTCGCCCTCTACCTACGGGCATTCGAGCAATTGTCCACCATGGCTGTCTACGGCCGGAAGGCAAGGGATCTCATTCTGGAGCCCGCTGGCATGTAGAGGCGAGCAAGCGCGATCTCACGCAAACCGCCAGGGGTCGATTCGCCGCCCTTCCTAGCGTTGCGGCCAGGCATCCAACGCAAAGGGGTACCGGCATGAGCGAGCCGAGAACCTATCCAAGCCAGCCGATAGAACTGCCGCTGAACATGGAACTTGAGCCTGTACCGGTGCAGGGGTGCGCCGGTTGCGCGGAGCCGGCCAACGTACGGCAGCGGGCTTGGGCAGGTGGCGACATGACCACCGTCACCGACTGCAACGTCTTCCTCCGGAGGCATCCGGGGCACTGACGATGACGGCCGAGGGTATCGGGAAGCTGACGTGCCCGGCTTCGCGCGACGACCCCGAAGGGAGATGCACCCGGTGATCCGCGGCGAGAACCTGGCGAAAGATCTACGACGCGACCACGCTTTCGTCCAGGCCGGGCGCACCAGGGACGGTAACACCGTGATCACGCGCAAGGGCAGCAGGTGGACCGTGGTCCGCCTGACCCGGCTCACTCAAGAAGCTGTCGACATCAGGGCTCAGGCCGGTGTCAGCCTCGCGTGAGTCGCGGCTGACCAAGCGAAGGAACGCCCCGCCGAATACGGCAGGGCGTTCCTTGGTCTGTTCTCAGGCTCAGAGCATGCACGGCCCAGGAGCCGTAACCGACCCCCACGCCACCGAAAACGCCCTCACCTACGGAAAACCCTGCTACGGCAGATTCCGCGCCATGACAATCCGCTGCACCTGATTCGTCCCCTCGTAAATCTGCGTGATCTTCGCGTCCCGCATCATGCGCTCCACCGGGTAGTCCCGGGTGTAGCCGTAGCCGCCCAGGAGTTGGACGGCGTCCGTGGTGATCTCCATGGCGGCGTCGGAGGCGTAGCACTTGGCGGCGGCGCCGAAGAAGGTGAGGTCTTCCTTGGAGCTGCCGAGGGAGGCGCGTTCGGAGCGGGCGGCGGCGGCGTAGGTGAGCTGGCGGGCGGCCTCCAGCTTCATGGCCATGTCGGCGATCATGAACTGGACGCCCTGGAAGTCGCCGATCGGCTTGCCGAACTGCTTGCGCTCCTGGACGTAGCCCTTGACGTAGTCCAGGGCGCCCTGGGCGATGCCGAGCGCCTGGGCCGCGATGGTGATGCGGGTGTGGTCCAGGGTCTTCATGGCGGTGGCGAAGCCGGTGCCCTCGTCGCCGATCATCCGGTCGGCGGGGATGCGGACGTTGTCGAGGTAGACCTCGCGGGTCGGCGAGCCCTTGATGCCGAGCTTCTTCTCGGGGGCGCCGAAGGACACGCCCTCGTCGGACTTCTCCACCACGAAGGCGCTGATGCCCTTGGAGCGCTTCTCCGGGTCGGTGACGGCCATGACCGTGTAGTAGTCGGAGACGCCGGCGTTGGTGATCCAGCGCTTCACGCCGTTGAGGATGTAGTGGTCGCCGTCGCGGACCGCCTTCGTCTTCATGCCGGCGGCGTCCGAGCCCGCGTCCGGCTCGCTCAGGCAGTACGAGAACATCGCCTCGCCCTTGGCCACCGGCGCGAGGTAACGCTTCTTCAGGTCCTCGGAGCCGGAGAGGATGACGGGCAGCGAGCCCAGCTTGTTGACGGCCGGGATCAGCGAGGAGGAGGCGCAGACCCGCGCGACCTCTTCGATGACGATGACGGTCGCCAGCGCGTCCGCGCCCGCGCCGCCGTAAGCCTCCGGTACGTGCACGGCGTGCAGGTCGTTGGCGACCAGCGCCTCCAGCGCCTCCTGCGGGAAGCGCGCCTCCTCGTCCACCTCGGCGGCGAACGGCGCGATCTTCGCCTCGGCGAGTGCGCGCACCGACTCACGGAGCATGTCGTGCTCCTCGGACGGCCGGAACAGGTCGAAATCGGCGGCCGAGTTGTTTCCCGCTGACGCCAAGGTTTCTCACTCCCTTGATAGGTGTCCTTGAAAAGTGCCCGGAAAGCCGGGCGGAACCGGCTGCCGCCACCCCGACCCCTCGTACGAAGTACGCGAGGTACGAGGTACGAGGTGCGAGATACGAACGGGATCGGCTGCCGGCCTTCGTACGAACCGGCATCGGCTCCCCCGCCCCGTCGCGAACCGGAACCGACCGCCCCCGACCCATCACGGACCGGAACCGACCGCCGCCAACCGACGCAGATCGGAACCGACCGCCCCCGACCGGCCGTGCGAGCGGCGCCGGCACGAGCCCGGCCGCCTTGCTAACTACCGTTAAGTAACCGAGTGGAACAGCAAGATTCTAGGACTCCGGGTAACGCGCCGTATACGTGAGCTTGCCGACAACGCCGGGCCGGTGCCTGGTCTACGCCAGTGGGCCCCGGTCTATGCTCGGATGAGCAGCCCTTTCCCATACGTGTCAGGAGCATCCATGGCCCTAAAGATCACCGTGATCGGCACCGGCTACCTGGGGGCGACCCACGCCGCGGCCATGGCGGAACTCGGCTTCGAAGTTCTGGGACTGGACATCGACCCGGACAAGATCGCGCTGCTCCAGCGGGGCGAGGTGCCGATGTACGAGCCCGGCCTGGAGGACCTGCTGCGCCGGCACGTCGCCGGGATCGAGGGGTCGAGCGGGCGGCTGCGCTTCACCACCTCCTGGGAGGAGGTCGGCGCCTTCGGCGACGTCCACTTCGTCTGCGTCAACACACCGCAGAAGCACGGCGAGTACGCCTGCGACATGTCGTACGTGGACGCCGCCTTCGAGGCGCTGGCGCCGCAGTTGCACGGGCCCGCGCTGGTCGTCGGCAAGTCCACCGTCCCGGTGGGCAGCGCGGCCCGGCTCGCCGAGCGGCTGGCGAAGCTGGCGCCCGCGGGCGAGCAGGTGGAGCTGGCCTGGAACCCGGAGTTCCTGCGCGAGGGGTTCGCCGTGGACGACACCCTGCACCCGGACCGGATCGTGGTCGGCGTGGCGAGCGAGCGGGCCGAGGAACTGCTGCGCGAGGTCTACGCGACGCCGATCGCGGAGGGGTCCCCGTTCGTCGTGGCCGACTTCCCCACCGCCGAACTGGTCAAGACCGCCGCCAACTCCTTCCTCGCCACGAAGATCTCCTTCATCAACGCCATGGCCGAGGTGTGCGAGGCGGCCGGCGGCGACGTGGTCAAGCTGGCCGAGGCGATCGGGCACGACGAGCGGATCGGCCGGAAGTTCCTGCGCGCCGGCATCGGCTTCGGCGGCGGCTGCCTGCCCAAGGACATCCGCGCCTTCATGGCCCGCGCCGGCGAACTCGGCGCCGACCAGGCGCTCACCTTCCTCCGCGAGGTCGACTCCATCAACATGCGGCGCCGCGGCCACATGGTCGAGCTGGCCCGGGAGGCGGTCGGCGGTTCCTTCCTCGGCAAGGTCGTCACCGTCCTGGGCGCGACCTTCAAGCCCGACTCGGACGACGTCCGCGACTCCCCCGCCCTGAACGTCGCCGGGCAGATCCACCTCCAGGGCGGCCAGGTCACCGTCTACGACCCCAAGGGCATGGACAACGCCCGCCGCCTGTTCCCCACGCTCAACTACGCGCCGACGGCGCTGGAGGCGGTACGCGGCGCCCACGTCGTCCTGCACCTGACCGAGTGGCGCGAGTTCCGCGAGCTGGACCCGGCCCGGCTGGCCGACGTGGCCGCCGAGCCGCGCATCCTGGACGGCCGCAACGCGCTGGACGCGGAGCTGTGGCGCAAGGCGGGGTGGACGTACCGGGCGCTGGGGCGTCCGAACGCGTAGGACCGCGCGGGACCACGTAGGACGCCGCGACGCGAGCGTCGGCAGACGTGACGTGAAGGGGGCGGGCCACCGATCCGGTGGCCCGCCCCCTGGGGTATGCGCTCCGGGCTCCGCGGGAACGCGGCCCTCCCCTGGCGGTATGCGCGCCGCGGGAACGCGACCCGCTCCCTACCCGTCCAGCTCCTCGATCGTCGCGTTCGACGGCCCCCTCTTGGCGCGCAGCACCCGGGACACGTCCTCCGCGTCCCGCAGCACCCGGACCGCGTTGCGCCAGGTCAGCTTGGCGAGGTCGGACTCGGACCAGCGGCGGTCCAGCAGTTCGGCGATCAGGTGCGGGTAGCCCGCCACGTCGGCGAGGCCGGCAGGCGTGAAGGCGGTGCCGTCGTAGTCGCCGCCGATGCCGAGGTGGTCGATGCCGGCGACCTCGCGCATGTGGTCGAGGTGGTCGGCGATGGTCGCGGCGGTGGCGAGGGGGCGCGGATGGGCCGCCTCGAAGGCGCGGTGCACGGCCATCGCCTCGGGGGTGGTGTCCAGGTGGTGGAAGCCGTGCGCGCGCAGGTTCTCGTCCGCGCGCCGGGTCCAGTCCACGGCCGCCGGGAGGACGAACTTCGGGACGAAGGTGGCCATGGCGATACCGCCGTTGGCGGGGAGTTCGGCCAGGACGTCGTCGGGGATGTTGCGAGGGTGGTCGCACACCGCGCGCGAGGACGAGTGCGAGAAGATCACCGGCGCCTCGCTCGTGCGGAGCGCGTCGCGCATGGTGTCGGCGGAGACGTGCGAGAGGTCGACGAGCATCCCGCAGCGGTTCATCTCCCGGACGACCTCGCGGCCGAACGCGGTCAGGCCGCCGGCGCGCGGCTCGTCGGTCGCGGAGTCGGCCCACGGGGTGTTGTCGTTGTGGGTGAGCGTCATGTAGCGCACGCCCAGGTCGTACAGGGCGCGCAGGGTGGCGAGGGAGTTGTCGATGGAGTGGCCGCCCTCGGCGCCCATGAGGGAGGCGATCCGGCCCTCCGCCCGCGCCGCCTCCATGTCGTCGGCCGTCAGCGCCAACCGCAGATCGGCGGGGTAGCGGGCCACCAACTGGCGCACCACGTCGATCTGTTCGAGGGTGGCGCTGACCGCGTGGTCGCCCGCCAGCTCGGTGGCGACGTACACCGACCAGAACTGGGCGCCCACGCCGCCGGCCCGCAGCCGGGGGATGTCGGTGTGCAGGTGCGCGGACTGGTCGGTGGCGATGTCGCGCCGGTCCAGGTCGTAGCGGACCTGCTCGCGCAGCGCCCAGGGCAGGTCGTTGTGGCCGTCGACGACGGGGTGGGCGGCCAGCAGCTCGGCGACGCGGGGGTCGGTGACGGACACCGAGGTGACGGGCCCGGTCCGGGTCTCGCCGAGCGGCGGGATCTCGGAGGCCGGCTGGGTGTCGCCGGCACCCTCCGTCCCGTCCGGCCGCCGCGTCACCGCTTGCTCCCGAAACCGAAGCCGGCCGGGGAGGCGACCTTGTTGCGCAGCCGCTTGCCCTTCTCGGTGGCCTGCTCGTTCAGGTCGTGCTGGAAGTCGCGCATCCGGTGCAGGAGGTCCGGGTCGTGGGCCGCCAGGATGCGGGCCGCGAGCAGCCCGGCGTTGCGGGCGCCGCCGATCGAGACCGTGGCGACGGGGACGCCGGCCGGCATCTGCACGATCGAGAGCAGGGAGTCCATGCCGTCCAGGTACTTCAGCGGCACCGGGACGCCGATGACCGGGAGCGGGGTGACGGACGCCAGCATCCCGGGGAGGTGGGCCGCGCCGCCCGCCCCCGCGATGATCACCTTCAGGCCGCGGTCCGCCGCGTTCTCGCCGTACGCGATCATCTCGTGCGGCATCCGGTGCGCGGACACCACGTCGACCTCGTACGGGACCTCGAACTCGGCCAGCGCCTGGGCGGCGGCCTCCATGACGGGCCAGTCGGAGTCGGAGCCCATGACGATGCCGACGACGGGCGGACGGGAAGTCATTCGGTGATCGTTCCTCGCAGGTAGCCGGCGGCGTGCGCGGCGCGCTCACGCACGTCGGCCAGGTCGTCGCCGTAGGTGTTGACGTGGCCGACCTTGCGGCCGGGCTTCACGTCCTTTCCGTACATGTGAATCTTCAGGCCGGGGTCCCGCGCCATGCAATGCAGGTACGCGTAGTACATGTCGGGGTAGTCGCCGCCCAGGACGTTGGCCATGACCGTCCACTTGGCGCGCGGGCGCGGGTCGCCGAGCGGGAGGTCCAGCACGGCCCGGACGTGGTTGGCGAACTGCGAGGTGATCGCGCCGTCCTGGGTCCAGTGGCCGGAGTTGTGCGGGCGCATCGCCAGTTCGTTGACGAGGATGCGCGGGGTGCCGTCCGCGTCCCGGGTCTCGAACAGCTCGACCGCGAGGTGCCCGACGACGTCCAGCTCCTTGGCGATCCGCAGCGCCAGCTCCTGGGCCTGCGCGGACAGGTCCTCCGACAGCCCGGGCGCGGGCGCGATCACCGTGTCGCAGACACCGTCCACCTGGATCGACTCCACGACCGGGTAGGCGACGGCCTGGCCGTGCGGCGAGCGGACGATGTTGGCGGCCAGTTCGCGAACGAAGTCGACCTTCTCCTCGGCCAGGACGGGCACACCGGCGCGGAACGGTTCGGCGGCCTCCTTGGAGGATCGTACGACCCACACGCCCTTGCCGTCGTAGCCGCCGCGGACCGTCTTGAGGATCACCGGGAAGCCGTTCCCCTCGGCGGCGAACCGCGCCACGTCCTCGGGGTCGCTCACCAGCCGGTGGCGGGGGGAGGGGGCGCCGATCTCGTCGAGCCGGGCACGCATCACCCCCTTGTCCTGCGCGTGCACCAGCGCGTGCGGGCCGGGGCGGACGGGGATGCCGTCGGCCTCCAGCGCCCGCAAATGCTCGGTGGGAACGTGCTCGTGATCGAAAGTGATCACGTCACAGCCACGGGCGAACGCGCGCAGCGTGTCCAGGTCGCGGTAGTCGCCGATGACGACATCGCTGACCACCTGGGCCGCCGAGTCCTGCGGAGTGTCGCTGAGGAGCTTGAACTTGATGCCGAGGGGGATGCCCGCCTCGTGGGTCATACGGGCGAGCTGACCGCCACCGACCATGCCGACTACCGGGAACGTCACCCCCTCAGAGTATCCGCCCGCCTGTCCGACCCCGATCAGCACCCTTGGAGGAAGCTCCAAGCGACACCGTGGCCGAAGTCGGTGGGTGCGCCGCCCCGCCCTCTGGGTACGCCGGCACCGTCGGCCCTACGCTCGCCGGACCGCGGGGGCGGCGGGGCGGGGGATGTCCGCGAACGACCGGCACGTGAAGGCCGTGATCGGGCAGGGTGGGGAACGACGCGGGTGGGACGACGGGGTCACCGTCGGGGCCCGGGGACGCGGGTGGATCGACGGGATGACCGTGGGGGCGGGGAGGCGCGGGCGGGGCAGCGGACGACGGGGCGCCGTCACCGCTCTTCCGCCTCCCGGCCGGATGGCGGGACGGGGACGGGGGAGGAGGTCGACGCGTGGACGTGGACCTGGACGACGACGGCATACGGGGCACGGGCCGCGGGCGGCCCGGGACGGACGGATCACGGCCCGCCAGGGCGGCCGGGATCGTGGTGGCGGTGGCGGCGCTGGTCGCGGCGGTGTTCGCGATCCTCACCCTCCTCTCGGCGCCCCTCGTCTTCGGGGAGGGCGACACGAAGATCACGGTTTCGGCGGGCGACCGGTTCTCGGTACAGCTCGCGGAGAACCCGGCCACCGGCTACCGCTGGGTCCTCGCCGACCCGAGGCCGGATCCGGCCGTTCTCCGGAGCGTCGGCGGCCACTACGACGCGACCGAACGCATAACGGCCGACCCAGGTGGCACCCGGTACCTGGACTTCGTGGCGACCGGCAGCGGCCGGACGCGGATCGAGTTGCGGCGCTGCTTCCGGTGCGGGACGGAGGGGGCCGACCAGCGCGACGCCAAACGTGTCACCTTCCGTGTGGTGGTGGAGTGACGGTGGCCCGTTCCGCCGGAACCGCTCCCACCGTTCTCGGCGGGCGGGGCGCGGCGGCCGAAGTCCGCTGGTTAGCATGAGGGCGCGGCCTCCGGCTCAACCCGGACGGGCCGCGCGACGACCCACACGACGACGCCCACCGGCGCCCACCACAGGAGCGGACCGATCACTATGAGTGAAAACGGCGCGCTGCGGGCCAGGCTGAGCGGGCTGGCCCAGGAGATCGTGAAGTTCGGCGCCGTCGGCGGCGCGGGCGTCGTCGTGAACTTCCTCGTCTTCAACCTCGTGCGGCACCTGACGGGGCTCCCCGTCGTCCGGGCCAGCGTCGTGGCCACGGTGGTGGCCACCGGCACCAACTACCTCGGGTACCGCTACTTCACCTACCGCGACCGCGAGAAGAGCGGGCGCACCCGGGAGCTGACGCTCTTCCTGCTGTTCAGCGTGATCGGCCTGGTGATCGAGAACGGTGTGCTGTACGTGGCGACGTACGGCTTCGGCTGGGGCAGTCCGCTGCAGAGCAACGTGTTCAAGTTCCTCGGCATCGCGCTGGCCACGCTGTTCCGGTTCTGGTCCTACCGGACGTGGGTCTTTCGGGCGTTGCCGGTGGGTGAGTCCGCGGGGGGCGATGCGTCTGCGGCCGATGCGGCCGTGCGGGCCGATGCGTCTGTGGCCGACGCGGCTGTGCATGCTGGGGAGGCGGCGAGTCGGGCGGGGGCGCCGCCGCCCGTGCGGGCGCGATAGCGCGTCGGCCGGGGCCGTCCTGGGGTGGGTGCCCTGGGGTGGGTGGGTGCTCTTGAAGCCCGGTGAACGCCGGGGGCGTTGTCCTCAAACGCCGGACGGGCTGGAATGTGCGGGACGCCGCCCTGCCGAGCGTCACAGCCGAGCCCGGGACACCGGAGCAGAGCACCCGGTGAACGCCCGGAGACGATGTCCTCAAACGCCGGACGGGCTGGAATGTGCGGGACGCCGCCCTGCCGAGCGTCACAGCCGAGCCCGGGACACCGGAGCAGAGCACCCCGGCGAACACCCGAAAAGGACGTCCTCAAACGCCGGACAGGCTGGAACGTGCCGTACGCCGCCCTGCCGAACGTCAAGGCCGAACCCTGGACACCGGGACAGGGCACCCCGGCGAACCCCCGGAGACGATGTCCTCAAATGCCGGACAGGCTGGAATGTGCGGTACGCCGCCCAGCCGAACCCCAAAGCCGAGCCCATGGACACCGGAGCAGAGCACCCCAGCGGACACCCGCAAGGACGTCTCAAGCACCGGACAGGCTGGAATGCGCCGCACACCGCCCTGCCGAACCCCAAAGCCGAGCCCATGGACACCGGAGCAGAGCACCCGGCGAACACCCGAGAACGACGTTCTCAAACACCGGACAGGCTGGAATGTGCGGTACGCCGCCCAGCCGAACGTCAAAACCGAACCCTGGACACCGGGACAGGGCACCCGGCGAACACCCGAGAACGACGTCCTCAAACACCGGACAGGCTGGAATGCGCCGCACGCCGCCCAGCCGAACCTCAAGACCGAGCCCAGGACACCGGGACAGAGCACCCAGCGAACCCCCGAAAACGACGTCCCCAAACACCGGACAGGCCGAAATCGGGAATCCGCCCCCCACCCGGCCGCCGCTGAGCCCGCCCCCCAGCGCGTCCCGCTCAGCCCCCGGGCGGCCCGGCGTGGTCTGCCTCTCGGGCCAGGAAGAGGGCGAAGACCGGGGGCTGCTGTTGGAGGAGTTCCAGGCGTCCGCCGTCGGCCTCGGCGAGGTCGCGGGCCACGGCCAGGCCTAGGCCGGTGGAGTTGCGGCCGGAGACGGTGCGTTCGAAGACCCGGGAGCCGAGGTCGGGTGGGACGCCGGGGCCCGCGTCGGTGACTTCCACGACGGCTTGGTTGCCGGTCACGCGGGTGCGCAGGGCGACGGTGCCGGAGCCGTGCATGAGGGAGTTCTCGATCAGTGTGGCGAGCACCTGGGCGACCGCGCCCGGGGTGCCGACGGCCCGCAGGCCCTTCTTGCCGGAGCGGACGATCGCCCGGCCCGCGCTGCGGTATGCCGGGCGCCACTCCTCGATCTGCTGCTTGACGACCTCGTCGAGGTCGAAGGCGACGGCGGAGCCGGTGCGCGGGTCGCGCGAGTTCGTCAGCAGCCGCTGGACCACGTCGGTGAGCCGCTCCACCTGAGTGAGCGCGATGGTGGCTTCTTCCTTGACGGTGTCCGGGTCGTCGGTGACGGTGATCTCCTCCAGCCGCATGGACAGCGCGGTCAGCGGCGTGCGGAGCTGGTGGGAGGCGTCCGCGGCCAGCCGGCGTTCGGCGGTGAGCATCCGCGCGATGCGTTCGGCGCTGGCGTCGAGGACGTCAGCGACCCGGTCCAGTTCCTGCACGCCGTAGCGCCGGTGGCGGGGGCGGGGGTCGCCGGAGCCGAGGCGTTCGGCGGTCTCGGCGAGGTCGGTCAGCGGGGCGGTCAGGCGGCGGGCCTGCCGGATGGCCAGCACCACGGCGGCGAGCACCGCCAGGACCGCGACGGCCAGGATCACCAGCAGCGTCCGGCCGATCTCGGAGCTGACCTCGGAGCGCGGTTCCTGGACGGTGACGGATTCGCCGCGGTCGCCCCGCACGGTCGATTCGATGACGTCCCCGGACGGCCGTTTGCCCAGCTCTATGGGGGGCTTGCCGGGCACCTTGACGACGGCGTACCGCTTGGCCGCCACCTGCTGCGACAGCACGTCGGGGGTCAGTTTCTCGCCGCCACCGAGGCGGCTCTCCACGATGCCGACGAGCCGGACGGCCTCGGAGGCGACGCTCTCCTGTGCCCCCGACTGGATCGTGCGGGTCTCCACGATGACCAGCGAGAGCCCGAAGACGGCGATCACGACGAGCACCACGGCGAGCGTGGAATTGATCAGGCGGCGGCGCACGGTGCCCTCCGGGCGGGTGGTCGGTGGTTCCTCGCGGGCTCCCGGGCCGGGAACGGCGCGTGCGCCCGCGGCAGGGGCCCGCGCCTCCGCGCCGGGTTCCCGGTCTTCGTCGTCGGAGCCTTCGTGCGCGTACTCGTACCGTCCTCGTACGCGCACGCGGGGAAGTCTCTCGTGCGTACCCGCATGGGAGTCCCCGCGGGGCCCTCAGCTCTTCTCGAAGCGGAAGCCGACGCCGCGGACGGTGGCGATGTACCGGGGGTTGGCCGCGTCGTCGCCGAGCTTCTTGCGCAGCCACGAGATGTGCATGTCGAGCGTCTTGGTGGAGGACCACCAGGTGGTGTCCCACACCTCGCGCATGAGCTGGTCGCGGGTGACGACCCGGCCCGCGTCCCGTACCAGCACCCGCAGCAGGTCGAACTCCTTCGCCGTGAGCTGGAGCTCCTCCTCGCCCATCCACGCGCGGTGCGACTCGACGTCGATGCGCACGCCGTGGGTGGCGGGGGGCTGGTGCTCGGCGGCGGAGCCGCGCCGCAGCAGGGCCCGCACCCGCGCCAGCAGCTCGGCGAGGCGGAAGGGCTTGGTGACGTAGTCGTCCGCGCCCGCGTCCAGGCCGACCACGGTGTCGACCTCGTCCGCGCGGGCGGTGAGGACCAGGATGGGGAAGGAGTGGCCGTCGTTGCGCAGCCGGCGGGCGACCTCCAGGCCGTCCATGCCGGGCAGGCCAAGGTCGAGGACGAGCAGGTCGACGTTGCCCTGGAGCCCGGCGTCGAGCGCCGTGGGGCCGTCCTCGCGCACCTCGACCTCGTAACCCTCGCGGCGCAGGGCGCGGGCGAGCGGCTCCGAGATGGACGCGTCATCCTCGGCGAGCAGTACACGGGTCATGGGCCGATGGTAGTCCGCCGAAGTGGTACGGAGAGCCGGGCCGGACCCGGGTGCACACGTGTGCTCCGGCTGCTCGGAGCCCTGCGTGCGGGCGAGCGCGCGCACGGGTGCGGGACGCCGGGAAGGGGGGCGGACGGTTCCCGTCAAGGGGTGTGAGCGTTGTCTCAGTCGCCCCACAGGTGCCGGTACGGGACGTATGGTGTCGGAACGTCCATCGCACAACCCCGGGACCATGACCCTCAAAGGATGTCAGCGGCCCCAGTTGTGTGCAGGACTGGCATCACCAGTTCTGAACACAGTGAATGACCTGTAGACCGGGTCCGCCGCGCAAGGAAGCACGGGGGCGTGGATCCCGGTGTGGGACTGTCCTGCCGATTCCTCTTTCATGTGGTCTCGAACCCCTCGGACGTGGGGGCGGGCAGCGATACGCCGGTGCCGGTCAGCCGACCCGGGCGCGCGACGGTTCTGATGCGCGTCCCGAGCACACAAGGAACCACCATGGCGTCCAGCCTGACGAAGGATGCCGCCAAGCAGGACACCCCTGCATCAGGCGGTTGGACCTTCTTCGGCCACCCCCGCGGACTGGCCACTCTCTTCGCGACCGAGATGTGGGAGCGTTACAGCTTCTACGGCATGCGGGCGCTCCTGGTCCTCTACCTCGTGGCTCCGGCCTCCGAGGGCGGACTGGGCTTCGATGCCGCCACCGGCGCGGCCATCTACTCCGTCTACAACGCCGCGGTCTACCTGCTGGCGATGCCGGGCGGATGGTTCGGCGACCGCCTGTGGGGCCCACGGAAGACGGTCGGCATCGCCGGCTGCGTCATCATGGTCGGCCACTTCCTGCTGGCCGTGCCATTCAGCGCGAGCTTCTTCGTCGGCCTCGTGGTCATCGCCATCGGGTCGGGTCTGCTGAAGGCCAACATCTCGACGATGGTCGGCCACCTGTACCCGGACCGCAACGACGCGCGCCGGGACGCCGCGTTCACGATCTTCTACATCGGCATCAACATCGGCTCCTTCGCCGCCCCGCTGACCGTCGGTTTCGTCGGCAAGGAGATCAACTGGCACCTGGGCTTCGGCCTCGCCGGTGTGGGTATGGCGCTCGGCGTCATCATGTACCTGCTGACGAACAAGAACCTCTCCCCGACCTCCAGCGTCGTCCCGTCGCCGCTGTCGGCCGCGGAGCGCGCCTCGCTGCTGAAGAAGGGCCTGCTGTGGCTGCTGGCCGCCGCGGTCTTCTACGGCATCGTCGCGGGCACCGGGAACTTCGGCGTGGACTGGGTGCTGTGGCCGCTGTCGCTGCTGGGCATCGCGCTGCCGGCGTTCTACTTCATCCGCATCCGTAGCGACAAGGACCTGACGAGCGACGAGAAGTCGCGGGTCAGCAGCTACGTCGGCTTCTTCATCGTGGCCGCCATCTTCTGGATGATCTACGACCAGTCCGGCTCCACGCTGAACCTGTTCGCGGAGAACAACACCGAGAAGACGCTGTTCGGCATCGACTTCCCGACCACCGCGTTCCAGTCGCTGAACCCGCTGTACGTCATGGCGCTCGCCCCCGTGATCGCCGCGCTGTGGGTGAAGCTGCGGTCGAAGAACCCGAGCACGACGGTCAAGTTCGGCATGGGTCTGATCGGTATCGGCGTCTCCTTCGGCGTCATGATGCTCGCCATGGCCGCCGCCTCCGGTGGCGCCAAGGTCACCCCGCTGTGGCTGGCGCTGGTCTACCTGATCCAGACGGTCGCGGAGCTGTGCGTCTCCCCGGTCGGCCTGTCGGTCACCACCAAGCTGGCGCCGCAGAAGTACGCCAGCCAGATGATGGGCCTGTGGTTCCTCGCGACCACCGCGGGCGACTGCATGGCGGCGATCACCCAGCTCATCGTCGGCGACTCCTTCATGTCGAAGACGTCCTTCGCCATCCAGGGCGTCGTGGCCGCGCTGGCCGGTGTCATCTTCGTCCTGACCCGCAAGCGGGTGCAGAAGCTGATGGGCGACGTGCGCTGACACTGTCTACCGTCCGCAGGACATCGGTACGCGTCGCGTAGACGTGAGGAAGGGCCCGGCACTCGTGCCGGGCCCTTTCGGGTTTTCGGGAGGTGGGAGAGGTGGTGTCGGGGCAGCCAGGAACGCGGCCTCCCTACGCCGGAGCTGCCAGCTCCGCCCACACCGTCTTGCCGGTGCCGTCGGGGTTGCGGACGACGCCCCAGTCCAGGCACAGGCGCTGCACGATGAACATGCCGTGTCCGCCGGGGCGGCCCGCGCGGTGCGGGGTGCGGGGGGCGGGGTGGCCGGCGCCGAGGTCGGCGACCTCCAGCCGGAGCACCTTCTTGCCGCCGCGCAGCCGCAGTTCCTCGGGGCCCTCCGCGTGCAGGCAGGCGTTGGTGACCAGTTCCGAGACGACGAGTAGAACGTCCTCGGCCGCGGCCCGCTGGTCGGCCGTGGCGGCCGGCAGCCAGCCCCAGTCGTGCAGCGCCTGCCGGGCGAAGTCGCGGGCCCGGGCGACCGCCCCGCCCGCGCCGGCCAGTCGCAGTCTGCGGATCTGTCCTGCCGGAGAGGCGGAGGGGGCGCCGGCGTCGCCCGGCTCCGGGCCGAGATCGCCCGGCGGGTATGGCCGGGTGGTGCTCATCAGCGCTTCACCTCACCGATTCGCCATTTCACGGAAACGGGTACTGGACAGATTCGAAAGATTCAGATGTCTCCTGCCCGGAGGGCTCGTGAGAACACCCACTTTTGACGCGCGGAAACTGTGAATCGGACAACGTGACCGGAGTGCGACCTTCCGCGCGCCGCTCGTGCGCCACCCCCGCGCCGTCGGCGCCCCGGGGCGGTCGATCACCGCACCAGGTCGGTCGGTCACCGCACCGGGTCGGTCGATCACGGCACCAGGCCGGTCGATCATCGCGCGGGGTCGGTAGGTCACCGCGGCTGGCCGGTCAGTCGGTCAGCGCGGCGTCGAGGGACTGGTGCACGGTGAACACCGCGTCGGCGCCGGTGATCTCGAAGACCCGGGCCACGACGGGCTGCATCGCGGCCAGGTGCACCCCGCCGCCTTGCGCCTCCACCTTGATGCGCGCCCCGAGCAGCACGTTCAGGCCGGTGGAGTCCATGAACTCCAAAGCGGAGCAGTCCACGACGAGGCGCTTGCACCCGCCGTCCACACAACTCTCCAGAGCTTCGCTCAACAGATCCGCGGTGTGGTGATCCAGCTCACCGGCGGCGGTCACGACCGCGCTGGTGCCGTGATGCCTGACGGCCACTTGAAGCCGCCCCCGGCTTGCACTGCCGACCGTCCCACGGTCCATGCGTGCGCACCCCTCTTGCTTGTGTCTCGGCGTCTGATTGCTTACGACTGCGCCCTCGAACCCTACGCCCTCACTTCGCACACGGGTAGCCAAAGGTCGCGCATATTGTGTCAAACATGGACAATATGCACTTGCCATATTCCGGTGATGGCGGGTAGGCGTAGAGGGACACGTTCGAAACAGCCGGCTTTGGAGGCGCCGCACACCGCAGCTTCACATGGAGGCATCGGCAGCCATATGCCGAGAACGATGGAGGAGACCATGTCACCCCGGCTCGACGAATTGCGCACCGAATACCCCCGGAACACCGCGTCGTCGACTTTCCCGTCAGAGACGTCCGGAACGCCCGCGCCCCCGGCGCCATCCGCTCCCTCCGGACGCGTCCCGACCCAGCTCGCCCGCACCGAAGCGTCCGCCACCGCGACGCAGCCGCCGGCCCCGCACGGCACGCACACCGCGGACGCGCACGAAACCACGGCCCACGCCCCGGCACCGCCGACCGTCCCCGAGATCGACGGGCTGCCCGAGATCCCGCCCTTCGACGAGGTCGCGCCGCTGGACGCGCGGGCGCTGTCCAAGACCCTCTTCGAGCGGCTGGAGTCGCTGGAGGAGGGCACCCACGAATACGCGTACGTCCGCAACACCCTGGTCGAGCTCAACCTCGCGCTGGTGAAGTTCGCGGCCTCCCGGTTCCGCTCCCGCAGCGAACCGATGGAGGACATCGTCCAGGTCGGCACCATCGGCCTGATCAAGGCGATCGACCGCTTCGAACTGGGCCGCGGCGTCGAGTTCCCGACGTTCGCCATGCCGACCATCGTCGGCGAGATCAAGCGTTTCTTCCGCGACACCAGCTGGTCGGTGCGCGTTCCCAGGCGGCTGCAGGAACTGCGCCTGGACCTCGCCAAGGCCGGTGACGAGCTGGCGCAGAAGCTGGACCGCTCACCCACCGTCGGCGAACTCGCCGAGCGGCTCGGCATCACCAAGGAAGAGGTCGTCGAGGGAATGGCCGCGAGCAACGCCTACACGGCGAGCTCGCTGGACGCCCAGCCCGAGGAGGACGACACCGAGGGCGCCCTCGCCGACCGCATCGGCTACGAGGACCACGGCCTTGAGGGCATCGAGTACGTCGAATCGCTCAAGCCCCTGATCGCCGAACTGCCGCCGCGCGACCGCAAGATCCTCTCGCTGCGCTTCGTCGCCAACATGACGCAGTCCGAGATCGGCGAGGAGCTGAACATCTCGCAGATGCACGTCTCACGGCTGCTGTCCCGGACGCTGGCACGGCTGCGCAAGGGGCTGATGGTGGAGGAGTGACCCGATCGTCGGGTCACTCGGGCGGCTTCTTCCTTGGGCCGCCGCCACCTCCGGCCTTCGCCGAGTGAAGAAGGGACTGTCCCGGCCCGTGCGGCCGGGACAGTCCCTTTTCGCGTGGTGGGGTGCGGGGGCTTTACGGGGCGGTTTTCGGCCTTTCCCCGGTGTTTCTTCGGCCTTCTTTTCCGGCTTCTTTCCGGGCTCGTTCGCGGGGCGTCTCGGGGGTGTTTCCGGGGGCGTCTCCGGGGTGTTTCCGGGGACGTTTCCGGTCGCTCTTCCGGGGCCGGTTTTCGCGGGCCGGCTGTTTCCGGCCGGTATTCGCCGTTCGGCGGTCATGGGCCGGTTATCGCGGGCTGGTGCGCCTTGCCCCGTTTTCGTCCGCGTCCCTCAGACGCGCACGCCCGCCCGCCACACGGCGCTGACCAACGGGACGCCCGGGCGGTAGGCGAGGTGGACGTGCGAGGGGGCGTCCAGGAGGACGAGGTCGGCGCGGGCCCCAGGGGTGAGCCGACCGACGTCGGTGCGGCGCAGCGCCCGCGCGCCGCCCGCGGTCGCGGACCACACGGCCTCGTCGGGCGTCATCCGCATGTCCCGTACGGCGAGGGCGATGCAGAAGGACATCGAGCTGGTGAAGGACGAGCCCGGGTTGCAGTCCGTGGACAGGGCGACGGTCACCCCGGCGTCCAGCAGACGGCGGGCGTCGGGCCACTGCGCGCGGGTGGAGAACTCCGCGCCCGGCAGGAGGGTGGCCACCGTCGCGGAGTTGGCGAGGGCGTCCACGTCCGCGTCGGTGAGGTGGGTGCAGTGGTCGGCGGAGGCCGCGTCCAGTTCGACGGCCAGCTGGACGCCGGGGCCGTGGGTGAGCTGGTTGGCGTGGACGCGCGGCAGCAGGCCCCTGGCCTTGCCGGCGGCCAGGATCGTACGGGCCTGGTCGCCGTCGAAGGCGCCGCGCTCGCAGAACACGTCGATCCAGCGGGCGTGCGGCGCGCAGGCGTCCAGCATGGGGCCGGTGACCAGGTCCACGTAGGCGGCGGGGTCGTCGGCGTAGTCGGGGGAGACGATGTGCGCGCCGAGGTAGGTCACCTCGTCGGTGTGGGCGGCGGCGACGCGCAGCGCGCGGGCCTCGTCCTCGACGGTCAGCCCGTAACCGGACTTGGTCTCCAGGGTGGTCGTGCCCTGCCGCAGCGCCTCGGCGGTGTAGCGGGCGACGTTGGCGTGCAGTTCCTCGTCGGTGGCGGCGCGGGTGGCGGCGACGGTGGTGCGGATGCCGCCCGCCTCGTACGCGCGGCCGGACATCCGGGCGGCGAATTCCGCGGTGCGGTCACCGGCGAAGACGAGGTGGGAATGGGAGTCGACGAAGCCGGGGAGCCCGGCCCGGCCCTCGGCGTCGACGTGACTGTCAGTGGTCGGTGCTTTGCTGTTCGTACCGATCCAGGCGACGCGGTCGCCGTCGAGGACGACGGCCGCGTCCTGGATCAGACCGAGGGGGCCCGCACCGAGGGAGGGGTCGTTGGTGACCAGGCTGCTGATGTTGCTGATGAGGGTGGTGGCCATGGTGTTCTCGGCGTTCTCCGGGGATGGGGGCGGGAGCAGGGACGAGGACGGGGGCAGGAGCGGGAACAGGGACGGGGAGGAGGGGGACGAGGGCGGATTCCCGGCCGGGCGCCGGGGCTCGCTTCGGGGATGGCGTGTGCTGCGGGTGCGGGGCTCGCCTCTGGGATGGGGACGGACGCGGGGCGGCGGGGCCCCGGCCGCCCGGAGCCGGGGCTCGCCGCGGGGCCGACGGGTGCGGGGCGCCGCGTCGGCCAGGGTGCCGTCAGGGACGCAGCGCCGCGATGGCGTCACCGAGGGCGGCCGGGACATCGGGGACGAGGGTGTGCGCGCCGTCCCGGACGACGTGGCGGCCGGCCACGACGGTGTGCCGGATGTCCGCGCTGGTCCCCGCGAAGACGGCGGTCTCGACGCCGAGCCGGGGCAGCGGCCCCGCGGTGCGCACCGAGTCCAGGGCGACGGTGGTGAAGTCGGCGAGGGCGCCGGTCTCCAGCCGCCCGGCTTCGGGCCAGCCCAGGGCCGCGTGTCCGTCGGCGGTCGCGGCGCGCAGCAGCGCCGCCGCCGTCCAGTGGCCGCGGGTGCGGGTGCGCAGCCGCTCGTCGAGTTCCATGGCGCGGGCCTCTTCGAGCAGGTCGATCACCGCGTGGCTGTCGCTGCCCAGCGACAAGGGGCTTCCCGCCGCGTCCAGTTGGGTCGCCGGCCCGATGCCGTCCGCCAGGTCGCGTTCGGTGGTGGGGCACATGCACACGCCGGTGGTGGAGCCGCCCAGGAGGCCGATGTCGGTGTCCGTGAGGTGGGTGGCGTGCACGGCGGTCGTGCGGCGGCCCAGCACGCCGTGGTCGGCGAGGAGCTGGGTCGGGGTGCGGCCGTGCGCTTCCAGGCAGGCGTCGTTCTCGGCGGTCTGCTCCGAGAGGTGGACGTGCAGCGGGGCCCGCCGCTCCCGGGCCCAGGCCGCCACGGTGCCCAACTGGGCGGCGGGCACGGCCCGTACGGAGTGGACGGCCGCGCCGATCCGGACGTGCCCGCTCTCCTTCAGGGCCGACGCCCGCTCGGCCCAGGCGTCCGCGGTGCCGTCGGAGAAGCGGAGCTGGTGGTGGTTGGGCGGGGCGCCGAAGCCGGAGGAGAGGTAGGCGGTGTCCAGGAGGGTGATGCGGATGCCCGCGTCGGCGGCGGCCTCGGTCAGCGCCTGGCCCATCGCGTTCGGGTCGTCGTAGCGGGTGCCGCCCGGGCCGTGGTGCAGGTAGTGGAACTCCCCGACGCAGGTGATCCCGGCGAGCGCCATCTCGGCGTACACGGCCCGCGCGAGCGTGTAGTACGACTCCGGGGTGAGCGCCGCCGAGACCTGGTACATGTGCTCGCGCCACGTCCAGAAGGTGCCGGAGCCGACCTGCACGGTGCCGCGCAGCGCGCGGTGGAAGGCGTGCGAGTGGGCGTTCGCCAGGCCGGGAACGGTCAGGCCGCGCAGCACGACGGCCCCGGGGGGCGGGTCGGGCACGTCCTTCCGCACGGCCGTGATCCGGCCCCGGTCCCGGTCGACGGTGACGACCACGCCCGGTTCGACGGCCGGGTCGAGCCAGGCGTGCTCCAGCCAGTACGTCAGCTCGCGGCCGGGCGGCGGAGCGTCCTGGCGCGCATGGTCCGGGGTCGGCGGTGCGGGGTGCCGGGCGGATTCGCCCGGGCCGACCGTCGCGCGCGGGCGGGAGGCGAGCCGGGGGACGAACTTTCCGGGGGCGCCGGACGACCTGTCACCACCGGACCGGCTTTCACCACCAGACGGGCCGTCGCCACCGGCCGGGCTTCCCTCGGCGCTCGGATCGGTCGCGGCGTGCACGACCGGCCCCGCCACGTCATCCGGCACGTCATCCGGCACGGCGGCGACCGGCCGTGCGGGCGCCCCGTCCGGCGTGGCCCCCGCCTCCCCGGGCGCGGTGCCGGGCCGTGTCGTGGGCTGTGCCGTTCCCTTCGGCGTTACCTGCACGCCAGGCCCTCCAGTACGTCGGCGAGTGCGGTCACTCCGGCCACGCAGTCGTCCTCGGTGGCCGCTTCGGCGGGCGAGTGCGAGACGCCGGTGGGGTTGCGGACGAACAACATCGCGGTGGGGACGCTTCCCGACAAAATACCCGCGTCGTGTCCGGCGCCGGTGCCCAGGACGGGCACGGCGCGCCGGTCGCCCCGCACCACACCGCCACCCGGGCGCTCGCCGGACGCCGCGCCCGCGAGCTCGTCCTCCGGCGCGCCCACGAGCCCGTCCTCCGGCTCCCCGCCCGCCAGGATGCGGCCCAGCTCGTTCCGCAGCGCATGCCCGAACTCCACCACCGGGGTGAAGGACTCCCGGGTGAGCACGACCTCCACACCGTCGTGTCCGCCGCGCTCCCGCGCCGCCGCCTCGATCGCGGTCACCACGGCGTCCAGGGTGTCCTGGTCGGGCGCGCGGGAGTCCAGCCAGCCGCGCACCAGGGAGGGGATGGCGTTGACGCCGTTCGGCTCCACGGCGACCTTGCCGAAGGTCGCCAGGGCGCCCGCCGCCGCCGCGCGCTCCCGGGCGGCGAGCACCGTCGCCGCGTACGTGAGCATGGGGTCGCGGCGGTCCACGAGACGGGTGGTGCCCGCGTGGTTGGCCTGTCCGTGGAAGTCGAACCGCCACCGGCCGTGCGGCCAGATGGCGGACGCGATGCCCACCGGGTCGTCGGTCAGCGCCAGCGCCCGTCCCTGCTCGACGTGCAGTTCGACGAACGCGCCGATGCGGGCCAGCCGGTCCGGGTCGGGCCCGATGGCCTCCGGGTCGTATCCGGCGCGCTCCATCGCCTGCGGCAGCGACACGCCGTCCGCGTCGCGCAGGTCGTGCGCCTGCTCGGGGGTCAGGTGCCCGGCGGTGAGCCGGGAGCCGACGCAGGCCAGGCCGAAGCGGGCGCCCTCCTCGTCACCGAAGTTGACGACGGCCAGCGGCTTGCCGGGCCGCGCGCCCCGCTCGCGCAGCTCGTCCAGCGCGGCGAAGGAGGAGACGACGCCGAGCGGGCCGTCGAAGGCTCCGCCGTCCGGCACGGAGTCCAGGTGCGAGCCGGTGACGACCGCCTCTCCAGGCGCCACGTCCTGGTACGACGTGGCCCCGAGCCAGGCCCACTGGTTGCCGTTGCGGTCCACCTCGTACGCCAGGTTGCGCGAGCGCGCCTGGTCCTCGAACCACGCGCGGCAGTCGGCGTCCGCGCCCGTCCAGGCGAACCGGCGGTATCCGCCGGAGCAGGCGGCGCGGCCGATCGGCCGCAGCTCCGCCCACATCTCGTGGAACGAGCGGCTCACGCGTGCCCGCCCTCGGTCCGGCCGTCCGTGCCCGGCTCCCCCTCGCGCATCGGCACCCGCACGCCGCGCTCGGCCGCCACCTCCTCGGCCCGCTCGTACCCGGCGTCGACGTGGCGGATGACGCCCATGCCCGGGTCGTTCGTCAGCACCCGGCGGATCTTCTCGCCGGCCAGCGGCGTGCCGTCCGCGACGGTGACCTGGCCCGCGTGCAGGGAGCGGCCCATCCCGACGCCGCCGCCGTGGTGGATGGACACCCAGGACGCGCCGGAGGCGACGTTGACCATGGCGTTGAGCAGCGGCCAGTCCGCGATGGCGTCCGAGCCGTCGCGCATCGCCTCGGTCTCGCGGTACGGGGAGGCCACCGAGCCGCAGTCGAGGTGGTCGCGGCCGATGGCCAGCGGCGCCTGAAGCGTGCCGTCGGCGACCATCTCGTTGAACCGCTCGCCCGCCTTGTCGCGCTCGCCGTACCCGAGCCAGCAGATGCGGGCCGGCAGCCCCTGGAAGTGCACCCGCTCTCCGGCGAGCTTGATCCAGCGGGCCAGCGAGGCGTTCTCCGGGAAGAGGTCGAGGATCGCCTTGTCGGTCGCCGCGATGTCCTTCGGGTCGCCGGACAGCGCCGCCCAGCGGAACGGGCCCTTGCCCTCGGCGAACAGCGGCCGGATGTAGGCCGGTACGAAGCCGGGGAAGGCGAAGGCCCGCTCGTACCCGGCGAGCTTCGCCTCGCCCCGGATCGAGTTGCCGTAGTCGAACACCTCGGCCCCGGCGTCCATGAAGCCCACCATCGCCTCCACGTGCCGGGCCATCGACTCCCGGGCCCGGGCCGTGAAGTCGGCGGGCTTCTCGGCGGCGTACGCGGCCATGTCGGCGAAGTCCACGCCGAGCGGCAGGTAGCTCAGCGGGTCGTGGGCGGAGGTCTGGTCCGTGACGATGTCGATCGGGGCGCCCTCGGCCAGCATCCGGGGCAGCAGCTCGGCCGCGTTGCCGAGGAGCCCGATGGACAGCGGCTTGCGCTGGTCCCGGGCCTCGGTGGCGAGCTGGAGGGCGTGCTCCAGGCTGTCCGCCCGCACGTCCAGGTAACGGTGCTCGATGCGGCGCTCGATGGCGCGCGGGTCGCAGTCGATACAGATCGCCACGCCGTCGTTCATGGTGACGGCGAGCGGCTGGGCGCCGCCCATGCCGCCGAGCCCGGCGGTCAGCGTGATCGTCCCGGCGAGCGTGCCGCCGAACCGCTTCGCGGCGACGGCCGCGAACGTCTCGTACGTGCCCTGGAGGATGCCCTGCGTCCCGATGTAGATCCACGAACCGGCCGTCATCTGCCCGTACATGGTCAGCCCCAGCGCCTCCAGCCGCCGGAACTCCTCCCAGTTCGCCCAGTCCCCCACGAGGTTGGAGTTGGCGATCAGGACGCGCGGCGCCCACTCGTGCGTCTGCATGACGCCGACCGGCCGCCCCGACTGGACGAGCATCGTCTCGTCCTGCCGCAGCGTCGTCAGCGTCCGCACCATCGCGTCGAACGACCGCCAGTCCCGGGCCGCCTTGCCGGTCCCGCCGTAGACGACGAGCTGGTCCGGGTGCTCGGCCACCTCCGGGTCCAGGTTGTTCTGCAGCATCCGCAACGCGGCTTCCTGCTGCCACCCCAGCGCGCTCAGCTCCGTACCGCGCGGCGCCCGCACGGGTCGCGGTCCTGACATGGGCCGTGCCTCCCTGACTGTCGACTGGATCGATGTATTCACATACTGGGGTTGGTGAATACAGTCAGTCAACAGGTGGGGAGGGTGGGTTGCGGGTGGTCCCGTCCAGCCCGGCTGATGGGCGGCGGGTCCGCCATTTCAAGCCCGTCCGGCGATTGAGGACAACGCCCCCGGCGTTTACCGGTCCCAAAACAGCCACACCCCCACGAGCCCGTACCCGCGCTCACCGGGGGTGCAGGCCCCCGGCTTTCACGGCGGCGAGCAGGGCGGCCAGAGCGGCCGGGCCTGCCGTCAGGACGGTGGCCGGGGCGTCGGACTCGCGCAGCAGTCGCGTGCGGTCGTCTTGGGCCGTGGCCACTTCGAGGCAGTTGTTGCCTTCACTGCTGTGGGATGACTTCTGCCAGATCAGGGGGGACATGTCGGATACCTTTCACAGTTCACGGATGACGTTACGGGGACTCGGCTTTCGTGGCGCCATAGCTCGAATCAGGGCAGCACGGCGTCGATCTTCAAGGTGGCGAGTAAGCCCTTCAGCACGTCGGGTCTTGCCACCAGAATGACGTCCGGGATGTCGGACTCGCGGAAGCAGAGCAGGCCGTCATGGGCGGCGGCGATTTCCAGGCAACTACTGGCCTCGCTGCTGTATGACGATTTCTGCCATGCCGTACCAGGCATCCCATGACCTTTCATAGGCTCGCGATAACTTGCCGGACGAATGCACGAGACTCCTCCTCATCCAGGCACAGCGCCTGAAACCGCTCAAGGATGGTGCGGTACTTCACCAATTGCGCCTCCGCGTGGAGAAATTCGCCACCGTGCTCGGTGTCCAACTGGACGGTGTCAAGCTGCCGCACGGGCCCGGTGGCGAAGACAACGGTTTGCCCGGCTCCCGGAAACACCCCGGCGGCGAAGGGCAGCACCAGCACGTCCACCATGGGGCGTTCACTCATTTCGACGATGTAGGCGAGCTGGTCACGCATGAGTTTCGGGTCGCCGAACCGCATCCGCAGCGCGGCTTCGTGAATGATCGTGGCGAACGGCACCGGAGCGTCCCGAAACAACACCCCCTGCCGCTTGAGCCGATGCGACACCCGGTGCTCGACCATCGGTTGAGGAAGCGTGGGCACGTTCTGCTGGAAAATCAGCCGAGCGTAGTCGGCAGTCTGGAGCAGCCCCGGCAGGTGCGTGAATTGGGCGGTCCGAATGGACGTGGCGTGATGCTCCATTTCGGCCAGGTCGAGGAGTACGGAAGGCAGCACGCCTTGGTAGTCGTCCCACCAGTTCCGACCGCGCGCCGACACCATCTCCGCCAGCGCGTCCACGAACACGCTGTCCGTGCAGTCGTACCCCAGCGCGAAAGTCCGCACCCGGTCGGCGCTCACGCCGAAGCGCCCCGATTCGATATTGCTGATCCTTGCCGGATCAACGCCCAGCTTCTGGCCCGCTTCCCGCGTGGACAGGCCCGCGCGTTCTCGCAACTTGCGCAATTCGGCGCCGAGTCGCTGTTGTCGTGCGGTTGCCGTTGACCTCGGCGGCACGTCTTCTCCTCCCGTCAACGCCTGGCTCACCGTCCCTCGAAAGAGCAGTTTGTTGCCCGACGTCGTAGCAGCACTGTACTCACCTCACTTACGGTGAGCGACGGTCAACGTACTCCCTGTCAGTGCGCGAGTGGGGCCGTAGACGAAAAATCGCGTCGGCCTCTCGTGCGCAGTTCTCCGGCATCCCACGACCGCCGCAACCCCTCCGAGGAGCCAGCCATGACCGGTCACGCCCTTGCGATTCCCGCCCCGTCCCCGTCCGACCCCTCCGACGACTGGGAGTACGCCCTCCGCATCGCCCGCCGCCCCTTCGGGCCGGGCATCGCCCGCGCGCACGTCCGCACCGTGCTCGGCCGCCACGGCATCACGACCACGATCACCGACAACGCCGAACTGCTGGTCTCGGAGCTGACGACGAACTCCCTCCAGCACTCCTCCGGACCCGTCGATGTGCACCTCAGTCACACCGCCACCAAGCACCTCTTGCGCCTCGCCGTCTGGGACGACAACCCGAAGCTCCCCGTCCCCATCCCCGGTCGCATCCCGGACCGCCTCGACGCGGAACACGGCCGTGGCCTGTGGTTCCTGCGCATGTGTGCCGACAACTGGGGTCACTACGTGATCATCAACGGCCGGCGTACGACCGGCGGCAAGGAGATCTGGGCGGAGTGGGCGACGGGCTGAGCGCGCCCCGGGCCCGCCCCCGACCCTTCCTCCGCGACCATGGCGTACCGGCCGCCCAAAATGGTGAAGTGGCAAGCATGAGCCCCACGCCTGCCGAGTCAGCCGCGTCCACCGCTCCCTCCCCCGCCCCCTCCTCCCTCACGGCCGCCCGTTCGGCCGGAGACCGCGACCGCGCCGTGCGAGCAGCCGTCGAGCAAGGGCTGATCACTCCCGACGCACCCGTCATCGGTCTCCTGGACGTCGCCGGGATTCGCCGGACCGTAGCCGAACTGCACGCCGCGTTCCGCGAATTGCTGCCCCCGGGAACCCCCGTCCTGCACGCCTTCGCCGTCAAGGCCGCCTCCCTCGTCCCCGTCCTGCGGCTGCTCGCGCGCGAGGGGCTGGGGTGCGAGGTGGCGAGCCCGGGCGAACTGGCGCTGGCGCGGGCGGCCGGGGTCGGGCCGGAGCGGATCGTGCTGGACTCCCCCGCCAAGACGCCGGACGAGCTGCGCACGGCGCTCGCCCTCGGCATCGCCGTCAATGTCGACAACCGGGAGGAACTGGCCCGTGTGGACGCGTTGGTCGGCGCGTCCGTTGGCACCGCCTCACCCCTCGGCCTGCGCGTGAACGCCCAGCTCGGCGGGGGTGACATCGACGCGACGAGCACCGCCACCCGAACCTCGAAGTTCGGCGTGGCGCTGCGCGACGAGGGGGCCCGCGACTGGGTCGTGCAGGCGTTCCTCGACCGGCCGTGGCTGAACCGGTTGCACGGCCACGTCGGGTCCCAGGGCATGCCGACCTCCGTCATGGCGCAGGGCGCGCAGGCGCTGTACGAACTCGCCGAGGAGATCAACGAGAAGGCCGGGCGCCCCCAGGTCACCACGCTGGACATCGGCGGCGGCCTGCCCGTCAATTTCTCGTCGGACGAGGTCACGCCGACCTACCGGGAGTACGCGGCGCTGCTGCGCGCCACCGTCCCCGGGCTGTTCTCCGGCCGCTACGGGCTGGTCACGGAGTTCGGCCGGTCGCTGCTGGCCAAGCACGGGACGGTGCTGGCCCGCGTCGAATACGCCAAGACCGCCGGGGGCCGCCCGATCGCCGTGACCCACGCGGGCGCGCAGGTGGCCGCGCGGACCGTCTACGTCCCGGCCGCCTGGCCGCTGCGCGTGACGGCGTACGACGAGGGGGGACGGCCGAGGAGCGGCGCGCCCGTCGCGCAGGACGTGGCCGGTCCGTGCTGCTTCGCGGGCGACCTGGTCGCCGAGAACCGCCCGCTTCCCCTCCTCCGGGCCGGGGACCACGTCGCCCTGCTGGACACCGGCGCGTACTACTTCTCGACCCACTACGCCTACAACTCCCTGCCGAGGCCCGGGGTGTACGGCTACGCGCCGGGGGACGGGGACGCGCCACGGTTCGCGGTGATCCGTACGCCGCAGACGCTGGAGGAGCTGACGGCCGAGAGCGGCGGCGCACACCGGGACGCGCTGGACGGGCTCTGATCGACTCCAGGACGCGCCCCCGCACTCACTCCACGAACAGCCCGCGTTCCGCCGCCCGGACGTCGAACTCCTCCAGCCGCGCCTGCGCGTCCGGCAGCGCGTCGCACATCGCCTCCAGCAACACCCGCCCCAGCAGCATCGGCGCGCACACGGTGTCGAAGGCCAGGCCGGTGCCGACCGGGGCGGGCAGCAGCAGGTCCGTGTGCCGGGCGACGGGCGCGAAGGCGCTGTCCGCGACGGTGACAACGGTCAGCCCGGCCGCGCGGGCGTACTCCAGCGCGTCCACGACCTCGCGCGGGTGGCGCGGCAGCGCGAAGCACAGCAGCGCGGTCGCGCCCGCGCGCACCGCCGCGTCGATGCGGTCGGCGAGCATCGTGCCGCCCTCGTCCAGCACCCGGACGTCCGGGTGCACCTTCCGCGCGAAGTACGCGAACCCGGCCGCCTGCGCGGAGGCGGCCCGCAGCCCGAGCACCGGCAGCGGGCGGGAGGCGGCGAAGAGGCGTCCGGCGCGCGCGACCGGTTCCGGGTCGGCCAGCGCGGCGGCGAGGTGCCGCAGGTTGTCGATCTCCGCCTGTACGGCCTGCTGGTAGGCGTTGTACGAGCCTTCGGCGGGCACGGCCGGGGCGGGGGTGACCTCCCTCAGGTGCTTGCGCAGTCCGGGGTAACCGTCGAAGCCGAGCGCCACCGCGAACCGCGTCACGGACGGTTGGCTCACCCCTGCCAGCTCGGCCAGTTCCACGCTGGAGAGGAACGGCGCGTCGGCGGCCCGGCGCACCATGCAGTGCGCGATGCGGCGCTGGGTGGGCGTCAGCCGGTGGCCCTCGAAGAGCTTCTGGAGCCGCGCGGCGATGCCGGGCGCGGAGCCCGCACCGGCGACCTCGGCGTCAGGGCCGTCGACGGAGGAAGCACCTGCCGAAGGGCCATGCCCCGCCCCCTCCACCGTCCCCACGGCGTGCGGCGGGCCGGCGGCGTCGCCGCTCCGGACGCCGTCCGTGGTGTCCCCGCTGTCCCCGTTCATTCCCTGTGCCCTCCCGGCTGCCCGTACGCCCCGGCCTTCGGGACATCCCGACCGCTGGCCTGCCGCCGCGATCGCTCGACTGTACGGAACCGCCGGGCGCGCCGCCGTACGCCGTCCCGGTCGTCACGGCCCTGCCCCGGGCTTCCGTCCCCTCTTTTTACCCCAAGGTATTGACCTTCCATTCACGCAGACCCGATCCTGCATGAATTCATACAGCCGACACGGAGTGGCACCACCCCCGCCGAACCGTGCGCGGCACCTGGCGGCGCCCGCCGGGAACCCGCGCCTCTGGAGCCCGACCCGCGCGCCGCCCCGGCCCACAAGGCAGGCACATCGGCGCCCCCCGCACCCCGGCACGAATGGACCACGCAGGCACTACCGGAAGAAGGCCCCGGATGGCGGCACTCATGGAACAGCGCTCGATCGACGTCGTCCCGGACTCCGAACGGCACGGCACCGCCTTCAGCCAGTTCACACTCTGGCTGGGCGCCAACCTCCAGATCACCGCCGTCGTCACCGGCGCCCTGGCCGTGGTCTTCGGGGCGGGCGCCTTCTGGGCGCTGATCGGCCTGCTGATCGGCAACCTGCTCGGGGGCGCGGTGATGGCGCTGCACTCCGCGCAGGGGCCGCGGCTCGGGCTGCCGCAGATGATCTCCTCGCGCGCCCAGTTCGGGGTGCGGGGCGCGGCCGTGCCGCTGCTGCTCGTCATCGTCATGTACGTCGGGTTCTTCGCCAGCGGGAGCGTGCTGGCGGGGCAGGCGGTGGGCGAGCTGACGCACCTGGGGGACACCGCCGGGATCGTGATCTTCGCGGCGGTGACGGCCCTCGCGGCGGCGATCGGCTACCGCCTGATCCACCTCCTGGGGCGGATCGCGAGCGCCGTGTGCGCCCTGGCCTTCGTCTATCTCGGCGTCCGGCTGCTGGAGCGCGCGGACCTGGGGGCGCTGCTGCACGACCGCTCCTTCGCGCTGCCGGTGTTCCTGCTGGCGGTCTCGCTCTCCGCGTCCTGGCAGCTCGCGTTCGGCCCGTACGTCGCGGACTACTCCCGTTATCTGCCGCGGCACACCTCCGCCCGGGCCACCTTCTGGTGGACGCTGTCCGGTTCGGTCCTCGGCGCGCAGTGGTCGATGGCCTTCGGCGCGCTCGCCGCCGCTGCCGCCCCGGCCGCCTTCGTCGGGCACGAGGTGGCGTACGTGGTCGGCCTGGGCGGCGCCGGACTGATCGGTTCGGCCCTCTACTTCGTCATCGCCCTGGGCAAGCTGACGATCAACATCCTCAACACCTACGGCGGCTTCATGTCGCTGGTCACCAGCGTCAGCGGTTTCCGCGGGCGGCGCACGCTGTCACCGGCCGGGCGGGCCGCCTACATCGCCGGAATCATGGTGGCGGGTACCGCCGTGGCGCTGCTGGGGAAAGACGGTTTCCTGAGCGCGTTCAAGGATTTCCTGCTCTTCCTGCTGACCTTTTTCACGCCCTGGTCGGCGATCAATCTCGTCGATTACTACCTGATCTCCAAAGAGCGGTACGACATTCCGGCCCTCAGCGACCCGCACGGCCGTTACGGCGCCTGGAACATCCGGACCCTGGCCGTCTACGTCCTCGGCGTACTGGCCCAACTCCCCTTCCTCGCGACGCACTTCTACACGGGCCCCCTGGTCGCCCCGCTCGGGGGCGCCGACGTCTCCTGGATCGTCGGCCTGGCCGTGCCCGCCGTCCTGTACTGGGCCGTCACCCGCCGCGACACCGCCCGCCTCCCGGCCACCACACCGGCCGCCGTTCCCCACGACCCGACCGACCCGACCGACCCGACCGGGGGCCGGGCGGACGGCGACGATCCGGGGGCTATCCCTACTGACCGCCGGGCCGGAACTCCGTAATCTCGCGAATATGGCGACCCACGACCCGGAACTGAAGAAAGAACTCGACGCGACCCTCCAGACCCGTAAAGAGCTGGGTGAGGAGTACGAATCCGAATTGGTGGAGTCCTTTTTGGATAAACTTGACACGGCCGTCGACCAACGCGTGCGCCGGCAACTCGCCGAACGCCAGATGCAGGTGGCCCGCGGCACATACCGTCCGCCCAAGACATCGGCGGGCGGGCGCGGCTTCGGCGAACGGTTCGGCTTCGCCGGACTCTCGCTGGTCCTGGCCATACCGCTGTCCGCGATAGCGGCGGGCAACGAGGGCCTCGTCGGCCTGCTGGTGACGTGGGCGGGAATCCTCGGCGTCAACGTGGTCCAGGCGTCCCACGTCCTCCCCTGGCGGCGTACGGGCTCCGGGGACGGGGGCGGGGACAGGGACGAGTGGAAGTGAGCACCGGCCCCGGCGGTATGCGGGCGCCAGGCGGTACGCGCGCGACCGGCCGGCGGTGAGCGCCCGGGCACTCCGGAGGTGAGCGAGCATGCGCCCCGGCCGTGAGCGGGGCGGGCCCCGCCGCCCGGGCAGGGCGGCCCGCTGCCCCGCCGCGGCGGTTCGCTGCCCGCCGGCCGGTCGTGACGCCTCCCCGGCCCGTCGGCCCCTCAGCCCCTCGGCCCCTCAGCTCTCCTTCGCCGCCGCGTGCGGATGGCGTCGCATCCGCACGTTGCAGTCGGTCACCTTCGCCAGATCGCCCGCCGTACGGGCCGCGGCGCGCTCCTCGGCGAGGGCCGCGCACACCTCACACCCCGCCTCCGGCCGCGGCTCCTCGTCGGGGAGCCGGAGATGGACGGGGCCCGCCATCGTCGTGTTGGTGTCCATGAAGGCATCGTGGGCCGACGCGCGGTGGTGTTCCAGCCTTGAACGAAGAGCATTCGGCCGGAAGGAGAGTGTGCCCGGAGCGCGCCGCGCGCGGGAGCGGGAAGTGCGCCGGAGCGGACCGCGCGCGGAACATGCGCCGGGAACATGCCGTGCCGCCCGGGGACCGCGCCCCGTCCGGCCAAAAGTCCGGCCAAAAGGTGGCGGGGACCGCCGTACCCCGGCCGTGGCCGGAGTCGGGACGACGGCGGTCCCCGCACGGGACGCGGACCGTGTCAGGGCCGGTCGAACGCGTCCGGGCGACCGTGGGAGTCCGGGAGCCGCTCCGGAGGTCCGTATCGCCGCACTCCTTCACTGTGCCGGTCCCGTGTTAAGCGCGTGCTGCGTGGACGTGACACATACGTGCACTTTGCGGTGGACCGGCGTTCCTTGACGGCCGCTTGACGTCTCACCGGCCACTCCATGCGCGGAGGCCCGCTCAGGTGGCGACGCCCGCATCGTGGCGACGCCCGCATCGTGGTGACGCCCACATCGTGGTGACGCCCACATCGTGGTGACGCCCACATCGTGGCGACGTCGGCACGGCGGTCCGTTCCAGCTCGTCCGGCGTTTGCGGACCCCCGGTGAGCGCGGGTACGGGATCGGGGTGGGTGGCGGGTGATTCCTGGAACCGGTGAACGCCGGGGGCGTTGTCCTCAATCGCCGGACGGGCTTGTTTTTGCCGGGCCCGCCACCCAACAGCGCAGGCCGGACGGGCTTGATTTTGCCCGGCCTGCCGCCCATCGGTGCGGGCCAGACAGGCTTGTTTTGCCCGGCCTGCCGCCCATCGGTGCGGGCCAGACAGGCTTGTTTTGCCCGGCCCGCCGCCCATCGGTGCGGGCCGTACGGGCGGTACCGCGGCCGGGGCGCCTACGGAACGCGCCCCGGCCG